>NZ_RYDG01000002.1:0-517267 GCF_003970305.1 Flavobacterium sp. LB2P53
TATAGAAATCGAATTCGACCTTTAGTGCTTAAAAATCAAAAAGATGCAATATAAAATTCCTTAACTTAATGACATTGCGCTCGCGCAAGCAGGAGAAAGCCGAAGACGCTAAAGTGGGTATCAGAAATGCCAGAAAAGATGCTAACACTGAGATCAAAAAATTAGAAAAAGACGGAACATCAGAAGACATTTGCAAAAGTGCCGAAGAAGAAGTTCAAAACTTAACCAATAGTTATTTCCGCAAAATAGATGAACTTTTAGTGGTTAAAGAAGCTGAAATCATGAAAGTGTAATTCCTTTTCAAATCCTATTAAAAATCCGTTCGCTTAGGGGAACGGATTTTTTTATTGTTACTTTTGCGATACCAAAATGAGATTATACCCGTTTTGCAGTAAACCCTATTTATGAAGCAATTGTGTGTGTTCTTCTTTTTTTTAACGCTTTCGCTACAGGCGCAGTTTCAAGTCAATGGAATTGTGAAAGAGTCTACAACCAATAAACCATTACCATTTGCTACGATTACTACAACTGACGGTATAAACTCCATCTCTGATGTGGATGGGAAGTTTAGTATCGTTACTCCAATTCCCTTTACAGCCTTTGATGTTTCATATATTGGTTTCACCAAAGCCCGGATTGCCATCGAGAAAAACAAAAATTATTATGTGGTCATGCTGTCTCAAAAAACAGATGGTCTGAATGAGGTGGTGGTTCCAGACGAAAACCCAGCTTTGGCAATTATCCGAAAGGCGATCGAAAATAAAGACAATAATAACCCCCAAAAAAAACTCTACAGTTTCGAGTTTAAATCCTATAATAAACTCATTGTAAGCGCAAATCCTGACTCCATTGACGGGAGAATCGATTCTGTTTTTGTCCAAAAATCAAGCGGTGATCAGTTCTCAAAAATTGACTCTTCCGAGTATAAGTTTAAAGATATCGTACGTCAGCAACATCTGTTTCAAACTGAAAAAGTATCACAATATCAATTTGCTAATAGCACATTAAAAGAAACTATATTAGGTACCAAAATGGCGGGTTTCAAGCAACCTGTTTATGAAATCATTGCATTTAATTTGCAGTCCTTCTCTATTTACGATTCCCGTTACGAACTTTTTGAGACCAAGTACAACAGCCCCATTGCCAATGATGCCCTAAAAGATTACAACTATAAACTGTTGGATTCCCTGATCATTGACGGCAGAAACACCTACATGATTTACTTCAAGAATAAGAAAAAAAGAAGAGAGTCAGGACTGGAAGGCGTACTTTATATTGACCAAAATAATTTTGCTGTCGCCAAAGCAGTAATGCGCATAAAAGGCGTTCTTGACATTAGTGGAATTCATAACTTTAAGTACATTCCCAGTGAAAAATTATGGTTTCCAACGGACAAAACCTTTAAAATTGTAAAGGGCAAAAATGATGACGATATAAAAATCCTTGGCGGAACGATTCAATTTGATGGTGATGTAGAAAACGATTTTAAAGAACGAAAAAAAACAGCCTCGGATTTCACCTATTTATTGTCGCAAACCAACAATTTTGAAATCCAGTATAACATACCGATCCAAATAAAAAAATCAGCCGTCACTATCGAAATCAAAGACGATGCAGTTAATAAACCAGAAGCTTTTTGGGACACCTACAGAAAAGACAGCTTAGACAGCCGAAGCAAAAAGACCTATCTAGCACTCGACAGTATTTCGATCAAAAAAAGAATTGAAAGCCGCCTCCGTTTTGGCAGGAAAATTATCAACGGGTATTTACCTATAGGAAAATTCGATTTAGACTTACGTAAATTGTTTAGCTATAATAACTACGAAGGATTTAGATTGGGAATTGGGGGCACTACAAACGAACGATTTTCAAAAAATTTCAGAGTCGAAGGCTACACCGCTTACGGAACAAAAGATGATGATTTTAAGTATAACTTAGGCATCGCAGCACGTGTAGGGAAATTTACTAATTCCTGGATAGGAGTTTCCTATACGGATGATCTTCGAGAAATTGCCAGCACCGTATTTGCAATTGACAAAAAGCCTTTTAAAATTTATGATCCCAGACCTATAAACATCAGTACTTTTTATAATTATGTAACTTGGAAAACATTTATAGAGACTAAAATCATTCCAAAAACCGAAAGTTTATGGGAACTCTCTAGAACGGCTGTGGAGCCACAATTCAATTATATTTTCAATTTAAACGGAAAATTATATCCTAATTACGTGATGACTACTGCGATGGTTTCTTTGCGCTGGAATCCATTTAGTGATTATATGCAAACGCCTACGGGACGAATTGAGGTTGAAAAACGTTTTCCTAAATTTACGTTTCAATACACCCAATCCCTCCCCAAGATCTGGCAAAATGATTTTGAGTTTAGCAAAATAGATTTTAAAACAGAGTATGAAAAAAAATATTTAAACGGTCAAAAAACAAGCTTACTTTTCGAGGCAGGATATTCTTTTGGCGCAATACCCTTAACTCATTTGTACAACACCTCGCCTAATAATATTACCAAAGAAACTATCATTCAAAGGATCACTTTTTCAGGCAAAAACAGTTTTGAAACCATGTTTTTCAATGAGTTTTTCTCCAGTCAATATGCCTATTTTCAATTCAAGCACGGGTTTAGCCGTGTCACATTATTCAAAAAAATAAAACCGTCTTTAGTCATTGTATCCCGCGTGGCTTGGGGTAATTTACAAAACCCGGAGCAGCACATCGGACTGGATTATAAGACACTGAACAAAGGGTATTTCGAATCGGGAATCGAACTAAATCAAATTTACAAAGGACTTGGATTAGGTGGGTTTTACCGGTATGGACCCAATCAGTTGAGTAAATTTCAAGATAATATTGCTGTCAAAATAAGCTTCGTTCTCAATATAGGACTTTAGTGACTCGAAACAAATTTTAATCCTATAATAGAACTGATCAAAGTAGTGATGAAAAATATTCTCCAAAAATCAGCTGGTTCTTTAAACACAAAAATTCCAACCAATACGGTTCCCACTGCTCCTATTCCAGTCCAAACCGCGTATGCGGTGCCTATAGGCAAAGTGAGTGTGGCTTTGTAAAGTAATCCCATGCTTATTGCCAGACAAATCAAGAATCCGCACAACCAGAATGTGGCTGCCATTCCGGAACTTTCCTTGGCTTTGCCCAAGCAAGTGGCAAAACCCACTTCAAAAAGACCTCCTAAAATTAATAAAATCCAGTTCATATTATTGTTTTAAAATTAATACCGAAGGAACGCCGCTCAGCCAAGTGCTTCTGGAGTCCACCAAGTCTTTCCAACTTTCAAGACTGACTACCATTAAATCCTGCTGATCTAAAAATTCCTTTTTAATGATTTTATCGGTTATCAAACCAATGTTATTTGGGTATTTTTGCTCCAAAGAATCAATAGCGCTCTTCATGACAAAATTAGTCGTAAGATGCCCATTTACATCCAAAAGAATAATTTTAGAATTGTTGTTGTAAATTAATTTTTGCACATAATCAATCAAAAAAGAGTCTTCAGGGCTAAAAATTGGAATAAAAATATGGTTTACGTGCTGTAAATCTTTATCGATCAAAATCCCTATTGGCATCTTGGTTTTAGAAATAATCTGTCTGGTTCTTTCATCAAAGGGCGAGTTTTCAAACAAGCCTTCTTTGCCGGTAAACTTATCAATCAAACGATCCGGATTGATGATCCGTGTGGTAAAGCCAATTACTTTTCCAAGAATAGTCCCTTCAAAAATAGATTTCCCTAGACCTATCAATAACAAGTCATAGTCGCCTTGATTGGCTACATCGGCAATTTCAGTTTCAATATCCATCGTTGCTTTAAAAATCGTGGTGATGTCCTGTTTCAGGAGATGGGATTCTTCAACAATAGGATAAAAACTATTTTTTTCTTTGTCTTCCATGTTAAAAGTATGTACCTCATCACTTAAAGACAAATGCATGACGGTAACACTGGAAGTGTTTTTCTGTTTTTTTATCAAACTATTGGCCAATCGAAGCAACGATTTTCCTTTTTCATTGTTTCCAAATGAAATTAAAATTCGGTATTTGTTATCATTTGATGGTTCCAAAATCTCAACCCCATCTTTAGTTTTAAAAATATAATTGATGAGATCTAAGGCCGGACCTGTCATAAAAGTAGTGACCAAAGCCATAATGACCATCATGGTAAAGACTTCAGGAGTCAACACTTTAAGCTCCAACCCGATGTTTAACACAATCAATTCCATCAAACCTCTGGTATTCATCAAAGCGCCAATTGTCAAACTATCCCGCCAACTTTGCCCTATAAATCTGGCGGCCAATGCACTCCCCAAAAATTTTCCTACTACCGCTACCAGAATAATAAAACCGGTCACTTTCCACAAATACGGATCATTGATCAGCCCAATTTCAGTTTTCAAACCTGTGAATACAAAAAATAAAGGCAGTAAAAGAATCAACGCCACATCCTCTACTTTTTCTATAAATATGGTCCTGAATTTTGGAACATCTGGCATAATGGCTCCCGCCATAAACGCTCCAAATAAAGCATGAATACCGATAACCTCAGTAGCATACGAGGAAATAATAAGTACCAGAAAAAAGATCGCCACAACTGGTTTTATAATACTGTCTTTGGAACCATATAAATCCCCAATTCTTTTTAGAAATGGTTTTACAATAAAAATCATAGCTACAACATAAAGTACCGCCAACATAATAATGTATAAGGAACTCACGAACGTTCCTGCTTTCACGATCGCAATGACCACTGCCAGAATACACCAAGCCGTAATATCATCAGCAGCAGCACATGTAATAACAATAGCGCCTAACT
The DNA here is from genome assembly GCF_003970305.1 of Flavobacterium sp. LB2P53. NCBI lineage: Bacteria > Pseudomonadati > Bacteroidota > Flavobacteriia > Flavobacteriales > Flavobacteriaceae > Flavobacterium > Flavobacterium sp. LB2P53. The sequence goes on from NZ_RYDG01000002.1 coordinate 4,838, forward strand.
TTGTTTTATGAATTCCTCGTTCCTGAACGATTCTGGCCAGAACTGGAAAAGCAGTGATACTCAACGCAATTCCCATAAACAAACTGAAAGAAAGGAACTTAACTCCTTCAGGAGCAAATCGATTGTACACAAAATAAGCCAGACCAATCCCGAGAGTAAAGGGAATGACGATGCTCGCATGACTGATTACCACGGCTTCATTTGCTTTGTTCTTCAGCACTTTTAAATCGAGTTCCATCCCTATCACGAACATAAAAAGAATCAGTCCTATCTGACTCAAAAACTTTAAGTTTCCTAACGATTCAACAGGAAATAAAGCAATTGAAAATTCCGGAAAATACAATCCCAGTAAGGATGGTCCTAGAACAATACCCGCAATAATTTCCCCAATTACTGAAGGCTGACCAATTTTCTTGAAAATCCAGCCAAAAACACGAGCAACTAGAATAATCGTAATAATTTGCGCCAAAAGGATAGCCAAAGGATCTTGGAAGTTATGCTGAATCGACGCTAAAAAATCACTCCAGGAACCGTTTCCACTTTCTGGTGTCACTATCGTTTCTGCAACTTCTAAATGCTTCCCTTTAGTTATAATCCAATACATTAGTGCTATAAAACCGCCAGTAACACTTAAATAAAATAGTGTGTTTTTATAATTCTTCATATTTGTTTTTATATGGACTTTCCCAACTTTAAAGAAACAAAGATGAGAAATTCAAATGTATAATTTATATGCCACAAAATTATTTTATTGTAAAATAAAAAAAGGGTATAATTAGCCCGGTAAAACAACAAAAAGTTTCTTTTAAAATAAATGATTTATAGTGGTTTTGACTACCTTTACCGCCTTTAATATTGACTTATGATTAAGTGGTTTAGTTTAGGATTCTGGGAATTAATAGCGCGAATTGTCCTCAGAAATAGAATTTTGATGTTATCCATTATTGTTGTGATAACAGCGCTTTTAGCACTACAATGGAAAAATATCCATTTCACTTTTACCGAAGCCAATTTATTACCAGATGACAATATTGTAAATATTGAGTACAACGCTTTTCTAAATAAATTTGGCGAAGAGGGAAATCTAGTCATCATCGGTGTAAAAGATAACTCCATATTTACCCCAAAAGCCTATGCTTCCTGGAGCAAAATGATGAATACGCTGAAAGAAGACAAAGCGGTAGATTTAGTAATTTCGTTAAATGACTTAAAGAAATTACAAAAAAATGATTCGCTGCAAACCTTTGAACTCGTTCCTTTTGTGGACCAAAGCAAAACTCTTGATCCGGCATATCTTCAAAAGATCAAAAAAGAACTATTCAATGATTTGCCTTTTTACGAAGGATTACTTTTCAACAAAAGATCGGGAAGCATTCGCTCTGCCGTATACATGGATAAAAAAATTGTAAACACAGCAGCCCGAAAAGATTTTATTCTGGATAAATTAGTTCCCGCAGTCGAAACATTCGAAAAAGAAACCGGAATCGACCTGCGCGTTTCAGGCATGCCTTACATCCGGACGCTAAACGCAAAAACCATCACCGATGAAATAAGTATCTTCATTGGAGCTTCACTATTAGTTACTTCACTGCTTTTCTTTTTCTTTTTTAGAAGTTTTAGGGCGACGTTAATATCAATGGTAATTGTCATTATTGGGGTAATGTGGTCTTTTGGATTTTTAGGATTACTGAACTACGAAATCACTGTTTTGACCGCTTTAGTTCCGTCATTAATCATCGTAATCGGAATTCCGAATTGTATTTTCCTGACCAATAAATACCATCAGGAATATAAAATTCACCACAATAAAGCCAAAGCATTACAGCGTGTCACTACCAAAGTAGGAATGGCAACCTTGATGACGAATCTCACCACGGCCATAGGTTTTGCTACGTTTGTGGCTTCTAATAATCAATTGTTACTGGAATTTGGCGTCGTGACTTCTATCAATATTATGGCACTTTTCTTTTTATGCATCATTGTCATCCCTATTTTTCACAGTTATATTCCGGCCCCGAAAGAGCGCCACATCGAACACCTAGACCGCAATTATGTGAAGGTTTTTATGGATTGGATTCTGAGAAACGTAAAATACAATCGCTTTTCAATTTATGTCGTTTCTGTTATTCTTTTAGTAATTAGCATTGTAGGCATCTACGAAATGCGCATTTCCGGTAGTTTAATTGAAGACATGCCTAAAAAAGAAGCCTTTTTTGAAGACATTGTTTTCTTCGAAAAAGAATTTGATGGAGTGATGCCCCTCGAAATCATGATTGACACCAAACGCAAAAAAGGAGTTATGAAATTGTCTACGCTTAGGCGAATGGAAGAACTGGAGGAAACCATTGATGAAATTCCGGAATTGTCAAAACCCATTTCTATTGTCAATTTAATTAAATATTCCAAACAAGCGTATTATAACGGAAACCCAGACTATTATGAATTGCCAACGTCACAGGAACAGTCGTTTATTTTGTCGTATGCTAAAAATGCTACAAAAAACTCGAAAGATAATCTGATGAAAAGCTATGTAGATTCCACTGGACAATTTGCCCGAATCACGACTTTTATGCGCGATGAAAATGGCGATAATATTGCCAAAATTGAAGCTGAAATTCGTAAGAAAGCTGATAAAATTTTCCCGCCAGATCAATATAAAGTCACCATCACCGGAAAAGCTTTAGTTTTCCAAAAAGGAACCGGTTACCTACTGGACAACTTACTTTCGTCGCTGGCTTTCGCCTTTTTCCTGACCGCACTTTTGATTGGTTTTATGTTCCGTTCGTTCAAAATGGTGTTGGTTTCTATCATTCCTAATTTATTGCCGTTAATGCTAACCGCAGGAATCATGGGCTTTCTGGACATTCCGCTGAAACCGTCGACGATATTGGTTTTCGGAATTGCGTTTGGTCTTTCGGTGGATGACACCGTAAGATTTCTGTCGCAATACCGCGAGGAATTAAAGAAAAATAACTGGAAAATTCGCAAATCCGTTTACGCCACATTTACGGATGCCGGCCTGAGCATGTTTTATACTTCTATCGTGTTGTTCTTTGGATTTTCGGTGTTTATGTTGTCCAGTTTTGGCGGAACAATAGCACTTGGCGGATTGATTTCGCTAACATTATTATTCGGAATGCTATCCAATTTGATGTTGTTGCCAGCTTTAGTCTTGACCTTGAATAAAACTTTGGCCAACGAACAAGATTTTATCGAACCCAAAATTGACATCATCGAACCAAGTGATGCCGAGATTGATGATTTAGAGCAAAAAAATAAGTAAAGTTTATATACACTGTACTTGAATATTATTTTATATTATTCAAAGTAATATCGTACTTTAACTCCCAGAAAGGTATCGTAAGAATACCGTTTATCTGGCAATCGATACTAATTTAAATTAATACAATGCGGTCATGAAAAAACATAAATACAGCAATTTTCTCTTAATTACGTTAACCGGCGTACTTGTTTCCTGCGGTGATATTTCAAAACAAGCTGAAGAAAAAATCAATCAGTTGAATGCCAAGGCGGAAAAGTTAGATTCACTGGTTAATAAAGAGTTGAAGAAAGTAAATTCCCTTGATTCTATAATCAACAAAGAAGGAGCTAAAGTAAAAAAACTCGACTCATTAATTACTAAATCAACTTCAAAAATTGATTCTATTGCCAATAGTAAACTGAATCTACTAAAGAAAATTAACAATAATTAAGAATCATAAAATTTATTTTTCAACTTACATTCCCATTTTTGAATTTTCCTGCTCTTCTGCTTCGCAAAGTTTCTAACTTTTAGGATGTAACTTTTAGTTTTTTACTGATGGAATTAGATTCAAACCAATAAATCATGCTCCTCAAAGTTTCCAACTTTGAGGAGCATGATTTTAAGTTTTGTACTGCTGGTATTTGAGGCGAGATTGTGCCTATCAAAATACCAAGAATTAATTACCAGAAAATATTCTCATTTATGTAATCAAAAAACTAAAGCATTTCAGTTACCAATCACAATCCTATTTATTCTCAAAGAAGATCTTCAAAAACCGTACTTTCACTACTCCCTAGCCCTGATTGCAGTGTAAATCCTTTTTATTTTTTCTTTAAAAATAAAAAGATTGCAACGGAAAGCGGGAAATAGCTCCAGATTGCTTCACTCCTCGCAATGACTTTTAAAACAAATCATTTATATTTGCAGTTCAGTTACAGACAATTTTTAATATCAATTATACCCCTAAAATGAGACATACAAAAGTTAAAGACTTACTAAACAGTACCACGACGCTTCATGAAGTGAATGCAAAAGGATGGGTGAGAACTTTTAGAAACAATCAATTTATCGCGTTGAACGATGGTTCGACTATCAATAATATACAATGTGTTGTCGATTTTGAAAACACTCCAGATGAAACCTTGAAAAGAATTACCACTGGAGCAGCAATATCTGTAACCGGAACTTTGGTAGAAAGCAAAGGTGCAGGACAAAAATTTGAAATTCAGGTAGCTAAACTGGAAATCCTTGGAGATTCAGATGCGGAGAAATTCCCAATACAACCTAAGAACAAACCGAGCTTGGATTTCTTGCGGGAAAATGCGCATTTAAGAGTGCGTACTAATATGTTTGGAGCTATAATGCGTGTACGTTCGGTATTGTCGTATGCAGTTCACAGTTATTTTCAAGAGAAAGGTTTTGTGTATGTGAATACACCAATCATCACCGGATCAGATGCCGAAGGTGCCGGTGAAATGTTTAAAGTTACCGCCTTGCCATTTGACGGAACGCCAAGAACCGAAGATGGAAAAGTGAATTACAAAGAAGATTTCTTCGGGAAAGAAACGAACCTAACGGTTTCGGGACAACTGGAAGGAGAAACTTTTGCCATGGCTTTGGGACAGATTTATACTTTTGGACCAACATTTAGAGCCGAAAACTCGAATACTTCGCGTCACCTTGCTGAATTTTGGATGATTGAGCCAGAGGTAGCGTTCAATGATTTGAACGACAATATGGATTTGGCCGAAGATTTTATTCAGCATGTAATCAAATACACTTTGGAAAAATGTCCTGAGGATTTGAAATTCCTGGAAGGAAGATTATTGGATGAAGAGAAATCGAAACCAGTTGCGGAAAGAAGCGAAATGGCTTTGCTGGACAAACTAAACTTTGTTTTGGAAAACAATTTCAAACGTGTTTCGTACACCGAAGCCATTGATATTTTAAGGGATTGTACGCCTAATAAAAAGAAAAAATTTAACTATATCATCAACGAATGGGGAGCTGATTTACAATCAGAACACGAGCGTTATTTGGTGGAAAAACACTTTAAATGTCCGGTAATCTTGTTTGATTACCCGGCAAATATCAAAGCATTTTACATGCGTTTGAACGAAGACGGAAAAACGGTTCGTGCGATGGATATCCTTTTCCCAGGGATTGGAGAAATCGTGGGCGGTTCTCAAAGAGAAGAGCGTTTTGATGTTTTGGTTGAAAAAATGAAAGCCTTAGGAATTGATGAAGAAGAATTATGGTGGTATCTTGATACCCGAAGATTTGGTTCAGCGGTTCACTCTGGTTTTGGACTTGGATTCGAAAGATTGGTATTGTTTGTAACAGGAATGACAAACATTCGTGACGTAATTCCTTTTCCAAGAACGCCAATGAATGCGGAGTTTTAAAAAAGTTTATTCGGTTAGTCGGTTATTCGGTTAATCGATTCAACAAATAAACGGTTAACCGATTAAACAATAAAAATGCTGAAGCAATTCTTAAATTTAAAATTATCACAGAAATTATCTCCTCAACAAATTCAGTTGATGAAGTTAATTCAATTGCCTACGCAAGCTTTCGAACAGCGTTTACTGGAAGAAATGAACGAGAATCCAGCTTTGGAAACTGGAAAAGAAGAAGATGAGTATGAAAAGGATGAATTCGAAAACGAAGATTATGACGATTATGATGATGCGGAATCAGAGCGAATTGACGCCGAAGACATCAACATTGACGAATATTTAAGCAATGACGAAACTCCGGATTATAAAACGCAGGCTAACAATTATAGTGATGATGACGATGATCGCGAAACGCCTTTTGCCGCGCCTGTGAGTTTTCATCAGGATTTAATCAATCAGTTGAATACCTTCATCCTGAATGATGAAGAGCGTGATATTGCCGAATTCCTTGTAGGAAGTATTGATGACATGGGATATATTCGTCGCAGTGTTGCTGATATGGTAGACGATATGGCATTCACGCAAGGCATTTATACCGATGAGAAAATGGTCGAAAAAATGCTGCAGGTAATTCATGAACTGGAACCATCCGGCGTAGGCGCACAAGATCTACAGGAATGTTTGTTGTTACAATTGAAACATAAAACACCGACAGAATCCGTAGAACTGGCCACTGACATTATCGAAAATCAGTTTGATGCTTTCACTAAAAAACATTATGACAAGCTGTTACAAAAATACAATGTTTCAAATGAGCAGCTTAAAAAAGCAATTCACGAAATAGAAAAACTGAACCCAAAACCAGGAGGATCCTTTACCGGAAACAATAAAATAACAGAAAACGTAGTTCCTGATTTTGCCATTAGAATTGTAGACGGTGAACTGGAACTGACTTTAAACGGTCGAAATGCTCCTTCTCTGCACGTTTCTAAAGAGTATCAGGAAATGATGCAAACGTATAAGGATTCCCGAGACAAATCGGCACAGCAAAAAGATGCAGTGCAGTTTATAAAGCAAAAGTTGGATTCAGCTAAATGGTTTATCGATGCGATACGCCAACGTCAGGAAACCCTTTTTGTAACCATGAATGCGATTACGCATTATCAGGAAGAGTTTTTTCTGGATGGCGATGAAACCAAGTTAAAACCAATGATCTTAAAAGATATTGCCGACATGGTAGGTCTTGACATTTCGACGATTTCACGTGTAGCAAACAGCAAATATGTAGAAACGCCTTATGGCACGAAACTGATCAAGGAATTCTTCTCGGAATCCATGAAAAACGATCAAGGCGAGGATGTTTCGACATTGGAAATTAAGAAAATCCTTCAAAATACAATTGAGGAAGAGGACAAGAAAAAACCACTTCCAGACGATCAATTGGCTGAAATTCTTAAAGATAAAGGCTATCCCATCGCGAGAAGAACGATTGCAAAATACAGAGAACAACTTGATATTCCTGTGGCGAGAATGAGAAAGAAAATATAGGCGATGCGTTAAATAAGGACCAATTTAAGCACTTAAAATACGTACAATAAAAAATTAATTTACAAACCATATTAGGTTTAAATACTAATCGCTTCTTTCCTAATAAAGTATCGATAGTTTACAATACAATTCACCCGTATTCTTTATGCTTTTTTGATTATTTGAATTCAGGATTAATCTGCAATCAAAAGTAAACCCATAATTACAGCAAGAAGTACGTTAATGCACTAATCTGTTTTAATCCTTGAAATCCGAAGCATCCGCTGGCTAAAAAAGAAAAGTGCACAACAAATGTAACACTTCCGTAATTTCTTGCGTCGAATTGTAACTATGAATGCAAAAACGCAGGCGTTCCTGCCCTTCGGGAACCGTTGGCGAAAGTATAGCTTTCACATCAAATCCTTTTTCCTGCAGTTGACTGGCGATGGTTTTTACTTTTTCATTTCCGGGAATAATGGCCGATTGTATTGCCGATTTGCTTCGGACGAAAAGTGGTTTTAAACTCAATAAATTTTTCTGCTGATTGAAAAATACAATGTTTTCTCTTAATTTTAAAATTGAAGCCGAATCTTTTTCTAAATGCTGGTACGCAACCAAAATCGCAGCAACAGAATGTGGCGAAAGCCCTGTGGTATAAATAAAACTGCGGGAGAAATTTACTAAATAATCCCTCAATTCAACCGAGCCTAAAATCGCGGCTCCATGGCATCCCAGTCCTTTCCCGAAAGTCATAATTTGAGCAAAGACATGTTCTTGTAGACCCTGCATTTGAACCAATCCCTCGCCTGTTTCACCAAAAACGCCCAAAGCATGCGCCTCATCCACAACAAGATAACAATTATATTTAGTTGAAATCAAAACCAATTCTTCCAAATTGGGACAATCACCATCCATAGAAAAAACAGATTCAGTAACGATATAAATAATAGTGTTTGGATTCCGTAAAATCAATTTTTCTAAATCCTCAAAATCATTATGATTGAATTTATAGGCTTTGGCATTCGACAGTTGGATTCCGTCCCGAATAGAAGCATGACACAATTCATCGTATAAAATCAAATCGCCTTTTTGTGGAACGGCACTAAAAAAACCAATATTGGCATTGTAACCCGAATTAAAAATCAAGGCTGTTTCTGATTGGTGGAAACTGGCAATACAGTTTTCTGTTTCTTGATACAGCTTATGGTTCCCGGATAACAATCGGGAACCGGTCGCCCCGTTTTGAATGATAGTATTCGTAATTAAATACTCGTGCGTCTGATTAAATATAATTTCTGATTGTGAAAATCCCAAGTAATCATTGGAAGAAAAATCAATTCTTTTACTTGATAAAGGCAATTTTCGCAACGCATTATTTTGCTTTCGAATTTCAAGTTTAGCGGATAGATTTTCTGGGAAATGTTTCATAGTCCACAAAAATAAGCATCTTTTTTGGTTTATGGATTTTGCGCCATTTTTGTTTACTAATTTCTTCCAGTTAATGAATTTTGAAATAGAAATTCTAATACAGAATCTTGTTTCATTATTCAAAAAAATATAATTCTATAAAAATTAACAATTAAAAAACAACTATTAAAAAAAAATCTACAAATTTTTCCGAAAACGGTTTCGTTTTGTAATTTTATAAAATTGTGTTAAAAAAAACTTAAAATTAATATTGAAGATAATAACCTATGAAATAGTTTTCTACTTTCGGCAAATATGAAACGAATTGCATCACTTTTTTTAATAGTAACGTTGTTTTACAACGTGATGGGATACTATCTGATGTTTGCTTATCAAGAAGAGCAAGCGTGGGTATCTACTATGGAAAAAAGACATGATACAGAGTTTGAAGTAATCCAATTGAATGCAACTTTATATTCTTTTATTGAAGACACTGATTTTGAGTACGTCAATGAAGATGTGGTTATCAACAATAAAAGGTATCATATTTTCAAGAAAAGAATTCAAAATAACATACTAAGTTTGTATTACCTGCGCAATGCACATCAAGATGCAATAAACCAGGATTTAAAAGATATTGTTGACAATCAATTATTTAATGGATCTTCCTCTAAAGAGTCTCCGGTTAAAAAACTCATGAAGTCTTTTCTTCAAGATTATATTCCAAATAATACTGTTTGCGTAGCTTTTTATCCAAAAACAGCGATACTTTCTGCTGAACCTATCATTACGCCAAACCAGGCGTTAGATTCCGGGTACACTTCCATTTCGTATTCACCACCTGATTTCGTTTAAATCTTCATTCATTTTAGTGGAATCATTCGCTTTTATCCGGTTTTTGTAAGTCAAGATAATTCATGATTACTTTAGCTACATCTGTACATTTATTACACCCTTTCGATAGAAATTATGCCCTTTATAAATACAAAACAGGTTTTTGTGTTTTCTGAATTCACTTTTGTGAATAATTTGATAGGCCATTTTGCATTGCTATTCTGGTATACTTTGTACAACTAGCCTTTAGGACCATAACTTAAATGGATTTATAGAACAGTTCTCTGTTTGAAAAACGCCCTTAATCAATGCATTTAGCCTTGTAAATTCAAAGAGATTTTTTGGCTGAAGCCAAAAACAAATCTTGTTTTACAGCGATATTACTTGACAAACAATCACTATTTTTTTAACTCAGACCTTCTTAGGTAAAAAGTTGTTGTTGTACTATTTTATACCATTATCCATTCTAAAAAAGGCTAAAACCATTAACCAAAAACCATTTTTTAATGAAAAAAATTTATCTGAACTGCCTGCTATTGGTTCCTCTATTTATAAATGCCCAAACCGAGATTGACGGAATTATGATGAGTAAAAATAATTTTTGTTTTGGAGCCGTTTACCAGTATAGCAGCTGGGATAAGTATTGGGAAGGAACCTTTAAAAGAGAAAATCTTAATCTGGGTACTGTTTCAACAAAATCAATTGCTCTAATGGGAAACTATGGTGTTTCTGATAAATTGAATATTATTTTCAGTCTTCCTTACGTGGATACACATGCAAGTGCTGGAACAATGGAAGGCAAAAAAGGATTACAAGATATTTCACTAACAGTAAAATACATGCCATTTGAAAAAACAATTGGTAAAGCTACCTACTCGTTATATGCTTTGGGAGGACTTTCGGCTCCGGTTACTGATTATTCAGCTGATTATTTACCCTTGAGTCTTGGCCTAAAAAGCAAGACAGCTTCTTTACGAATCATGGGTGATTATCAAAGAGGTCATTTTTTTACCACTATATCAGCCGCTTATGTAAAAAGAGATAATATAACCGTTGACCGAAACTCCTACTATACAAACGAAATGCATTACACCAATGAAGTAGACATGCCAGATGCAATTTCTGTAAACTTGAGAATTGGCTATCGTTCCACTAGATTAATAGCCGAAGCGATTCTGGACAATTGGGTATCGCAATCCGGAGGATTTGACATCACTACCAACAACATGCCTTTCCCGAGCAATACTATGAATGCCTTAAAAATTGGCGTGAATACTAAATACACACTCCAGAAAATTCCGGGATTATCTCTTATTGGGGGGTGCAATTTTGTTACGGAAGGTAGAAATATTGGCCAATCAAACACCTTCTACGGTGGTTTATTTTACATCCTTAATTTAAAAAAAACAGCACAAGAAAATGAAAAATAAAACACAAAAAATAGCCTATTACAGTCTTTTGGTTCTGTTTCTTGCAGTGAACCAATCTTGCAGTGATGAGCTAACAGAACGCAACGAGCAATTCCCTCAATTAAATCCTATCAATACAGACGAATTAGCAGGGACCTGGAAAACATTCTTACTGACTACTCCGGATGAGTTCTCTTTGGATGCACCAATAGCAACTACTGCAGCGGCTTTTACAAGAGAAATAAATGAGATAAAAAGCTATCAGGCAAACATCACGCAAGACCAAAGAAACATCATAAAATACTGGAGTGCCGGAGGAGTTTTGCGTTGGAATGAAATCATGCGAACATTAGTGGCAAGACACAATCGACCGCCGTATCAAAATGAAGACGGAACCTACCCTGCACCATCTGGAGCAAATCCGTTTGCGAATCCGCAGTTTCCATTCTCAAATCCGCCTTATGCAGCCAGAGCGTATGCCTATGTGAGTGCGGCGCAATACGATGCGATGATAGCAACTTGGCATTATAAAAAACTGTACAATAGAGCTGCACCTTTTACGGTTGATGCTACATTACCGGTTTTAATCCCAAAAAGCAACTTGCCTTCCTATCCCTCTGAAGATGCTGTTTTAGCAGGAGTAACGGTTGAGTTATTAAAATTATTATTCCCAACAGAAATCGCTTACATACAAGAAAAGGCAGCGGAACAAAAATTATATCGCATTATTAGTGGCGCCAATGTTCGCAGTGATGTGGATGCCGGAATTATTCTAGGCAGAAAAATAGCAGCCAAATTTATCGCCAGAGCTACTGCTGACGGAACAGCAGCTGCTATTGGCAATCAAGCGCTTTGGACACAACTGGAAACTCAAACGGCAGCAACCGGAGAAACTCCATGGAAATCATTAGATATACCAGCAAGACCTCCAATGCTACCATTATTTGGAAAAGTAAAATCATTCCTTATGACTCCAGAAATGGTTGTGGCCAGCCGCCCGATTCCACCACCATCTACAAAATCAGAACAATTTGCAAAAGAATTAGCTGAAGTAAAAAGCTATGGAAAAAATGCCACTAGAAAAAACATGGAAATTGTTACTTTTTGGGCTGATGGAGTAGGAACTTATACGCCACCGGGACATTGGAATGCAATTGCATCAGAGTCATTTGTAGCACTCAATTATAGTGAGGTGCGCTGGGCACGAAATCTAGCGTTGCTAAATATTGCTATGATGGATGCGGCGATCTGCTGCTGGGACGCAAAATACACGTACTTTAACCCCCGACCGTCCCAAGTAGATCCGTCTATAAAAACATTAACCGGGATTCCAAATTTCCCTGCTTATGTATCAGGTCATTCTACCTTCAGCGGTGCGGCCTATGTTGTTTTATCACATCTCATCCCTGCAAAAGCACAAGGTTTTGTAGCTATGGCAAAAGAAGCTTCGGATTCCAGAATGTTTGGATGCATTCATTATAGAAGCGATTGTGAAAAAGGACTTGAATTAGGCGAAAAAGTGGGTGGCTTTGCAGTTGCAAGAGCTCTTATTGATGGTGCCGAATAACTAAAAATAATCAAGTTGGTGATTTGTTTTAATGGTTTGTTTTAATATCTCATTTTATCAACTACCGCCTAACAGATGTTGGAAACCAGTTAGGCTTTTTTAATTTTAAAAGCTCCGAAAGATTTAACAGAAGTGGCTGTCTTTTATTGCTGTTAAGCGTTTCTGGGATTATAATTAGACTGTTGGACATGAGTCAGAAGCCAAAGGACCAAATACTTTCTGATATTATTATGTATTTGTTACTACTTGCAATTGGCATTGGGTTATTAGCTTTTTCTGATGTTATTAAAAAAGGAAATATCATAGAAACTGAAAATAATTTAACAATATAATCATGTCTATAATCATCAACTTAGACGTAATGCTCGCTAAACGAAAGATGCGTTCGAATGAATTAGCGGAACGAATGGGAATCACAACAGCTAATCTTTCTATTTTGAAAACCGGAAAAGCAAAAGCGATTCGGTTTTCGACTCTAGAACTGATTTGTGAGATTCTGGAATGTCAACCCGGAGATATTATGGAGTTTGCAAAGGATAAATAATCTCTTGTTCTCGACTTTTTAGCCCAGATGGAAACGGCATCCTTTTACAAAGCTTCCAGCCTTTTGAAGGCTGGAAGCTTTGTAAAAGATATAGTGGACAGCTGGAAATAGCTCCAAAAAAAAAGCCCCACAAATTGTGAAGCTTTGATTTATAACTCAAAATTATTTTAGTCAACTAAAATAATAACTTTATTATCTTTCATTTCAATTGTTCCTGAAGTGATCGTTAGCGTATAATTTTGATCATCTAACTTCGTGAATTTACCTACTACCTCTTTTGCAAAAGCAAAAGTAGAAGCTGTAATTTTCACGACACCTTTTCCTAAAATAGAAACGATCGGTGCGTGGTTATTCAAAATTTGAAAGCTTCCATCAACTCCGGGCAATGTAACCGAAGTTACTTCTGCTGAAAACAATTTTGCTTCTGGTGATACTATTTCTAATAACATACTTTTTAGTTTACAGTCTCAGTTTACAGTCACAGTACTGAATACTGAGCCTGAACACTGAACACTAATTTATGCTTCCGCTAACATTTTTTCTCCAGCTTCGATAGCTTCTTCAATAGTACCTTTAAGGTTAAAAGCGGATTCTGGCAAGTGATCTAATTCACCGTCGATAATCATGTTAAATCCTTTGATAGTATCTTTGATATCCACTAACACTCCTTTTAATCCTGTAAATTGCTCAGCAACATGGAAAGGTTGAGATAAGAAACGTTGTACACGACGTGCTCTTGAAACGGCTAATTTATCTTCTTCCGATAATTCTTCCATACCAAGGATCGCAATGATATCTTGTAATTGTTTGTATTTTTGTAAAATTTCTTTTACTCTTTGTGCACAGTCATAATGCTCATCACCTAAAATTTGAGGCGTAAGGATTCTTGAAGTTGAATCCAATGGATCAACCGCTGGATAAATACCTAGCTCAGCAATTTTACGAGATAATACTGTTGTTGCATCAAGGTGAGCAAAAGTTGTAGCCGGAGCCGGATCCGTTAAATCATCTGCAGGAACGTAAACCGCTTGCACTGATGTAATAGAACCTTTATTTGTAGATGTAATACGCTCTTGCATCGCACCCATTTCAGTAGCCAATGTTGGTTGGTAACCCACTGCAGATGGCATACGGCCTAAAAGTGCCGAAACCTCAGAACCTGCTTGTGTAAAACGGAAGATATTATCCACGAAGAACAATACATCTTTCCCTTGATCAGTTCCTGCACCATCACGGAAATATTCCGCAATAGACAATCCAGAAAGTGCTACACGAGCACGAGCTCCTGGAGGCTCATTCATTTGTCCGAAAACGAAAGTAGCTTTAGACTCTCTCATTCCTGGCATATCCACTTTAGACAAATCCCATCCTCCATTTTCCATAGAGTGCATGAATTCATCTCCGTATTTTATAATTCCTGACTCTAGCATCTCACGAAGTAAGTCATTCCCTTCACGCGTTCTTTCTCCTACTCCTGCGAATACGGAAAGTCCACCGTGACCTTTTGCGATATTGTTAATCAACTCCTGAATCAATACTGTTTTACCTACTCCAGCACCACCAAACAATCCAATTTTCCCTCCTTTTGAGTAAGGCTCAATTAAATCAATTACTTTAATACCTGTGAATAAAACTTCAGATGAAGTTGACAAATCTTCGAATTTCGGTGCTTGTCTGTGAATAGACATCCCGTTTTCTCCTGTTTTTGGCAAGTTTCCTAAACCATCAATGGCATCTCCAATCACGTTGAATAAACGACCGTAAACATCAGCACCAATTGGCATTTGGATAGGATTTCCTGTTCCAACTACTTCATAACCTCTACTCAAACCATCTGTTGAGTCCATCGAAATGGTACGTACTGTGTTTTCACCAATGTGAGATTGTACTTCAAGTACTAATAGTGTACCATCTTTTTTTGTGATTTCTAATGAATCATAAATTTTTGGAAGTTCAACATCCTTACCGTTGAAAACAACGTCAACTACTGGGCCAATGATTTGGGCAACTTTTCCTATTACTTTTGACATCACTTATGTATTTATTAAATAGCTATTTAGGTTTATGAAACAGAACCAATCGAAACATATCGATTATACCCTTTTTTCAGTGTGCAAAGATAATTTTTAAAATATAAAATCAAGATGTTTTTTTATAAAAAAAGATATTTTTTTAATAGATTATTTAGAAACGACTTAGAAACTAACAAAAGACCGAGTTGTCACTAAAATAAACAACCACCACGTCATCAAACGGGTGGTTGTTATTATAGAAAATCAAATTCTAATTATTGAATAGAAGCCGGATATTGAATAGGGTAGAGCCCTAAATCAACAGGTCTTAGCGTAGCTGTATATTTAGCATTTATAGAATTTGCAAAAAGGTTTGCTATTAATGCATATCCCCTTGCGCTGGGATGCACTCCATCGAGTGAAAAAGCACCACCAGTAACATAAGCCGCCGTAATATGAAAATTCCCAAAACGAATTCCGCTTGAAGACAGTTGTGCCATAGTGGCTTTAGCATCTACAAAAGCTAATCCTTTAGCATCAGCAACTGCTTTGATGGTAACATTATAAGCATCTGTAGCAACTTTGACTTCCGCCACCTCCGCTTTAGATAAAACCCAGTTGTCAGCAAGAGGCACCGAAACGCCGTTTACAGCTGCAGCATTCCCTCCTACTAGTGTTCCAATAAAAGTTCTCGACGTAAGCACTAAAAGATCTTCTTTAGTTGCTTGTCTGAACGAAGGAACTCCAAAAGCACTCAAATTTGTCAAATAGCTATCTACAATCACCACGGCATTCGCTCCTGCAGCAAACTTAACAGTTCTTCTTGTTGCTTCAGCTGCTGTAAGTAACCCATTAGTGACCATTGCCTGCAAACCTCCATTATAAGCAGCATAACCTCCATTTAATTGTGCAGCCACAGCGGCAGTCAATGGAACTGGATTATAAGGAACTGTTGTAAAATAAGGAAGTGTAGTTACATAAGGAAGATTCGCAACCACCCCTTTTGCACCATTAGCCGTCAAGGCATTCACCAGCCCGGTATACACATTTGCAAAAACAGTTGGATCTGTAATATCATTAGAACCATAAGTAGCAGGGTTAAAATTTCCGGTTCTGTCCACTCCTATACCTCCAGAGGTAGCGTACGTCAAGACATCATTCCCGCCAATCCACAAGGAGAAGAACGTTGGTGCTTGAGTCAGGGCATCTGCTAAAACAGTCGTTCCTGAAGCTGAAGCAAAACGAGCAAAATACGGGTTAGCCGCACCAGAAGCCACTCCGGCTACGTTTCCATAGCCCGGGGCTACTAAATGAAAACTTTTAGCCCCTGGAATTCCTAGGTTGTTAATAGGCCCAGCTACTTTATTTGTAACTACTGTGGTAGGAGTACCGCTTACCTGAACAGGTCCTGAACCATTAAAATACAACCTATTTGTTGCAATTACATTCCCTCCCAACAATAAGCCACCAATATTATCATTGGTGTATGGCGTTTTAAATTCACCACCACCTGCTAAAGCGAACTGTTGCGACAGGATATTTACATACGAATTTTCTTGTCCTTTTTTGAAAAGAGCGCCATCACTATATCCTGCGGCAAATGAATCTCCTAAAGCAACGTATTTTGAAAAACTTGCTGTTCCGGAAGTTATAGGAACCTCAACTGGCCCAGCATTGTCATCCTCGTTATTACATGCTGCGAAGGTTAGCGAAATCAACAACAGCCATTTGAAATTTTTTATCATAATATATTTTTTAAAATTATTGACTTTTCTGAACTACGGATTAATTGTCCAAGAAGCAAACCATTGCTGTCCGATGGCACCCGCTCCAATTACCTGAATATAATCCCTTCCTCCAATATTAGTAGCTCCCACTTTAAGCACTGATTTTAAGGCCGGAAAACCATAATTAATCTGAGCATCTAAGACCGTGTTTTCAGGAACAATTCCATCAGCAAAAGAGGACTGCCATAAATATTCCGTATTGTATCTCGCATTGATATTAAAACCAAAATTTTTGAATAATTTATCATTTCCTACAGACGCTTTAACCCTATGTTTTGGCGTATTGAAACCAGCTACAAAACCTGGATCTTCTGCTTGATCAAAACTAAATTCAGCAAAATTATAATTTACACCAACCTCAAAATCTTTATACACTTTCTTAGACAAGCCTACACCAAAACCTTGAGACGTGATTTTTGCAGTAGTATTCGTATACACTTGATACACTCTTCTATCTCCATTACTTAATGCAGAAAGCGTCGCTAAAGTTGCTGGATTTCCAAAATCAAATGTCGTGTTAACGTCCCCATAATAAGGACTAATTACTCTTGAAACATTCATGAAATCATTATACACATTGTAATATCCATTAATATCAATTGATAAGTCATTATTTACAACCGTACGATATCCTAGCTCAAGTGCCTGAACTTCTTCTGGCTTTACCAACCCTATATTAGCCACTTGCAACAAAGCTGCTGCAGCCGGAACATTAGCTGGATTAGCCGCTATTGCCGCACTAAAAGCCCGAACTGAAGCTAGCGTAAACGAATTGTTATACGCATTTTGTCCTGTTAATGTTAACGTAGCAGGAACGCCCATTGCTTGTCCCGCCGCACTAACTCCTCTAACCTCTGTAAAACGATCTAAGTTTTCAGGAGCTGAACCAATTAAAGCAAATGGCCCTAAGTCAAGACCAATATACTGGTCTTGAGTTGTTGGATTTCTAAAACCAGTTTGATAAGAAACCCTGAAATTATGTCTTTTTGACTCTCCCGCAGAATACACTAAAGAGACACGAGGGGATATATTTCCATTAAAATTTTGACTTTTATCGTACCGTGCAGACCCAGTAAATTTCAATCGGTCATCTAAGAATTTTTTAGTTAATTGCGTATAAGCACCATACTCATTATAACGTAAAGGACCATCAAAATCAGTGAAAATTGTTCCCTGAGAATTCATTTCATATTGTCTGAATGACCCTCCTAATTGGATCTCTGCAAATTTTATTAGATCTTTAAAATTATAATTTACATCTGAATGGTAAATTTTTGATTGATCAATAAATTTAGCTCCTTTGGTTAGATCCGGTTCCGCTATTGCAGCCGCCAAAGCACGATTGAATTGTACCGAACCCGGTTCAAATCGCGCACTCCCTGTTGGAGTTGGCAAAAAAGGAAGTCCAGCCGGTTTAATATTGTAATCGGCATAGTTCCTTGCATTCGCAGCAGATAACTGTGCATTAGTTCCCAAAACTGCACCTGAAAGTTGATATGCTGTAGCATAGTTCGTAAACCATTCTGTATCTGATTTTGCCGCTCTATTAACATTCCAAGCAGCAAAACGCATGTCATAGGAATTCCCTGCATCTTCATCCGTTATGTACCCTCTTACAAAGAAATTTTTTCCTTTTACTTCTATTTTAGTTTGTTGCATAAAGAAATCATTGAGTGCATATCTATTCGCTCCTTGATAAATAGTGCTCCCCAAACCTATTTTGTGCTGTAATATAATTTCGGTTTCCCCTTCCCATGGTTTAAAATGTAAAGAAAAATCTGCCTTTACACTTCTTACTTTATTGTCATTCAGGTCTTGTTCCCGGTATCCCGTTCTGCTTACCTGACCAACATTAGTGATGAAAGTAGTTACCTCATCACCGTATAAATTTAATCCGTCATAATTTTGATTATTAGCATGACCTATTGATCCGCCAGTAACGCTTCTTTGATCAGCAGCAATCCATTCTGTAGCTCTCATAAAATTAAAATTCCCTTTGGCGGCAAAATGCTTGCTGAACGCTTTGGCAGCTCTAAGTCCAAAATCAAAATAATCATTAGTTCCTGCTACTTTCTGGGTTGTTTGTCCATATTTTACGTAGGTACTGATCCCTTGATTTGTGAACGGATTTTTACTGTTCATAAATAAAATACCATTGAAAGCATTTGCACCATACAATGCAGAGGAAGCTCCCGGCAGTAATTCTACATTAGCAACATCAATATCAGAAAGTCCTATTAAATTCCCCAAAACAAAGTTTAAGGCCGGAGATGAATTATCCATTCCGTCTACCAGTTGCATGAAACGCGTATTGGCGACAGTTGAAAACCCCCTTGTATTAATCGATTTAAAGGAAATACTACTGGTATTAAAATGCACCTCTTTCAGGTTTTCTAAACCATCATAAAAGGTTGGCGCCGTGGTGTTTTTTATCTGCTGAATTCCCATTCTTTCAATAGTAACCGGAGACTCGATCACTCGTTCTGGTGTTCTTGAAGCAGAAACAACGATCTCATCTAGCTTGTTCTCTTCATCTAAAAGCTTTATGAGTAGTTTTTGACTACTAGAAACAACACTAATTTGTTGAGAAACAAACCCCACACTGGTCACCTCAATTGAATAAGGTGGTTTTTTAGAGGATTGCAATACAAAAGAACCGTCTAGATCCGTAATTGTACCAGAAGCATCTCCAACTATCTTGATGTTGGCTCCAGGAATTGGTTGGTTGTTACTATCAGTAACAGTACCTGAAATTGAGTTTTGAGCAAAGGTTAGACTGCAAAAAAACAATGACAAAAAAAGTAAATACACTCTCATTGGGTTCTATTTTGTTGGTTTAGGAAGCCAAAGTACAAATATTTTTGATATTAATAAAAAATCACCTGTAAAATTTCATATTTATCAGTAATTTTGCCTCATTTGCAGTTATTCTACATTTATATTTTATTTCAAAATGTTAAAATTTAGATTAAAAAATCAAAATTTCACTATGCATGCATATAAAAAATACATTTATCACAAAATTATTATTGATTTTTGGATATATGATAAAAGTGTCAAAAGAGCAAACATTTATGATTCGTTTGTATTTTGGAAAAAAATTAAAGACAAAAGAAGTACTAATAAAAAAAGCCTCGAAAGTTTTTCTTTCGAGGCTGGCACTACTAAAAAGGATATCAGTAATATCCCTATTATATTTTATTTTATTCTACAGTAACCGACTTTGCTAAATTACGAGGTTGATCTACATTGCATTCCCGCATAACAGCAATATGGTACGACAAGAGCTGTAACGGAATTGTAGTTATCAGCGGCGATAAAGCATCTGAAGTTTCTGGTATTTCGATAACATAATCTGCTAACTCCCTAACTTGAGTATCGCCTTTAGTCACCACTGCTATAATTTTACCACTTCTGGATTTTATTTCTTGTATATTACTTACAATTTTATCGTAATGGCCTTGTTTAGGCGCAATAACGACTACTGGCATGTGTTCATCTATCAGTGCAATTGGTCCATGTTTCATTTCAGCAGCAGGATAACCTTCAGCATGAATATAGGAAATCTCTTTTAGCTTTAAGGCTCCTTCAAGCGCTACAGGAAAGTTATAGCCTCTCCCCAGATAAAGACAATTTGGAGCATCTTTAAACATCGCCGCAATTTCTTTTGCTCTCTCGTTTGTCTCTAAAGCTTCTTTTACTTTTTCAGGTATAATTTCTAATTCCTGTAAATAAGCATGAAAAACAGAATTTGACAATGTCCCTTTGGCTTTAGCCAAACGCAACGCAATCATAGTCAAAACCGTAATTTGAGTGGTAAAAGCCTTGGTCGAAGCAACACCTATCTCAGGTCCGGCATGTGTATAGGCTCCAGCATGTGTTTCTCTAGAAATAGAAGAACCTACCACATTGCATACTCCAAAAACAAATGCCCCGTTTTCTTTGGCTAACTTAATTGCTGCCATTGTATCTGCTGTTTCTCCAGATTGAGAGATGGCGATCACAACATCTTTACTGTTAATTATAGGATTTCTATAACGGAATTCTGATGCATATTCAACTTCAACTGGGATACGGGCAAATTCTTCAAATATATATTCCGCAACTAAACCGGCATGCCAAGAAGTACCGCAAGCAACGATTATAATTCTATCGGCGTTTAAAAATTTTTCTAAATTATCTTCCACACCAGACATTTGAATCAATCCCTGATTAGCATGAAGCCTTCCACGATAAGTATCTTTGATAACACTTGGCTGCTCATAAATTTCTTTCAGCATGAAATGATCATATCCTCCTTTTTCAATTTGCTCCAAATTCATTTGAAGTTCCTGAATATTCGGATTTACTAAAGAATCATCTTTAATTTTTCGGATTTTCATCGGTTTGTGCAACCTGATATTCGCCATTTCACCGTCTTCTAAATAAATAGCATTCGATGTATATTCTATGAATGGGGAAGCATCAGAGGCAATGAAAAACTCTCCTTCTCCAACACCTATAGCCAATGGACTTCCCAGACGGGCAGCCACAATTTCATTTGGATTTTTTTTATCAAAAACAGCAATTGCATAAGCGCCCACCACTTGGTTTAAAGCGACCTGAACTGCTTTGCCTAATTTTAGATTGTCTTTTTTTTGTACTTCTTCAATTAGATTCACTAACACCTCGGTATCCGTATCTGAATGAAATACATACCCTCTTTTTATCAACTCTGCCTTTAAGGGCGAATAGTTTTCAATAATTCCGTTATGGATTATAGCTAGATCTCCAGAATTAGAAAGATGCGGATGCGAATTTACATCATTAGGAACTCCATGAGTAGCCCAACGTGTGTGTCCTATTCCAATTGTTCCGTTGGTAGTAATGCTAGAAGAAGCGCTCTCCTCCAGATCAGAAACCTTTCCTTTTGTCTTACACAGTTTCAAGTTTTCGCCATCATATAGCATGACACCGGCACTATCATACCCTCTGTACTCAAGCCTTTTTAATCCCTTTATTACAATAGGATAAGCTTCTCTATAACCGATATATCCAACGATTCCACACATAAATTTGACTTAATTTGGTTTTGTATAAAAAATTTCAAGTTTCAATCGTTTATCAACTGGGACGGTAGATTTTGAGCCATATAAAATAGTTCCCAAAGGACTCATAACAGAAGCTTTTGGCGCTCCGGTGATAAAAGAATTAGGAGTTCTCAATT
Source organism: Flavobacterium sp. LB2P53 (assembly GCF_003970305.1). Taxonomy (NCBI): domain Bacteria; kingdom Pseudomonadati; phylum Bacteroidota; class Flavobacteriia; order Flavobacteriales; family Flavobacteriaceae; genus Flavobacterium; species Flavobacterium sp. LB2P53. The sequence continues at coordinate 26,795 of NZ_RYDG01000002.1, forward strand.
TATGGGAAGGAAATACACTGATGTCTTCGGTAACAACAACACCTAATTTGACATTAGTTGAATCCTTAACATTGATAAGATTTCGTATTTGATTGGTTATTCTAATCTTGTATGTCAACCCTTTTTTGGAAGTAGCATTTACGTTAATATTCCCATCAAAAACTGTTTTTGCTTTTTTGAGATTGGCAGTATTAGACGTTAAGTCCATATAATAATCCACAATAGGCCGATTATTATTAAAATCATATAGATAGATCCTTTTTGGTTCATAACTACCTGACATAGCCTCCGCATCAATATGAAAAACAAGACTTGCTTCATTGATCAACCAGCCACTGTTCCTAATGGCTTCTAACTGACCCGGAGTGTTAAAAAGACTCAATACTGCAACGGATCCTTGGCCCCCTTTAAGGTATAATTTCTCGTCTCCTTCCGAAGTATTTCCCGTATTAGGCAAAGCATTATAGGCAAGTCCGCTACTTCCAAAATTGTTTTCTAACAAACTAACACAGTTTCCTGTCAGGTTCATCACTATGGTTTTTTTAACTCGTGTTGGGCTCCCTCCAGTAGTTGAGGCCAAATCTTCATTGTATTTTATCGTAATTTTTCCTGCTTTAAAGTCCAACATTGCTAAATTACCGGCACTTCCTGCCGCTTTCTCCATTTTAAAGTACAGGCCTCTAAAATAGTCTTTAAAAACATCATTTGTTGCTAATTTCCCCGAAGCAACAGCATCTATTATCCTTGTTTTAAAATAGCCTCTATTTAGACTAATTTGCATTCCTGGAGCCGTTCTTGTTGTGGTAACAGCATTAGTTAAGGAATCCGTAACCGCAACTACATGCTCCGCAGGATCAAAGAAAAAAGCATCGTTTTGTGCTGTATCCACAGCGTCATTTAAACGACTGGATACTTTAACATTATCAAATTCTGTATTTTGGTTTGTAAAATAATTTTGAGCCTGTTGAAAACCACCTACCGGATCCGCATCTCTCATGTAGTAACCCGACTCATAGATGCTAATTTTCATTTTAGCTTTTTCAACACCATAAATTGAATCTAAGCGATACACATTTCCCGTTGTGGTAGATGAGGAGGTCAATGTGCTAAAATATGGAATTGTTAAGATTACACTTTCTATATAAGCATTTGCACCTATAGTAGATATAGGAGTGACCAATGTCAATTGTGTACCATAATTTGCTGTTACTTCGCCAAAATTAGGATTATTAAAAATCCCTAAAGGACTTACCGCAAGATTATTAGATTGTATTGGCCCCGTTTTTTGATTGTAGGCTATTACATCATACGTTTCTTTTTCCAGGTTAAAATTATTTTCACCTATTAAACCCGCTCCAATTTCATTATAATCTTTATCACAAGAATATAAAAAAGCAATACTTGCCACTACCAGAATTTTCTTAAAGAAAGAATTATTGTACATATTTAATAAAAAAGTTTAATTTAAAGAACCTCGTTTCTGTAGAAATTAGTATAAGCTTCCGCGAATGCATCTTTCGGGACGAAAGATAAAAAAGGTTTTCCTGAAGATTCTATAAATTTTGTTAAACTTGAAGACAGGTTTTCCGAGGCAATAATCACAGCGTCAGAATGTTTTATCGTGGCCTTAATAATATTTTCATAATCCGGGATTTCAAGATCAGCAATATCTTCTTTAGGTATGCCATCAAATTTTACTTTATTAATCATTCCAGCATCTAAAGTTCCTTCAAAAGACTGACTGTAAACCGATGTAACGATTTTTGTCTCTGAAAACAATGCTTCATTTTTATAATAATGTTTCATGTAAATGGGCAACATTGCCGCCATCCAGCCATGAACATGAATAATATCTGGCACCCAATTGAGTTTTTTCACGGTTTCTACCACTCCTTTTGCAAAGAAAATAGCACGCTCATCGTTATCCGGATACATCACGCCTTCTTCATCTGCAAAAGTCGCTTTGCGCTTGAAATATTCATCATTATCAATAAAATACACTTGTATTCGTTCCTTTGGTATAGATGCCACTTTAATAATCAAAGGCATATCCAAGTCATTCACTACCAAATTCATGCCCGAAAGTCTGATAACTTCGTGCAACTGATGTCTTCTCTCGTTAATATTTCCATACCTTGGCATAAAAATTCTTATCTGTCCGCCTTGATCATTAATCATTTTTGGAACGTCATAAGACATTAAAGAAACCTCGTTTTCAGCGAGATAAGGCACCACTTCAGATGATACGTATAATATCCTCTTATCTTTCATATTATAATTTACTTAATTTATTGGCAATAAAAACAGTGCAAAATTACAATAATTTATGCAGTTATTAACTAAAATAGTAAGTTTGCATTTAATTTTAATAATACAGTCATGCCTATTTTCTACGGAAAAGCATCTTTAATGAACTATTTGAAACCTATAAAAGCACTTCACTCCACCATTGGATTTGTTCCAACTATGGGTGCTTTACACCAAGGTCATCTGGCATTAATGCAAAAATCATTGTTGGAAAATGAGAATACGGTAGTGAGTATTTTTGTCAATCCTACTCAATTCAACAATTCCGAAGATCTGGCAAAATACCCAAGAACATTTGATGAAGACGTAAAAAAACTTACGGCTTTGAATCCAAATATCATTTTATACGCCCCTGAGGTGGTCGATATTTATGATGGAACACCCCTTGCTGAACATTTTGATTTTGATGGACTTGAAAATCAAATGGAAGGCAAGTTCAGACCCGGGCATTTTAATGGTGTCGGTACAATTGTAAAACGTCTTTTTGAGATTGTTCAACCTACAAAAGCCTATTTTGGGGAAAAAGATTTTCAGCAATTGCAAATCGTAAAAAAAATGGTAGCTAAAAACCATTTAAACATAACCATAATTGGCTGTCCCATTTTTAGAGAGCCTAACAATCTGGCCATGAGTTCCAGAAATGAGCGTTTATCAGCTCTGGAAAGAGCCGAAGCTGCTATCATCTACAAAATATTAACTTCTGTAAAAGCCCAATTTTTTACAAAAAGTACCGCAGAAATTTCAGAATGGGTTCAAAAATCATTCCGGAACAATCCTACTTTTGTATTGGAATATTTCGTTATTGCTGATGAAGCAACCCTGCTTCCGTGTACCCGAAAATATAAAAATAAAAAATACCGTGCCTTTATTGTTGTAATAGTCAACAATATTCGTTTGATTGACACCATTTCATTAAATTAATTTACTTTTGTAGCATGCAAATTCAAGTTTTAAAATCAAAAATTCACCGCGTTAAAGTAACGGGAGCCGATCTGAATTATATCGGAAGTATTACCATTGACGAAACGTTACTGGATGCTTCTAACATCATTGAGGGGGAGAAAGTGTCTATTGTAAACATCAATAATGGTGAACGTTTTGAAACCTACGCCATCAAAGGCGAAAGAAATTCAGGAACCATAACCCTCAACGGACCTGCGGCCAGAAAAGTGCAAAAAGACGACATCATCATCATCATCTCATACGCAACAATGGAATTTGAAGAAGCCAAAACCTTCAAGCCTTGGGTTGTTTTTCCCAATGAAAAAGACAATTCTTTGACCTAAAACATTCCATTCTAAAACGGCTCTTTATGGTATCGTTTATGATACGCAAAAGGCCCTTGTCACTTCCAGCCACTGATGCTCTATTTTTTAAATAAGAAAAAGAAAAGCAACAGTGGCTAATTTTTTATAATGTAGTATATTGCTTCTCCTAGTGAGCGTGAAATACCCGTACTTTAACCAAACGGTTGCTACTAGAAAAACAGGATGCTATGAAAAGCCAAATACCAAAAAAATAATGTCAAAAGTAAAAACAACTTTTTTTTGCCAAAACTGTGGCGCACAATATGCCAAATGGCAAGGACAATGCAATTCCTGTAAAGAATGGAATACAATAGCAGAAGAAATTATACAGAAACAAGAAAAAACAGCTTGGAAAAGCGAAACTACTTCTAGCAGTAAAGCACCAAAACCGTTACGGATAAACGAAATTGATTCTGCTCAGGAAATCCGAATGGACACGACAGATGGCGAACTAAATCGCGTTCTGGGTGGCGGAATCGTTCCCGGCTCCTTGATCCTTTTAGGTGGTGAACCCGGCATAGGAAAAAGCACACTGTTGCTCCAAATCTCTTTAAAATTACCGTATAAAACTTTATATGTTTCAGGCGAGGAAAGTCAGAAACAAATAAAAATGCGTGCCGAAAGAATCACGCCCAGCGGTGACAATTGCTATATTCTTACCGAAACCAAAACCCAAAACATCTTCAAGCAAATTGAAGCCATACAACCGGAAATCGTGATTATCGATTCCATTCAAACCTTGCATACGGATTATATCGAATCCACTCCCGGCAGTATTTCTCAAATACGGGAAACCACTGCCGAACTAATCAAATTTGCCAAAGAAACTAATATTCCAGTGATTCTGATTGGTCATATCACCAAAGACGGTAACATTGCCGGACCAAAAATCCTAGAACACATGGTGGACACAGTTTTGCAGTTTGAAGGTGACCGAAATCACGTATATCGCATTTTACGTTCGTTAAAAAACCGTTTCGGATCCACTGCTGAAATTGGTATTTATGAAATGCTGGGCAATGGTTTACGCGAAGTTTCGAATCCATCCGAAATACTGATTTCGCATAAAGACGAGGAATTATCGGGAACAGCAATTGCTTCAACTTTAGAAGGCATGCGCCCGTTGATGATTGAAATTCAAGCCTTGGTAAGCACCGCCGTTTATGGAACGCCACAACGCAGCACGACGGGGTATAACGCCAAAAGACTTAATATGATTCTAGCCGTTTTAGAGAAAAGAGCCGGTTTTAGGCTTGGCGCCAAAGACGTTTTCCTGAACATAACCGGAGGAATTTCAGTAGATGATCCAGCGATAGATTTGGCTGTAGTTGCCGCCATTTTGTCCTCGAATGAAGATATAGCAGTCAATAAAGATTTTTGCTTTGCCGGCGAAGTGGGACTTTCCGGTGAAATACGTCCGGTAAACCGCGTGGACCAACGCATTCAGGAAGCGGAAAAATTAGGTTTTTCGACCATTTTTGTTTCTAAATACAATAAAATTGCATTGAAAAATACCGGAATTAACATTCGATTAGTAGCCAAAATTGAAGATGTGGCGAGTGAGTTGTTTGGATGATATTTGTTGACAAATCTAAAATAACGTTTCTCTTATACATTTAGTGTTGCAACTAATTGTGATTATTTGGTTTACGACGCAGAAGTTGTAGTCTTGATTTGTTTTCAAATACTCTAAGGGCACGGATTGCAAATCCGTTATCGGGATATAAAAAACCGAAATCCAATTACTAATGGCACTGCTGCCGCTAATATCAAAAACTACAACGCAGAAATGTTGTAGTTTTTTTATGTCCTAAAATGGAATAGTATTCATTTTATCCAATCAAAACTATAAAGAAAATTATAAAAAACTCTGCTTTAGTATTATTTTCCTTTTCTTTATGACTAATACTCCAAACGCATTGTATTTTAGATTCTTTTATTTTTAAAACTGTTTATGAAAACCCAAAAACAAAACATAATTCTAGCAACAAAAATACTTTTTGTATTGTTTACCACTATAATTATTGCTTTTTACCTCTTTCGTGATGCCGTTTTACAGCAAACCATTGCAAAAGTTTCCCATGAAATGAAAATGGATTACAACAGTACTTTTACCATAAAAAAAGCTTCTTTTGAAGGATTGTCCGGTCTAAATCTTACCGAAATCATTTTGGTTCCAAAAAATGCCGATACGCTTTTTAAAATTAAAAAATTAAAAACCAGCGTTAATTTGTGGCATTTGATAACCGGCGACCTACAACTTGGTACTTTAGAGGTTCAGAATGGTTTTATTCAATTAGTAAAAAAAGGAAAAAAGGGAAATTACGATGCTTTTTTAAAGAGGGACAATCAAACACCAGTACAAAATGAGAAAAGAGATTACGCTCAATTTGCCTACAGAATCATCTCAAAAGTACTAAATTTAGTTCCAACTGATATGATTCTGAACAATCTTTCGATCCGAATTAACGATAACGAAAAAAAAACAAACATCAATTTTCAAAAATTGCGATTGGTCAACAAGCAACTTGAAACTGCTATTCAAGTGCAAACCAACACCTTTACTCAGCACTGGAAAATTAAAGGATTTGCCGATCCCAGAAATAAAAAAGCCGATATTAGATTCGTTAATATCGACACCTGTGCCATCAAAATGCCGTATTTAGACGAGCGGTTCAACCTAAAATCAAGCTTTGACTCCATTCGTTTGAATATTCAAAACATAGATAAAGACGGTGATGAATTGCATATCGATGGGTTTATGGCTATTGCTAATTTAAAACTCAACCATCCTAAAATCGCCAGCAAAGATGTATTGCTAAAAAACGCCAAATTTGACTACCGTTTTCTTTTGGGTTCTGATTTTATTTCGATTGACAGCACCTCAACAGTTCAGTTAAACAAGATAAAATTTCATCCTTATGTGGCTTATGAAACTGAAAAAGACACGATTTATAAACTCAAAGTGAATATTCCAAAAATGAACGCGCAGGATTTTATCACTTCGCTTCCAGACGGTTTATTTGCCAATTTTCAAGGCATGAAAGCCAGTGGTACTTTTGATTACAAATTGGACTTTGCATTCAACCAAAACAAACCCAATCAACTGGTTTTTGACAGCAAACTAAAAAAAGAAAATCTAAAAATTACAAAATACGGTGAAGCCAACCTGAACAAACTCAATGGCGAATTTGTGTATCGCGCACTTATAAAGAACGTGTTGCAACGTCCGGTTTTAGTGGGCTCTGCTAATCCAAATTTCACGCCACTGGACCAAATTTCACCCTATTTACGAAAGTCGGTTTTGACAACGGAAGATCCTTCTTTCTTTTCGCATCGTGGTTTTATCAGCGAAGCTTTCAAACAATCCATCATCAAAAACATAAAAACTAAAAAGTTTTCCCGCGGCGCTAGTACCATCAGCATGCAATTAGTGAAAAATGTTTTTCTGAGTCGGGAAAAAACTGTTTCCCGTAAACTGGAAGAAATTTTATTGGTTTATATTCTGGAAAACAACCGGATTGTAAGCAAGGAACGCATGCTCGAAGTGTATTTTAATATTATCGAATGGGGTCCAAATGTATATGGAATTGGCGAAGCAAGTCAATTTTATTTCCAAAAAACACCTTTGGAATTATCACTGAACGAATGCTTGTATCTCGCCCGAATTATTCCAAGTCCAAAAAAATTCATGTATCAGTTCAACGATCAGGGAATGTTGAAAGATTTTGCTGTAAAACAAGAGTTGTTCTTAACCAATATTATGTTTCGAAGAGGGCTTTTGACTCCTGAAGACACGATTTACAAGTCCTTACCAATATTGATTTCAGGACCTGCAAAATCTTTTATCAAATTCAAAATACAAGATTCAACACAAATAAAAGTGGATTCTTTATCGGTTGACGATGAATTTGATCTGTAATATTGAAAACAACCCTGTCCAATTTCAAAAATCAGACAGGGTTGTTTCATTTAAGGTGCCGGATCCGGAATCACGGCTTGCACTTCATCAATCGCTTTTAAGATTTCATCCGAAAGTGACACTTGAATGGTATCAATATTTTCTTTTAATTGTTCCAATGTGGTTGCGCCAATAATCGTGCTGGTTACAAACAGCTGTTGGGCTATAAATGCCAACGACAATTCCGTCAAGGTCAATCCGTTTTTCTTAGCGATTTCCTGATATAGCCGCGTGGCTTCGGTGCATTGTGGACTGCTATATCTGGAATACTGCGGAAACAACTTGATTCTGGCATTTGGATGCGCTTCGCCAGTAAGGAATTTACCGGACAAAACGCCAAAAGCCATTGGAGAATACGCCAATAAACCAACATTTTCTCTCAGGCAAATTTCAGCGGACCCGTTTTCAAAAAGTCGGTTCAATAACGAATACGGATTTTGAATCGTCTTTATTCTTGGCAGATTATTGTATTTGCTTTCCTCCAGAAAACGCATAATTCCCCAAGGATTTTCATTTGAAAGACCTATGTGATTTATTTTTCCTTCCTTGACAAAACCGTCTAATGCTTCCAGCACATTATGAATATTATCTTCCCAAGCATCGTCTTGCACTTTGAAACCGCGTTGTCCAAAATAATTGGTTTTACGTTCCGGCCAATGCAATTGGTACACATCCAGATAATCAGTTTGCAGGCGTTGCAAACTACTGTCCAATGCAAACTTGATACTGGCGGGCGAAAAATCTAATTTTTCTCTCATGTAGCCAAAATTAGGATTGGGTCCGGCAATTTTGGAGGCCAAAACAATTTCTTCTCTTTTCCCTGTTTTCTTGAACCAGGTTCCAAGGATTTTCTCTGTACTTCCATAGGTTTCCTGACGCCCCGGAATAGAATACATTTCGGCAGTATCAAAGAAATTGACTCCATTTTCAAAAGCATAATCCATTTGTGCGTGACCATCAGCTTCTGTGTTTTGTTGCCCAAAAGTCATGGTTCCAAGGCAAATTTTGCTGACTTTTATATCAGTATTTGGTAATGTTGTGTATTTCATATTTAAGGAAATTGTATTTTATTTTCGAAAACAAAGATAAAATTAGTTTGCGGTTACGATTTAGTGTTAACAGAAAATTGACAAAAGTTTACAGGATGTTAAAAAAATAACCGCGAATTCGCAAATTAAAAGCCCTTGAAACGAAAGATAAAATTAGCGAATTAGCGGTTAAGAAAAGGTTCCTTTTTTAAACCATTAAGAGATTAAGCTTCATTAAGAATTAATGATTAATTTTCTTAATTCCTTAATGGTTAAACTTATAAAACTGGAGATTATTTTATAAAATATCTCGTAGAGAACAAAAAAAGGTTCAAAGCATACACTCTGAACCTTTCTATACTTTAACCTTTAAACCTTAATTTATTTCATTCAGCATTTCGGCAATTTCATCTAATCTTGGGGTAAGAATTATTTCGATTCTGCGGTTCTTCGCTTTTCCGTCAGCAGTTGCATTGCTGGCTAGCGGAGAGAACTCTCCTCGTCCTGCGGCGGTAAGACTTTGTTTGTTGATTTTTGAGTTTTCGCTCAAAATAGCTACGATTGCGGTGGCTCTTTTGGTTGATAAATCCCAGTTATCCGCAATTGGTCCAGAAGCTGAAAAAGCATCATCATCCGTATGTCCTTCAATAAGAACGGAGATTTCAGGATTGTCTCCTAAAACTTTACCTAATTCTACTACTGCCTTTTTCCCTTCGGAACCTACTGACCAACTTCCGGAATTGAAGAGCAGTTTGTTCTCCATGGATACGTATACTTTTCCATTTTTTTGTTCGACAGTCAATCCTTTTCCTTCAAAACTATTCAAAGCATTAGAGAGTGTTTCTTTTAGTTTTTTCATGTTGGCTTCTTTGGCGGCGATCAAGTCTTCTAATTCTTGCAAACGCTGGGCACTTTTGCTCAAACTCTCTTGTTCTACTGCCAACGCTTTTGCTTTCTCATCTAATTGGCCTAGTAAATCACGATTTTTCTTCATGTTACTTTGTAAAGCCTCTCCGCTGTTTTTCTCTAAAGCGGCATAGGAATCCTGCAGGACTTCGAGTTTGTTTTGAGCAGCAGCATAATCTGCTTTCAATTTATCAAGTGCTGCTTTAGAAGCACTCAAGTCAGAAGTTAAAGCAGTTCTATCTAAATCCAATTGGTTTTTAGTTTTCAGCAAATCTTCATTTTCGTCCGTTAGGCTTCGGTTTTCCTTTTTGGAATCCGCATACTTGCTTTCTAAGTCATTGTATATTTTTTTTGACACGCAGGATGTTGAAAGTGCCAATACGAGTAATCCTAAGGAAAATTTTTTAATCATTTTAATGGTGTTTATATCGTTTTTATTGTTGTTTTGAAATCAAAAATTTGAATTGCATTCGGATGCCCTAGCCCCGATAGAAGTGAAAATCCTTTTCTCTCGTTTTTTAACGAGAGAAAAGATTGTAGCGGATAGCGGGAAATAGCTCCTCCTTTGGCTGCGCTAAAGATGATTACTCTAATTCTACCAAGACCGGGCAATGATCTGAATGTACGGCATCTGATAAAATAACGGCTCTTTTGAGTTTATGTTTCAAAGAATTGGCAACTAAATTATAATCGATGCGCCACCCTTTGTTATTCCCTCTGGCTCCAGCGCGGTAACTCCACCAGGAATACTGGTGCGGTTCACTGTTGAAATGGCGAAAACTATCGACAAATCCGGACTTTATAAATCCGTCAAGCCAGGTTCTTTCATGGGGTAAAAATCCGGAAACGGTCTTGTTTCTAATTGGGTCATGAATGTCAATTGCCTCATGGCAAATGTTGTAATCGCCACAGATAATCAAGTTTGGCGTTTCTTTTTTGAGTTCATCAATATAATTCTTAAAATCATCCATAAACATGAATTTATGGTCGAGTCGCTCCATATTTGTCCCAGATGGCAGGTACAAACTCATCACGGAAAAATCATCAAAATCAGCCCGAAGGTTCCGCCCTTCAAAATCCATGTGGTGAATTCCGGTTCCGTGGACCACATTATTAGGTTTGATCTTTGAAAGAATCGCTACTCCGCTGTACCCTTTTTTAGTGGCTGAATAATAATATTGATACGGATACCCTGCCTTTGCAATAGCCTCCACAGGAATTTGATCCTCAGTGGCTTTGATTTCCTGTAGGCAAATGATGTCCGGATTTGCCTGTTGCAGCCAATCGATAAATCCTTTTGAAATTGCGGCTCTAATTCCGTTGACGTTGTATGAAATAATTCTCATAAAGTGTGTATTTGAATTTCTGTAGAAATAAATAATTCCCAAATGGTATTAGAAATGCATTTTTAGAATCTGTCAGAAAAAATCATGGTGTGTATATAACGATTTCAAATGTAATAAAAAAGTACAAGTTTGACTCAGAAAAATAGAGAAAATGGAGTTTTTTGCTATCTTTGTTTCTTGCTTTAAAAGAAAAAAATTCATGGGTTTAGTAACCGCCAAAGAAGTTGCAAAAGCAATAAATGCTGATAAGTATGGAGTTCTAGGTACCTTCTCAGGATGGATGCTTATGAAGGTGCTAAAGATTTCTACCTTAAACAAAATGTACGACAGAAATAAGCATTTGAAAGATGTTAATTTCCTGAATGGAATATTAGATGATTTACAAATAAAATTTGAAATTCCGGAAGAGGATTTAAAGCGCCTGCCAAAAGAAGGAGCTTACATCACGATTTCAAACCATCCACTGGGAGGAATTGACGGGGTTTTATTATTGAAATTAATGCTGGAGAGAGAACCCAATTTCAAGATTATTGCTAATTTTCTTTTACACCGAATTAAGCCGCTCAAAAAATACATCATGCCTGTGAATCCTTTTGAAAATCATAAGGATGCTAAATCAAGCGTGGTGGGAATCAAGGAAACACTGCGTCATTTAAGCGATGGAAAACCCTTAGGCATGTTTCCCGCAGGCGAAGTCTCTACCTATAAAGATGGTAAGTTAATGGTAGATAAGCCTTGGGAAGAAGGAGCTATCAAAGTAATTAGAAAAGCGCAGGTGCCTGTGGTTCCTATTTATTTTCATGCTAAAAACAGTCGATTATTTTATTTGCTTTCTAAAATAAGCGGGACTTTTAGAACGGCAAAACTGCCTTCGGAAGTCTTTAGCCAGAAACGCCGTGTGATCAAAGTGCGTATTGGTAAACCAATTTCCGTAAGCGAACAAAATGAGCACAAGACTTTAGAGGAATACTCTGAGTTTTTAAGAAAAAAAACGTACATGTTGGCCAATCCTTTTGAGAAAGAAATTCCTTTTTTGCCAACGCCTACTTTAAAAATTCCTAAAAGCCCAAAGACAATTGTCACTGCTGCCAACAGCGAAAAGATGATTGCCGAAGTTGATGCCGCCAGAAATAGCGATTGCCGACTTTTACAAAGTAAAAATTATGAGGTTTTCTTTTCTGAAGCCACTAAAATTCCAAATATCCTGCATGAAATAGGACGTCTTAGAGAAATCACTTTCAGAGAAGTAGGCGAAGGAACCAATGAGTCTATTGATTTAGACAAGCACGATAAATATTATCATCACTTGTTTTTATGGGATAATGAAGCCCATAAGATTGCTGGTGCGTACCGAATGGGATTGGGTTCAGAAATTTATCCGAAGTATGGAATCAATGGATTCTACCTCAACGATCTGTTTAGGTTTGAGCCCGAATTACATGATATGATGCACAAATCTATCGAAATGGGACGCGCTTTTATTATCAAAGAGTACCAACAAAAACCAATGCCGCTTTTCCTGCTTTGGAAAGGAATTATGCATACCACCTTACGCTATCCCGAACATAAATTTTTATTGGGAGGCGTGAGTATCAGTAATCAATTTTCAGATTTTTCTAAATCCCTAATGATTGAATTTATGAAATCCAATTATTATGATCCGTACATTGCGCAATACATTCATCCCAAAAAAGCGTATAAAGTAAAATTAAAAGATGCCGATAAGGATTTTATTTTTAACGAAACCGAATCGGATTTGAATAAGTTTGATAAAATTATCGACGAGCTGGAACCGGGAAGTTTGCGTTTGCCGGTTTTAATCAAAAAATACATCAAACAAAATGCAAAAGTGGTCGCATTTAATGTGGATCCGTTGTTTAATAATGCCGTAGATGGATTGATGTACATCAGGATTGCAGACATTCCGGAAAGTACCATGAAGCCCGTAATGGAAGAATTCCAGAAAGAATTGGAGCGAAAACTGAGCGAGAAAGAAGATTAATTTCAGAATCCCATTAAATAAGTAAGTCGAAAGTTTAAAAGTCGTAAAGTCAAAAGAATTAACTTTAAGTAAAACAGCTTTAAATCAGATTGTTACATAATTTTATCCTGATTTTAAAATACGACATTATACCATGGTTATTACTTAGTTGCTAGAAATTTTACAAATCAGCACAAAATTAATTCGTGGCAATTAGTAAAATTTGTGGTAGAAAAATACCCCCAAATAGTGTCTGACTTTTTGGGGACAGTCTAAAACCGGGATTTTTTTATGTTTTAAAACCAAGCCTTTTTACCTACTTGATACATTTGGTAAAACTCCTCGTCAGATTTTGTCAAATAAATTATTCCTTCGATAATACCTAAAATGTATGTCACCGTTCCGCAGGTAAAAAGACTAATTACCAGCCATATTATCCCTTCAGTAGTATACCCCAATAGGAATTTATGAATCGCAAGAGGACCTAAAAGTATCGCTAAAATTCCGGCAGGCAGCTTTTTATTGTTTTGACGAACTGGCAGCGGATTATTCCAATTTTCAATCTTCGAATTTTGCATAAATAATTTGTATTAGATTGTTTTTCAATGGTTAAAAATATAAAAATTATTGAAACACTCTACCAATTGGTTCAAAAATTCGGTTTTATTTCCTCCACTATTCAAAATCTATCCGAATTTTCTAGAGTTACAAACCTCCATAACGCCCACAATTATTACGCCTTCATCTGATAATTTTGCAATAAACGTTCTAAATCATCAACTGTAAAATTTTGCACGAACCGTTTTTCGCTTGGCTTAAAATGATTGGTACCATCCATAAACGGCTGCCATTGGATAGAACAATCCTTCCCATTTTGTCTTTCCACCAAAAAGTAAAACGATACGAATTGGCTTTAAACCAATATGTTATCTTCGCAACAAGCGACGAGTTTTAGGGATTTTTACTTTAAAGAAGAAACTCCAATTCCCGTATTGCGCTGCTACGGCACGACAAATTTTACCTATCTAAGATACTTTGCTTTTATTTTATCAACGATCACTTGTGCCAATCGTTCATGGCTTTCGAAAGTCCAACCGGCAATATGTGGCGTCAGAATTGCGTTTTTGGCTTTCAACAAATACTGAAAAGCCTCTGGTGTGTTTTTATCGTTAAAAAGGGTTTCAAAAGACAACTTCTCATATTCCAGAACATCTAAACCTGCTCCGAGAATTTTTCCGGATTGCATGGCAGTAACCAAATCGGCAGTGACAATATTCTTGCCTCGAGAGGTATTAATAACCCAAAAAGGCTTAAGAAATCCATTGATAAAATCAGCATTCACCATTTTATTTGTTTCGGAAGTCCATGGAACATGCAAACTCACTACATCTACTTTTTGCTGAAATTCTGCTAAGGAAACCTGCTTCGCATTAGCATCACCCACATTTTCCTGAATGTCATAACACAAGACTTCGACATCAAAACCACGGAGTTTTTTGGCAAATGATTTTCCCATGTTTCCGTACCCGATAATTCCAACGGTTTTACCGTCAAGTTCCTGACCGCGATTGCTTTCCCGGTTCCAATGGCCTGCTCGTATCTCGCTGTCAGCTTGATTCAATTTATTAAAAATGGATAAGATCATACCCAAGGTGTGTTCAGCAACAGCGTTTCTATTTCCTTCTGGAGCGGCAATAAGTGTAATGTTTTTAGATGCTGCATGCTCGCAATCAATGCTTTCCAATCCGGCTCCAACGCGAGCGATGAATTGCAAATTAGTAGCTTTGTCCAAGAATGTTTTGTCAATCTTGAAACGGCTTCGAATCACAACTCCTTGATAATCCTGAATTTTAGCTTCGATTTCTTCTTTTGAAGAAGTAAAATCACTGTGATTGATAAACCCGGATTTTTGCAATTCATTCCACAGTAAGGAATGATTGCTGTCGATATGAAGTATTTTGATGGTCATAATTGCTTTGTTTTTGCTACATCAAAGAAACAAAAAAATTACGGTTTATACTTTTAAGAACGGAAATTAGCTTTCAAAAGCTTAAATTTGCAGAATTCCTATTCATCATTTATACTATTAATTATAGGAAAAGAAAAACAACAAATGAGATTAACAAAAACATTCAAAGCCTTTTTTGAAAACGAAAAAGCGGGAGGTCTTTTATTACTCCTAGTTACGATACTCTCTCTTCTATTTGCTAATTCCCCTTTTCAAACTGACTATATTGCCTTTTGGGAAACCAATGTCGGCAACCATTCGATCACCCACTGGATCAATGACGGACTGATGACTATCTTCTTTCTTTTGATTGGTTTAGAGCTAGAACGGGAGATCTACAAAGGAGAATTGTCGAGTATTAGAAATGCCACTTTACCTGTTTTTGGTGCTTTAGGCGGGATGATTGTTCCGGCAGGAATTTTTTTACTGCTCAATTTTGGAACACCCACACAAAATGGTGCCGGTATTCCTATGGCTACTGACATTGCCTTTGCAATTGGAGTTTTATCGCTTTTAGGAAATCGGGTTCCTACCTCGCTGAAAGTATTCCTTACTGCCCTTGCTGTAATTGACGACTTAGGGGCTATTTTGGTAATTGCTGTTTTTTATACAAAAACAATTGCTTTTACCAATCTGTTTATTGCTTTTGCCATTATGGGTGGTTTATTTATCCTGAACAAAAGAAAGGTTCACAACCTTATCCCCTATTTAATTGGGGGTGCTGCTATGTGGTATTTTATGCTGAATTCAGGTGTTCACGCCACAATTACCGGAGTGTTATTGGCTTTTGTCATTCCGTTTGGAGACGGAGGCAAGAAAACATCATCTTATAAATTACAGCATTTTTTGCACAAACCGGTTGCATTTTTGATTCTGCCGCTCTTTGCCATCGCCAATACCAGTATTGCCATTGGTTCTGATTGGTCAGAAGGATTGAATCATACCAATACAATTGGGATCATGCTGGGACTTGTGGTGGGAAAACCTCTTGGAATTTGGCTTTTCTCCTTTTTAGGAGTGAGTTTAGGCATTTGCACGTTGCCCAAAGATTTAAATTGGAAAAAAATAATTGGGGCAGGAATGCTTGGTGGAATTGGGTTCACCATGTCCATTTTCATTACCCTTCTTGCTTTCAAAGAAAGTGGTAAAGAGGTTATTACATACTCTAAAATTGCCATTCTGATTGCTTCTTTTGTTGCTGGTCTGACGGGTTTCTTCTGGTTGAAATATACCTTAAGAAAACAATCTAAAAAGAAGAAAACAGCACTAGTATAAAACATATTGTGATCCTAAAAAGCCTCGTTTAAGCAATTAAACGAGGCTTTTTTATGTTCAATAAGCTTCTATTTTGAATAACTTATCGCAAAACTATTTTTAAAATCTCTTTTTTTAATAAATAAATAAAGCATGAATGGAATAATCATCACAGGAGAAAATTTTTGAAGTACTGCAAATTGAATAACCAAACCGGTTACCACCATTCCGGTCAGTATTCCGAATCCAAGATTGTACGTAAGACTGGGATTTATGCTCAGTACTTTCGTTTCTCCCGCCTTTAGCACTATCTCTTCTGTTTGAAAAGAAGTTCCATCACCAATTTCTATGGTATGTTTTCCGGGCAAAACACGGTATTCTTTCCGGTTGTTGCTGTAGTTCATTTCACACTCCGTTTTGCTATCAATACGTACTACATAGCGATTGGATTTATTGTAAATACCACTGCTTTTAGACATTCTGAAAACAATTGTGCTCTGATTCATATTTGATTTTTTACGGTTTATCATGCTAACAAAACCTTTTTCATGGTTCCTGTAACAAGTCTACACATATTTACCCTAAAAAGTATATCCAATTCCTAGGTGTAAAAAAGGAATGTATTGGTTTCTATTGTATGCTCCATCTGCATTCTGGACATTACCGTTAACCGAATTCTCTTTCAAATAAACCACTCGATACCCAAATCCTACCGCAGTTTCATAGGTAAAATGATTCCCAATAGTACGCTTCAAACCCCAAGTGGGTACAATTGCTAAATCAGCCGTTTTTGTAACGTTATCTGCAAGATTAATCACAAACCAATCCGGATGGTAACTTGTTTTAATGGAAAAATAATTCCCGCTATTATTGGCGATTTGCTTCCCATTTGAATTCCTTTTTTCCAGATTATAGTAATACCTTGGTTCTAAAGTGACTACTGGCTGCAAAATAAAACCGGTTCCATCATAGTGATCTCCAACCGTAAAATCTTTTTCAAGACCGATTTCACTGCGCACAGCGATACTATTAGACACCTTACTTTCATTGTTAAACCAAATTCCTGCGTGTACTCCGAATCCGGTTTGTATACCAAAAATTGATTTTTCAACGGTTACTTCTTGGGCATTTGCATTTAGATTGAATGCTAAAATCAGGACTACTAGGACTTTTCTCATTTATTGATTATTAGTGTTATTCTCTGTTATTTAAATTTTTAAACCAGATTTCTGTTTACTTATTCGTGCAATAATCTACTACGGTAACTTTATCTGGTGCCGGACTCAAAACAGCTACAAAAGCTTTGTGATCCGGATGAATTAAATATGCATCTCTGTCGGATTTACTGGTGAAAGTCAACACAAAACAATGGGTCAAACCATTATTCAGGTTTTCAGGACTGTTATTAATTCCCCATTCATACGCTTTGATCAATTTGATTTTATGTTCTAAGTTTCCAAAAGCAGTGACTACTTTGTCAATTGCTGCTGCATCTGTACCGGGTTTCCAACCAAACATCACTACATGTTTAAGGATTTGTTTTTGTTCGTCTTTTTGCGCATTCACAGTATAACTTGAAATTAAAATAAGGATTAATAGGAGTAGTTTTTTCATGGTTGTTTTTTTCAAATATAAGATTTATTTGAGTGTTAATACAAATATGAAATGTCAATATTCATCCCTTTTAAGAAAAAAATTGCGCAAAGTCGGAGACGTTTGCGCAGCATAATTAACGAAAAAATTACAAAACTATACGCCTACCCCTTGATTTGTTTCAATGACGTCTTAATACCTCGTATCAGGGACGAACTGAATCCGTGCATTTCCATTTCGTTCAATCCGGCTATGGTACAGCCTTGTGGCGTGGTCACACGGTCAATTAATTGTTCCGGGTGTACTTTTTCTTCTAGTAGCATTTCTGCAGCACCTTTTACCGTTTGTGCCGAGATGGCTAAGGCGGTTTGCCAGTCAAATCCAATTTCGATTCCGGCTTGCATTGAGGCCCGAATGTAGCGCAAGGCAAAAGCGGTTCCGCTGGCCGCCAAAACAGTTGCAGCATCCATTAATTTTTCGTCAATAATAGGAGCGGTTCCCAAATTCTGAAAAAGGGAAACTACCTCTTGTGCCTTCTCTTTGTCTTTTTCATTAAACGCAATACAGGTGGCTGAGGCGCCAAACTGTGCCGCGATATTGGGCATGATTCGGATGGCACTATTAGCCGTACCGATTTTGTTTTGCAGATTTTCTATCGACAATCCACTCACTGCCGAGGCGATGATTTTATTAGAAATTACGGGAAGAATTTCGGCCAAAACAGTGTCTACTTGGTATGGTTTGATGGTCAAAATAATGACATCGGCTTCCTGAATCTGATGCATATTATTGGTAGAAACTGTTGCTCCTAATTTTTCAAGATACAGAATGCTGGAGGTGTTTCTTCGGGTTATGGTAACTTGGTCTTCTGGCGAAAATTTTGATAGTCCTAATGCGATAGAAACTCCTAAGTTTCCTCCGCCAATGATATGTACTTTCATGCTGGTTGTGGTTTTTCCTCTCCCCTCCAGAAGCTTTGGGACTTTCCAAAAGAAAGCCAAGCCGTCTGGAAAAAGTGTTGGTTGTATAGTTATAGATGTATTCGTTTGTTGTTGTATTTCCTCTCTATTCTCTTTGTTCTCTATTCTTTTTCTCTTCTCTTACTTCTATCTTAAAACCCTAAAATCATTTTTGCTATCGAAAAATAAATCAAAATGCCACAAATATCATTACTGGTTGTAATAAACGGACCAGTTGCCAATGCGGGATCAATACCAAATTTATCCAGCAATAACGGGATAAAAGTCCCTATTAATGAAGCAATAATAATTACTGAAATTAATGCTACGCAGATAATAACGCCAATTATCATTTCAACATCCAATAGAAAATGACTTCCTAAAAATAATATTGTAGCCAGAATCAATCCATTTAATAAACTTAGGGAAACTTCCTTAACTAATCTATTAAATAGCGATCCGCTCAACGTATTATTAGCCAAACCCTGTACAATAATTGCCGAGGATTGTACACCGACATTTCCTGCCATCGCAGCAATAAGGGGCGTGAAAAAGAATAAATTACCATGTTGCAGCATTGCGCCTTCAAACAATCCCAACACTTTTACGGAGATAAAACCGCCTAAAAGAGCCAAAACTAACCAAGGCAACCGTGCTTTTGTATGTTCGAATATGCTGTCATCTGCCTCAACATCTTGCGAGATACCTGCAGCCAACTGGTAATCCTGATCGGCTTCATCCTTGATTACATCCACAATGTCATCAATAGTGATTCGACCCACTAACCTTCCTAATTCATCTACAACAGGAATAGCTTCTAAATCATATTTCTGCATAATTCGGGCTACCTCAACATCTTCTGTATCTACTTTTACGGAGTTTAATTTCCGGATGTACACATCATTAATTGGGGTTCTGGAAGAAGTGGTCAATAAATCCTTGAGGGATAAACGCCCTTTCAATCGGTCTTCATCATCCACCACATAAATCGAATGGACTCTGGAGATATTTTCGGCCTGAATGCGCATTTCTTTGACACAAGTAAGCACATTCCAATTTTCATTGACTTTTACCAATTCCTTGTGCATGATTCCACCGGCGGTATCTTCGTCATAGCGCAATAAGTCAACAATATCTTTGGCATGTTCTACATCCTGAAGTTCTGATATTACTTCGGCTTTCAAATCTTGTGAAAGCTCCGCTATAATATCAGCTGCATCATTGGTTTCCAGCTCATCTAACTCTTCTGCAATTTCTTTTGGCGAAAGCCTGCTTAATATATTTTCCCGCAAATCATCTTCTAGTTCCAGAAGAATTTCAGCAGTTTTTTCACTGTCTAATACTTTAAAAATATAGGTCGCTTCATTAAAATCAAGCTCATCGAGAATTTCAGCAATATCAGCATGGTGCATATCATTCAATAATACTTCCAGTTGCTGGTCGTTTTTGTTTTGAATGAGTTGCTCTAATTCCTGAATTAATCCTTTGCTGATTTTAAACTCCATCGGCTTCTATTTTTTGGGTGAGTGCTATAAACTGTGCTACATTTAATTGTTCTGGTCGAAGGTTGAAAATTTCATCCTCTCTCAAACTATCCGACAAATTTAAGGTTTTTAAACTATTTCGTAACGTTTTACGTCTCTGCTGAAAAGCAGTTTTCACTACAGTAAAAAACAATTTTTCACCACATGGCAAGCTGTAATCTTTTTTTCTGCGCAAACGTAAAACACCTGATTTTACCTTTGGCGGTGGAATAAAAACATGTTCGTCTACCGTAAATAAATACTCGGCATCATAAAAAGCCTGTACCAAAACCGACAGTATTCCATACGCTTTTGTTCCCTTTTTTTCACAAATGCGTTGTGCCACTTCTTTCTGGAACATTCCGGCAAATTCCGGAATTTGGTGCCGATATTCCAATGTTTTAAAAACAATTTGTGTCGAAATGTTATACGGGAAATTCCCAATGATTGCGAACTGCTTTCCTTCAAAAACTTCGTTAATGTTGTATTTTAGGAAATCTTTAGAAATAATTTTATCTTTTAATTTTGGATAATTTTCGTCTAAATACGTCACTGATTCCGCATCGATTTCAATAACGTAGGTGTTCACCGGTTTATCCAACAAATATTTTGTCAAAACGCCCATTCCTGGTCCTATCTCCAGTACATCATCATACCCTTCTAAGTTCAATGTATCTGCAATGTCTTTGGCAATACTTTCGTCTTTCAAGAAGTGTTGTCCGAGGTGTTTTTTTGCTTTTACTTTTTCCATGTTTGTCTTTGCGAGGCACGAAGCAATCTCACTTTATTGTTAGGTTTATTTTGCCCCTAAGGCACTACTGTATTGTATTAAATATCCAGAAAACTATCGAAAAATCAATATTGCAACTACTTCTTATATCCTGTTTTTCCTCGTTCTGGAATGATTTCTTTCTTTTCCATAAGTTCATCTACATATTGAAAAACGAGTTCTATGTTTTTTCCCTGATTTTCAATTTTCTTTTTCATTGTTTCAAAATCAATACGTAAATCCGAATTATCGGAGAGCATTTGCCTCGTTTTTGTAAATATCCGCATTATCTGAATATTGGTTTGAATTGCTTTTTCACTATTCAAAACACTCGATAACATTAATACGCCGTGTTCTGTAAAAGCCATCGGAGCATATCGCAAACCCATCTTTTCAGAATTGGAGGTCGCAAATTGCGACCTCCAATTATATTTACTTTTACAATTTGAACTTAATATCGTAATTTCCCACTTCAAGATTTATTATTCCCAAACTGAACACTAAAAAGACGAACACTGAACACTTTTTTAATAATCCGCAATCAATTCTAATTCCGTTCTAAACGCCAGCATTTTGTCTCCAAACAGCTTCGCTCCTTCTTCACGAAAAGCCGGTGCGTCCTCCAGATAATATTTCTCCAAAGTGTCTTTGCTGTCCGTCACATATTGAACGGAATAGGTAACTCCGCCCATTTCTTCTTCAATTAAAACCCGTACCATTCTTGCCGAAGAGAATTTTCCTGTAGCCAGAATTTCTGGAATGTGCTTGTGTTGCATCCAAATCATCCATTGATCGTGCACGCTTTCGTGTATGTTTGTAGTAACGTTGTATAGTATCATTTTTTTGTTTAATTGGTTAACTGGTTAATCGATTAAACAGTTAAACTTTTTTATAAATTAGTATCTCCCCTCAATTGCCTGAATTTCTTTCTGGCTTCCACAAAATAAATACTGTCCTGATGATTAAAAATAATCTTCTCATACAAAGGTTTCGCTTTATCAGGCAATAGCAGTTGTTTTTTATATATCTCTGCCGAAAAATACAGCGCTTCGTCTATGTAAATCCCATCGCTATACTGATCCATAATCGTTTGGTATTGGCTTAAAGCCAAAGTAAAATCGCCCGTTTCTTCGTAAATATTTCCCAAACGCAACAACGTCACGGCTTCTATTTGCTGACCTTTATGATTTTTTAAAATCGATAGAAACTGCGTTATCGCTTCCTGATTCCTATTTTGATACAACAGATAATCTCCTTTGGCAAATTGTTTCAAAGCCGTTTGTGTCGAATCAACGACCGTATTGTCATTGATTAACAGAAAATATTCCAAAGCATCATTCGCAATCAACTGTGTATTGGCTGATTTCAATTCCTTAAATTGTTTCAACGCCCAAGCAAAATCAGCTTTAAAATAACTCGTTTTTGCGGCTTTCAAACTGGCTTCATGCGCCATTACATCATTCTTCAAGTCCAATTCAATCTGCGAATAATAGATCAACGCCTGATTGAATTTTTCTTCGTACAACAAAATATCTGCCAGTTCCATTTTGGCATCAGCCACCTGATAATCATTCAATTGCAATTCCAGCGCTCTCTTGATTATTGCCTTTCCTTCCTCCGGTTTTTTTAACTTAAATGCCGTGAAATGTGCCTGAATCAGCTGCAAAGATAAGGTAAAAGGACTTATTTCAAATTGTTTCATCAAACCGTCTAATTCTTTGCTGATCGCGGCAAAGTCTTTTTCGGTTGCTTTTTCAATTTTCATCGCAATCAAATACGAATTCGCTTGGATCAGCAATTCTAAATCTAGTGTGTTTTGCAATACAAACCCTAAAATTTCCTTTGCCGCTTCCTCATTCTCTTCTTCAATTGCCAGTTGCCCTAAATTTACAATCGTAGCAAGCGATTCCGGATTGCGTTTATAAATGGCTTTTTGCTGAATAAATGCTTTCCCAAATTCCTTTTCCTGCACATAAAACCAACTCAGATAATGGTTCCAAAAAATGTCTTGATTTTTCTGCGTCCTTACAATTAAAGCTTTACGCAACAATTCATTGAAATTTGCATCGCCTTCATCAGCCATAAAACGAACCAGTTGATTTTGGATTCGAATGGAGTTTTGAGGATTAGCAAACGCTTCATCCAGAAAAGTGGAAATCATCATTTCTATATTAGACAATTGACCGTAAAGCAATCCTATTTGATAATTGAAATTAAAATTAGGCTCTAATTCTACTGCGATTTGGTAGGATTTCAGCGCGTATTCAAGTAGCACTTTTCGCTCAAAAGTGTTTGAAATTCCGTACACTTGATTTGGGTTTTTTCTGATGCGGTCTAATGCCTGATCGTAGTACATCTTGGCTTTATCATCATTTTTTTGCAACTGAAAATTATATCCTAATTCTACCAGAAGATTTCCTTGATTGTACTTGTCAAGTCTTTCTTGAATGGCTTTTTCGGCACTTTCAAACTCTTGCAATTGCTGTGAACAATCGATTATTCTTAAAAAATACTGAGAGTTTAATGGAATCTCTTGCAGTAATTCTTCATAACTGATTTTGGCTTTTTCAAAATCGCCCTTGTCATAATAATACTGTGCCAATTGTTCGTTTTGGGCGAAAGCGAATAGCGATAAAAACAGGTGTATTAAGAGAACGATTTTTTTCATTTTTTATCTGTTTTTCTAATTCAGATTAGGTGTTGGAATACATATTCGTGTCTTTATTCATTTCCTTTTTTAATCCATTTTCCAACTTCCGGTGCGGTGTAATTTTCCATTTTGTTCAGCAATTCTTCCGCATTATCACTAACCAAAATCATCTTTTGATTGATTTCTTTTAAAAAACCGTTATCAACCATTTTTTGGATGAATTGCAATAATAAATCATAAAATCCATCAACGTTTAAAATCCCAATGGGTTTCTTATGAAGTCCGAGTTGCCCCCACGTGAGCATTTCGAAAAACTCCTCTAAAGTTCCAAATCCACCAGGCAATGCAATTACGCCATCGCTTAATTCATTCATTCTGGTTTTTCTTTCGTGCATACTTTCCACAATGATTAACTCGGTCAAATTATCGTGAGCCACTTCCTTAGACATCAAAAAACGGGGTAAAACACCAAATACTTTTCCGTTTTCACTCAAAACACCGTCAGCAACCGCACCCATTAAACCAACTTTTGCGCCACCG
Organism: Flavobacterium sp. LB2P53; assembly: GCF_003970305.1. Taxonomy (NCBI): domain Bacteria; kingdom Pseudomonadati; phylum Bacteroidota; class Flavobacteriia; order Flavobacteriales; family Flavobacteriaceae; genus Flavobacterium; species Flavobacterium sp. LB2P53. Next base: position 50,927 of record NZ_RYDG01000002.1, read on the forward strand.
TAAACCAAATCAATGTTCTTCTTAGCCATTACCTGTCCCAGTACTATCGCTTGAACCTCATAATTTTTTTCATTCCCAAAACTGGAGCCACAGAACACCGTAATCTTTTTCATCAACAAAATATTTTTCAGTAGTGTTTTAACTAATTGATACTATCAAATCCGCAATAAGCACGCAAAACCTCAGGAATTACGATTCCTTCCGGAGTTTGGTAATTTTCTAAAAGTGCTGCCAAAACTCTTGGCAAAGCCAATGAACTTCCGTTTAAGGTGTGTGCTAATTGATTTTTTCCATCTTTATCTCTAAAACGTAATTTCAACCGATTTGCTTGAAAAGTCTCAAAATTAGAAACCGAACTGATTTCTAACCAACGGTCCTGTGCAGTAGAAAACACTTCGAAATCATAGGTTAACGCTGCTGTGAATCCCATATCGCCGCCACAAAGACGCAATATTCTGTAGGGTAATTTCAATTCCTGCAAAATACTTTTTACATGCTCCACCATTCCGTCCAAGGCTTCATACGATTTATCGGGATGCTCTACACGAACAATCTCGACTTTGTCAAATTGATGTAAACGGTTCAATCCACGTACGTGCGCACCATAAGAACCTGCTTCACGACGAAAACAAGGCGTGTAAGCCGTGGTCAAAACCGGTAATTCACTTTCGTTTAAAATTACATCCCGAAACAAATTCGTTACTGGAACCTCAGCAGTTGGAATTAAGTATAAATCATCGGTTTTATCATGGTACATTTGCCCTTCTTTGTCGGGCAATTGTCCCGTTCCATAAGCAGATGCTTCGTTTACCATGTGTGGCACCTGAACTTCGTTATATCCTGCAGCGGTATTTTTGTCCAGAAAATAATTGATCAAAGCACGTTGTAATTTTGCTCCTTTTCCTTTATAAACCGGAAATCCTGCGCCTGTGATTTTTACTCCCAATTCAAAATCGATAATGTCGTATTTTTTTACCAATTCCCAGTGTGGTTGCGCGCCTTCATGCAAAACTGGGATTTCCCCTTCTTCAAAAACGTTCAGGTTTTCCTCCGGTGTTTTTCCAATAGGAACAATATCAGCAGGAAGATTGGGTAAGGTATATAATTTTTCTAAAAGTTCAGCGGCAAGTGCATCAGCAGTTTCGGCTAATTTCTTGCTTTTCTCTTTATTTAAAACAGTTTTTTCTTTTAAGATTGCGGCTTTAGATTTCTCTCCCGCTTTCATCAATTCGCCAATATCCTTGGATAATTTATTAGATTCGGATAAAATGCTGTCTAGCTCCACTTGCGTAGCGCGACGTTTTTCATCCAGTTGTACCACTTCTTCAACAACACTTGTAGCATCGATATTTCTCTTTGCCAAAGCGGTGATTACTTTTTCCTGATTCTCTCTAATAAATGCGATTTGTAACATAGCTTGATTTTTTTAACGCTAACTTATATATTAATGGAAGCAAATTTAGGGAAATGTTTGGTAGTATGAGATAAAAATTTTATCAAAAATCGAATTAAAAAGGGGAATTGCACCGCCATTTTTTGCGCGCCTATAGATTTAAATAAAATAAATAATCGAGAAAGTTTTTTGTGTAGTTTTAATGACCCGATTATAAATTTTTGCAGCAATTTGAACAATACATTATTTAAGTACAACATTTATAGCACGTTGAACGTATTGTAAAAAAACATAATTTTGAGTAGCTATTTTTACTTATTAGAAAATAATAAAGTAGTAGGGAGTCGATTGTACAAATCAAATTTGAAATCGTTATGAGTAATACTATTAACCGTAGAAATTTATTTAATTTAATACTAAATAAATTAAAAATTAATCAGGATACCAAAGATCCATTATTTGAAAAATATTCCCGAAAAATATTTACAGGCAGAAGATATCAAAGCGTTAAAAGCGCTACAAAATCGGCTTTTACCGATAGAGTAGTTCCTGTTAACAGTGGATTAAATCCCTACAGCGGTAGTTGGGGCAAGCAAGAAGTACTGCATTTGCTAAAACGTACTGGTTATGGTTTTAGAAAAGCCGATGTTGATGTGTTACTCGCTTTAAATATGACAAATGCAGTCAATGCCGTGTTGAACATCAGCACTACTGCGCCTGCGCCTCCCGTAAATTCATACAATAATTATTCTCCAGATGAGAGCAACTTGCCCTACGGAGCTGACTGGACAAATGACCCATTGCCTGCGGGAACCAATACCACTAACTCGAGAAGAATAGATTCATTATCACAGTGGAATTTTGGTTTAGCTTGTAATCAAAATTTGACTATTAAGGAAAAAATGACTTGGTTTTGGTATCATTTTATTCCAGTAGATTTTGACACCGTACGCAGTACACCATTTTCGTATGCGGGCAGTAATTCATGTCGCATATTGTACTCCTACATGAAAATGTTTCGAGATAATCCGCTTGGAAATTACAAAACACTGATCAGAAAAATGGCTACACAGCCCGCTATGATGTACTATTTAAATAATCAAGCCAACACAAAAACATCTCCAGACGAGAATTTTGCACGAGAGCTTATGGAGCTTTTTACTCTAGGAAAAGACCCATTAAGCCAGTATACTGAAGCTGATGTGTTACAAGCAGCAAAAGTTTTAACAGGATGGAGAGTTGTAAATTTAAATACAGCAACACCCAGCACTAATTTTGACACCAATTTTCATGATACGAGCAATAAGCAGTTCTCCTCGTTTTTTAACAATATCGTTATTAGCAATGCTGGTGCTTCAGAGTTAGATGCTTTGATTGATATGATTTTCACTAAATCACAAGTAGTTTCAGAATATATTTGCCGCCGATTATATCGCTATTTTATCTATTACGATATCGATGCCACAATAGAGTCAAACATCATTAAACCATTAGCACAAACATTTGTAGCTAACAATTGGGAAATCGCACCGGTATTAAACCAACTTTTCAAAAGCCAACATTTTTATGATATGGCCAATAGAGGCGTTTACATTAAATCGCCTTTTGATCTGGTCATTGGTAGTTTGCGGACTTTTAACTTGAATTATACGGTTACAGACGCAACTAATTTTGAAGCACAATACAGAGTTTGGAGTTACTTCAACAATACTGTTTTGAGCGGTTTAGAACAAACTATGGGGAAAATTCCAAATGTTTCCGGTTGGGTTGCTTTTTATCAAAATCCGTCTTTTCATGAATATTGGATCAATTCCAGTACCACTCAAAAAAGATTCGATTTCTTAAATAAAATTTTCAACGGTTACAATCTTACTTACAACTTGCTCACAACTCGGATAGAAGTAGATATAATAGGTTTTATTCAACAATTTAGTCCTGCTATTTGTGCTAATCCAGATTTATTAGTTGCTGAATCTATACAGTACTTACTGCCCATTGATATTAGTAGTACACAAAAAGAGCAAATAAAAATTCAATCGCTACTTTCCAATCAAACAAGCAATGATTACTGGACCTCAGCTTGGACACTTTACCTAAATGACACGTCAAATACAACCAATAGAAACATTGTGAAATCTCGACTTAAATCCTTGCTTGTGACTCTTACTCAACTTGCTGAATACCAATTAATGTAATCTTTTGAAGTTATGAAAAGAAGAAGTTTTATAAAAACAAGTGCATTAGCCTCCATCCCTTTAGCTTTGAATGGAATTCCTGTAATGGCGTCAGCTTCAATTGAAAGTAATGCATTAGATGTTTTGGCAAACGCAGCGGTAAATTGCGGGAAAATTTTGGTTATCATTCAAATGAATGGCGGTAACGATGGGTTAAATACCGTTTTCCCTTTAGATAAATGGACAAATTTAAATAACGCACGTTCGAATATATTGATGAACCAAAATTCTGTTCTGCCACTGGCCAATAATACCACTACTGGCATACACCCTGCAATGTCTGAAATGAAAACTTTGCACGATAATGGCAAATTAATGATTGTTCAAGGGGTTTCCTATCCCAATCCAAGTTTCAGTCATTTTAGAGCAACTGATATTTGGTTTACAGCTTCTAATAGCAATCAAACCCTTGATGATGGCTGGCTAGGACGATCGCTAAATACCATATATCCTAATTTCCCTATTGGTTATCCTAATAGCGCCATGCCTGATCCATTAGCTATTCAAATAGGTTCTACTTTGCCTTTTTCTTTACAGGGACCTACTATTAATATGGGTTATAATGCTCCGGATCCAAATGCACTTTTGAACGTTATTAATCAAATTACGGATCCCGCACCTAATTCTGATTACGGAACGGAGTTGACTTTTTTACGTTTAATGAAAGACCAAAGCAATGTGTATCGCACTGCAATACAAACTGCTTTTAACACTGCTCAGTCACAAACCGCAACATATCCCAGTGCTAATAAACTAGGTGATCAATTAAAAATTGTTGCTAAATTAATCAACGGCGGATTACAAACTCCTATTTACATTGTCAATCACCCTAATACATCTGATTTACACAGTGGTCAAGTGGATGCTGCTGATAAGACCAAAGGTGCTCATGCTACAAATCTCAGTATTTTATCGCAGGCAATACATGCATTTCAACAAGATTTAGAGCTTATGGGGAAATCAAATTTAGTAACAGGAATGACTTTTAGCGAATTTGGTCGAAGAATTAAAAGCAACGGAAGCCTTGGTACCGATCATGGAGCTGGAGCACCTGTGATTTTCTTTGGAGCCGCCTTGAATACAGGATCTAGTTCTATAACAGCTCAAAATCCAGTTTCAGGAATGATGGGAACCTCACCAAACATACCTTTAAACCCAACCGTTTCAGACCAGATTGCGATGCAATTTGACTTTAGACAAATTTATTCTTCGATTATGCAAGATTGGTTGTGTATGAGTGAAGCACAAACTGCGGAAGTTTTGGGTGGCACTTTTACAAAATTAGCCCTGTTCAAAACTGCAACTTTAGACACCGTTTCTTATGAAAATGAGCACTTTTTTGTTGTTTATCCAAATCCAATTATAAACAATACTATCAATATTAATTTTAAAGATAGTTTAAGTGATTACATAAATGTGCAGTTGTTTACGATTCAAGGAACAAAAATCTTCCAAAAATCTTTCAGAGTAAACGGAAATACCTTAACATTTTCGCCAGATAATACCTTGGCATCTGGAATCTACATCTTAGAAATAGAATACAACAACTATAAATTTCACACCAAAGCGATTGTGTCTTGATAGATTAAGAATGGAATGCTTTAAGTTACTTCATAGAAAAACACAAATGTAAAACACAGAGATTCGCTACGTTATACTTTAACTCTCTCCACGTTTATTTGTACTTTTTCTATGTAAAATAACTACTCCCTTTTAATCTCATGTCCCACAAATTCTTCTAAGGTTGCAAACATATCATCTACAGAAAGAACTTCAAAATCTGGGTGTGTTTTTAAGAAAGTAGCATTCAACGTAATCAAGTTTTCTTCAATTTCGAAAAAAGTGTCGTTGTTAAGCAAATCTCGAGTAGAATTTACGCCTTCGAGTTTTCCTTTCAGAAATTTATTCAGCTTGACACTGCTCATTAATTTCACTTTTTTGGATTGTTGTTGAAACAATTCCAAGTGCTTTTCAGTACCAATCAAAGCCAAACCTTCTTCGATCAATTCGTTTAGTTCTTTATCCCAACCCGAATTGTGAACAAATTGAGCAAAATTTCCTTCGGTATATTGTGAGGTATAATAATCTAAATAATAACTCATTATGGCATCTTCGTGAATCAAATCATCGTTCACGCCTTCCTCACGCATTAAGTTGATTACCGATATATTAGAGTGAATTACATCTTGGAGATTTCCACTGTTCATTGCTGTTTCTGAAATAATTATTCTACCGAATTCCATAGGTTTTGTATTTGAATATGTGCTGCAAATTTCGGGCAAAATAGTGAAGAATCGAAATGTTTTTTTTTAGCCACAGATTAGCACCGATTGATTAGCGCAACCATTTAAATGACATCAGATTCGTCACTACGCTTTTTCTGATTCATTTTGGTAACCAACGCTTTCAAACGCATGGCTTTTTCTTTTTTTTCTTCTTGAAGTTTGGTCTTTTTCCGATTGAGCAATTTGGTATGCAACGCCTTATTTTTGGTGTTTTTTTCGGGTCCTTTTGCCATGGTTTACAGTATTCTTTAATTCTGTTTACAAAGATATGAAAAACAGATTCGTTGTATTTGTTTCATTTCCTGGTACAGTCGCTTTACTTTGCTCTTAGAAGTAAGGAGGTACTCGTTGTAAAAGAGCACAAGATGTAGCGAGAGACTTCGCACAGCTTGAATCGGTTCAGATTTTCTCTTTTTTCAATTACAATCTTTTAGCTTTTTTTGAAATTGTATTTTGATTTTAATCCTTCTATTAATTTTTCTATTTCGTTATCAAATTCCACATAGACTGTTTCTTTTGTAATATTTTGTTCGGCAAGTTTTTCAAGTAAGTCTTTTTTAGATTTAGGATTAATAGTGTATTTTAGTAATAAATCCTGTAAATCTGTTTGCTCTTCCAATGGGATAAGACATTTGTTGAAATCTTGAATTGAGAATTTGCCTTTTTGAACTGCAATTCTTTTCATTGCTATTTTGTCTTCATATTTTTTTACTAAAAAAGAACTGCTATTAGAAATGATATTTAAATTTTCTTCATAAGGGTTTACTGGGAAATGATCATCACAATTCCAATTTAATGGTGTTTTATAAATCCAAAATTGACCAATTTCTGTTTCTTCACTTTCAACAGCAAAAAAAAGAGCAATTTCAGGTTCTAAACTCCAGTCTAAAAGCCGAGTTGGAATTCTGAAATGTTGCATTTGTTCAAGCCATCTCCAATCATTTTCATAATCTAAAATTTCATTATTTAGATGAATAATATTTCTGTAATCAGAAATATTAGTAACCAATTGTTTAAAATCAATAATTAAATTTGCTTCAAGTTCTTGTATTTCTTTAGCAGATTTGACTTTACGCGCAATGCCTGTTTCTAATTTATATGTATCTTTTGAATGTCCTCTATATAAAGGTTGAAATAACGGTTTGTATTGCCAGGAAAGTGTACCAGAAGACGCATAAGAAATAATATTTTCAAAATCTTTATAATCATTAATGTCAAATTTTTTCATAAATATTGTTATTTAGGATTGTTTTGTTTAAAACAAATTATTGCTTTATTGTTTTCTGGAGATTTCAGATATTATTTCATTTAACAATGTGTCATTTAAAGTTGGTTCAAATATTTTATAAAAACCGTTATTTAAAGATAAAACGTTAAAATCCCATTTGTCAATATATTTATTAAAAAAATCTTCAGACCAAGGCAATCCATTATTACTTGAAAGTTGCCACCAATCCCATTTATCAATGTATTTATTAAAAAGATCTTCAGACCAAGGTAATCCATTATTACTTGAGAGACTCAACCAACTCCATCGATGAATATATTTATTAAAAAAATCTTCAGACCAAGGCAATCCATTATTAGCTGAGAGATTCGACCAATACCATTTATCAATATATTTAATAAAAAAATCTTCAGACCAAGGTAATCCATCATTACTTGAGAGATTCAACCAGTTCCATTTATCAATATATTTATTAATAAAATCTTCAGACCAAATTAGTCCATTATTACTTGAGAGATTCATCCATTTTAATTCATTTTTAAAATTTTCAATAAATTCTTCGCTCAATTTAGCCCAAAGAGACAAACTAATCCATATACCAATTGATTTATCTTTATATTTTTCAATAAAATCAATTGACCATGGTAAAGCTTCACAATTAACATATAATAAGAATTTCCAATCAAATTTATCTTTATAGTTATCAAATAAATCAATATCCCAATGAATACTTTTATTTGCTCCTAATTCATTGAAATCCCATTTATCGGAATATTTTTCAATTAAAGATGGAGAAAATTTTATTTTGTTATTTGAACTTAATATTTTCCAATTAAGAATGTGTTGGTATTCCATTAACATTTCCTCATTAAATGGATAATTAGCTGAAATTAAATTGAAAAATGTTTTTTTATCTTTATCGAGATGGGAAATTCTAATTAATAAATTTTTAATTTTCTCTCTTTGTATTTTATTGTTTCCAAGACTCAATAATTTCTCACCAACAGCAATCTGCCTCTCAATTTTGGCTAATGAATTATTTACAGAAATTAATGATTTGTTGTTTTCTTCCATATTCTAGATAATTATTTCATTTTCTAATTCTTCAAGAATTTTATTAAACTCTTCTTTTGTTTTCTCAAAATAATTATCCCAATTTTTAATATGACTTATCTTGTTGAAAGCATCGGTATTCTTAATTGATAATAATATTTCTTCTAATTCATTACGTTTACGAATTAAATTTTCACGAATTATTTTAAGCTTATCTTTTTTGTCTATCGTTTCGCCTTGTGATTTGAAAATTCCTTTTTCTAAATCATTTAAGATTTGATTTACTTTTTTGAGGTTATTATTATCGTAAGCGTTTTTTAAATCCGTAAATATTTTGGTTGCCAATTCTTTTTGGTCGTCCGTTACTTTGTCAGGATGGCAAAGTTTTGTTGCCTTACGATAATTTTTCTTTAGTTCATTTTGTTTTTCTTCATCTAAAACAAAGGGTTTAGGCTCGTTTAATTTATCGTTATATGACTTTGAGAAATCTTCATAGTCAAATTTTGCTTCTTCGTATTCTTGCTGTTTTTGTTTATCTTTTATTGATTCTTTGGCAATTTTCTCGGCTACAACTTTTTTGTAATGAAGGATTTTGGTGATTAATCCCCCTAATTCTTCATTATATTTTAATTCAAAACTTCTAATGTTCTTTTCTATATCCGTTTTTTCGTCAGATAAACTTGAAATTTGATATTCAAGACTTCTAATTTCTAATTGTAATGCAGGAATTTCAGGGTCATTGTAAATACTTATCTTTTTGAATTCACTGGTAAATTTTTGAATTAAAACTACGGCTTGGCTGAATTCTTTTTTTGAACAATGATTTAATATAATGGTTAACGAGTCCAGTTTTTTATCTGAATGATTTTTAGGAATCAGACTTTTGGTTTTATCAATCTGATAATTAATATCTTCTAAATCTTCGAGCTTAATTACATTTACTAATGTTTCCAATCGTATAACAATCTTAATCCAATCTATTTCGGCATTTGGATTATAATACTTGTCTTTTATCTTGTCAAATTCCTGATTGAAATCTAAAATGAGATTGTAATCTTCTTCAATTACTGTTATGCTTTCGTGATTTGACTTTGCTTTTTGTGTCCAGTTATAAGACCCAAAAATTAAAATAGTATTGTCAATGATACAAAATTTGTTGTGCATCAAAGGAGCATAAGCACCTTCTTTGCCTATCCAAAATATTTGTCCTCCATCGTTTATTAAATCTCTATATTTTATATTGCTATCGTGATTTATTTCGTGATTTGCCATAAGTAATTCAACTTGAATTCCTTCTTTGGCTTTTTCGCAAAGAATATCGAATAGTTTCGTATCTGTAAACCAAGCAACTGCAATTCTAATACTTGTTTTCGAACTTTTTAAATTGTTTTCGATGTGTTTATGTATTTTCTCGAAGTACGCTTGTGATTTCATTAAATCTCTTGTATTTATTGGAAAGCTTGTATTTAGCTTTAAATTCTTTCTTCAAATTTACAGAAAAGAAAATTCATTACTTTACGGCTTTCCACATTATGTTAAAAAACATGGCTTTTTTGATTTTTACATTTTACAAGGTTCCTAAAACTACCATAGGCAGAATCGAAAGAGCAAAAACAAACACCACCATTAGAACTTTAGTAAAAATTGCCAACGCTCTGGAAATCGAGCCAAAAGAATTGCTCAATTTTCAAATAAAATAATTTTTACGTTGTTCCTTTATTCTGTTATTTCCCAACAAATTTGATTGTAAATATCGTCCGCACCTACGACACTTTATGTATATATCCTCAAATGTGGACGGATTAAAATCCGTCCCTAAATAATTGCCGAGCCTACGACTCTTATTGATGCGTGAAAGTTCCCTAGGAACGATTCATATTGTAGCAACGGATTATAATCCGTTGGCAGGTATAAATAAAAGGAATAAAGTTTATAGGAACGACACCTATTAAATTATTGGCGAAAATTTATAGAAATCCCAAATCCCCTAGCCCCGATAGCAGTGGAAATCCCACGCTTTTGGGCGTGGATTGCAACGAATAGCGGGAAATAGCTCCAAAAAATACAAACAATTTCTCCGTAGTACAGACAAGTCGCGAGCTGTTCTTATCCTAAAAAATATTTTGTTTTTTGCTGCCAAAAACATATAATTTTCAGAAATATTGGGACATGAAGGAAGCGAACTGATGCTAAGCAGCGACTTAAAATTATTTTTTGGCTACAAATCTGGTGTCGGTTTCCATTATGGTTCCACATTTTTCACAGGTTCGCATCTTTGTAGAAGTATAGAACTGTTCAAAATGAGGCAGGAAATCTTTCTCGATATTATGAAGTTCAAAATAGACTTCGTGCAGCTTATGATTACAAGTATCACAAAACCAAAGCAATCCGTCCGTGAATCCTTTTCCAGCTCTTTTTCTTTCGATGACAAGTCCTATAGAACCCTCGGAACGCACCGGAGAATGAGGGATTTTAGCAGGATGAAGATACATATCACCGGCGTGTAATTCCATTTCTTTGCGTTCCCCATCTTCTTGAATAATCACTTTGATGGAGCCTTCAAGCTGGTAAAACAATTCTTCAGTTTCGTTGTAATGGTAGTCTTTCCTGGCATTTGGGCCGGCAACAACCATGACGATATAATCACCGGATTCCGTGTATAAATTTTTATTACCAACGGGTGGTTTCAGCAGATGACGGTTTTCGTCAATCCATTTATTGAGGTTGAAAGGTTTTGCAATTGCCATTTTTTCTGAAGGTCAAAGTTTTTAAGGTACTAAGGTACTAAGATTTTAAATGATAGAACCTACTAATTCTCTCCAAAAGTACAAGCACTTTAGTTCCGTTTTTCCTTAATCAAATAAATATACACGGGAAAATGGTCGCTAAATCCTATTTCGGTGGGGGAATGCCGCAACGGATAGCCTTTGTATTGTCCGCTGGTTTGTATCAAAAAAGATTTGTTGTAAATTCCGGCTTTCCAATACCGAAAGCTAGAATAGTCTGATTGCAGTAAGGTTTCGGAAACCATTATTTGGTCAAAAATATCCCATGCATCACGAAATGCGATAGTTCCAAATCCTTTCTTGGCCATTTCCTCGAAGGGATTATAAATCCCAAACGGTAGCACGTCTGCTTTTTTTGCTTTGGCGCCAAGCCCAAATTTGACACTTCTATTATATGGTCCGTCATTCAAATCACCTAAAGTAATCACTTTTGCTTCTGGATTTATGCGTTGCAAAGAATCGATTATTTTTCGGTTTAATGCTCCAGCGGCTTCCCGGAACGGACTTGATTTTTTCTCGCCGCCAGAACGCGACGGCCAGTGATTGACTATGATATTGATTTCCTCTCCGTCCAGAAATCCGGTTACCAATAGCTGATCTCGTGTGTAAACCCGATAATTTTTGGTGCTTATTTGCAATTCGTCATCTGTTTTTTCTTCGGAATTGGCTTTAGAATTTTCGTTTGTGGTGGTTCCTTCTTTATAAATGTACAACGGAATGTTACTATAACTCGTGGGCTGAAATTTCTTTTTTTGATACAACAGCGCCACGTCAATTCCTCTTTTGTCCGGTGAATCAAAATGGATGATTCCGTAGTCTTTATCAATAAGTTTGGGCTGTTTTACTAAATCTTCTAAAACGCCTCTGTTTTCTATTTCACAACCGCCAATAAATGTGGGCGAATCCGTGTTTTCAGCTGAACCAATTTCAGCTAACACTCGGGCTAAGTTTCCCAATTTTTTTTGGTACTTCCCATAATTCCAGCGTTGCAACCCTTTTGGAGTCCACTCTTCGTCAAAAGTATCCGGATCGTTTATGGTGTCAAAAAGATTTTCAAAATTATAAAACGCAACGGTATGAATAACATATTTTTTTGGTTGCGCAGTATTTTTTGCAATTGGAAAGAATAAAAAAAGAATAGGAATCCAGTACGTAATTCTCATAAATATCATTTATTTACCGCTGTTGCTGAGATCCCTTTTAGAATCTGGTTATTGTAAAAATAGTCATTTGAGTGTGAACTTAGAATTATTTTCTAAATGTCTATCTTTGTTTTTGTCATTTAACGCCTTTATCATTAGAATTTCTCAGAAAAGCAATACCGCATGAATCAAAATCAATTTACTTTTACATCCCGTTATTCTATTTTATATCAATTGCTATTGCTTATTTTTGTGTTACAATCTTTCAACAGTCAAGCCCAATACAATATGATTACACCCCCTAGTTTACAAAAAGGAGATACCGTAGCTATTTTGGCAACAGCCCGAAAAAACACAGATGATAACTTGAAACCAGCTATTGATTTGCTGCACAGTTGGGGCCTGGAAGTGGTCATAGGCAGCACAATAGGTTTAGACAACAACCAATTAGCCGGGACTGACGAACAGCGAGCAACTGATTTTCAGCAGCAACTGGACAATCCAAACATCAAAGCCATTTGGTGCGTAAAAGGCGGATACGGAACCGTGCGTATGATTGATTTGTTAGATTTTACTGCGTTCAGAAAAAATCCGAAATGGATTATTGGCTTTAGTGATGTGACTGTTTTACACAATCACTTGAACACTATGGGTTTCAAATCCATTCACGGAATCATGCCGATAACCGCTCCAAGAGCCACTCCTGAAGCTATAAAAACTATGCGGACTGCTTTATTTGGTGAAAAACTATCCTACAATATAACGCCTTTTGTAATGAATAGACCCGGGAAAGCTACCGGAGAATTAGTGGGTGGAAATTTATCCATTCTATACAGTTTGTTGGGTTCACCCTCCGCGATTGATTGTTCCGATAAAATCTTGTTTCTAGAAGATTTAGACGAATATTTGTATCACATTGACCGTATGATGATGAATTTAAAACGAAATGGTTGCCTGGAAAGCGTCAAGGGAATTGTGGTAGGTTCGATGACAAAGATGAAGGATAATGATATTCCGTGGGGGAAAAATGCCATCGAAATTATCGAGGATGTAACCAAAAAATACTCTATTCCTATTTTGTATAATTTCCCGGCGGGACACATACAAGACAACAGAGCCTTAATTTTAGGCAATACTGTAACGATCAATGTCAGCGAGAAAAGCAGCACACTAGTTTTTGAATAAAGAAATCCTCCCTCCGGCTCCACTCCGAAGGAGGGAGAGACTAAACAGAAATAGACTCAGGATAATTGTTTGTAATATTACATATCATTTTGGGTTTTTGGTTATAAATTACCATTCTGAATTGTAGGAATTAATTTCACAGGTTTATTAACTGAAAATTTTTTTATGGCTGCACATAATGAACTTGGAAAACTAGGAGAAGAAATGGCAGTCGAATTTCTACGGAAAGACGGCTACACGATTTTGCAAACCAATTGGACCTTCCAAAAAGCCGAAATAGATATTCTCGCCCAAAAAGGAAACACACTTGCTGTTGTTGAAGTCAAAACGCGTTCCTCATTAGAATTTGGCTTACCACAAGATTTTGTAAAACCAAAAAAAATCCAGCTCCTTGTAAAGGCCGTTCATGCCTTTGTCAACAAAAGAAATTTAGATATAGATGTCCGTTTTGACATTATTGCAATACATAAAGAAGGCAAATCTTATGTCATTGAGCATCTTATCGATGCGTTTTATCATTTTTAATTCGTTTTTTTAATGTTATATTTGTAACAAATTGTTTTTTTATTTACATTTGCGTTATATGTACACACTGACTACGCGTATATTTACAACCACTAAAAAAATTAAATTATGAAAACTGTTTCTTCCATTGTAGAGAACTACATCAAAACAAAGCCATTTTTGTTGAATGCGTTATCATTAGGGATCATTAATCTGACCTCATTATCCCGGAATATAATGACTGAATTAGAAAGTGAATTTGGCAAGGAAGTAAAACAAGGCGCAGTGGTTATGGCTTTAAAAAGACTCACTGAAGAACTGGATTTCAGACTGAATCACAAGATCAATAAAGTAATTAAAAATATTGGGGAAATTACCGTTCGTTCTGCTTTGACGGATTATACATTTGCTGCTTCTGACACTGTTTTAAATAAACAAGCAGATTTAATTACCGATATTAATACGCTGCCGGATATTTTTTACACTTCGTCCAGAGGTGTGAATGAAACAAATATTGTGGTCAGCAACAGCATCAACAATTTGGTTGACAAGCATTTTGCTTCTGAGAAATTAATTCAAAAACTGGATAATCTGGCTTCGATTACCGTGAAATTACCGAAAGAAAACATCGTTGTTCCTGGGATTTACTATTTTATTTTCCAGCGTTTGGCTTGGGAAGGAATCATCATAAACGAAGTAATTTCGACTTCTAATGAATTCACAATTTTAGTAAGTGAAGAACAAGTAGATGTGGCTTTCAAAGTAATTAAGGATTTGAAGAATTAGAAAATTCGGTTAATCAACAAAGCTTCCAGCCTTCAAAAGACTGGAAGCTTTGTTATTTATTCCCCACCCAATAGCTCCATCAATTCCAAAGCTCTCCTGGTGTTCTTTACATTGTCAAAAGTCAACAGTAATCGCAAACCAGCCGGCGTTTGTTTTTCTTTCATTTTACAAATAGAACTGTTTTTTTGCACAAACAGTAGGACTTGATTAAAACGTTTCGATTGGTAATAATCGGATTGTTGATCCGAAATGAAATACCCAATCATCTTGCCTTGTTTCATTACTAATTTTTCAATTCCAATGCGGGTAGCGATCCATTTGATACGAATACTGTTCATTAATGCTTTGGCACGTGGCGGCATTGGGCCAAAACGATCAATCAATTTATTTTGGAAAATGATGAGTTCTTCTTCGTTTTTTACAGCGCCTAATTCATTGTACAAACTCAATCGTTCCGATACATTATTGATGTATTCATCCGAAAATAATAACTCAAAATCAGTGTCGATTTGAAGGTCCTTGACATATTCTTTGGTTTCCAAATTATTTTCCTCCGGATACAAATCCTTGAATTCATTTTCTTTCAATTCATCAAGGGCTTCATTCATAATTTTTTGGTACGTATCAAAACCAATTTCGTTGATAAAACCGCTTTGTTCACCGCCCAATAAATCTCCGGCACCACGAATCTCAAGATCTTTCATCGCAATATTAAATCCACTTCCCAATTCACTAAATTGTTCCAAAGCCTGAATTCGTTTTCTAGCATCGTCTGTCATTGCGGAATACGGCGGGCAAATAAAATAACAAAACGCTTTCTTGTTGCTACGTCCTACACGACCGCGCATTTGATGTAAATCAGACAATCCAAAATTATTCGCATTATTGATGAAAATCGTGTTCGCATTAGGAACATCCAAACCGCTTTCGATGATGGTCGTGGCCACCAAAACATCAAATTCTCCGTTCATAAAAGCCAACATTAATTCCTCCAGTTTTCGTCCTTCCATTTGGCCGTGACCAATTCCAACTTTGGCATTGGGTACCAAACGCTGGATCATTCCGGCCACTTCTTTGATGTTTTCTATTCTGTTATTGATGAAAAACACCTGTCCGTTACGCTGAATTTCATACGAAATCGCATCCCGAATCAACTCTTCGCTAAAACCGACTACATTGGTTTCAATAGGATAACGATTGGGCGGTGGAGTTGTAATTACGGATAAATCACGCGCTGCCATCAACGAAAATTGTAATGTTCGTGGTATTGGAGTTGCGGTCAATGTCAGTGTATCAACATTGGCAGCTATGGTTTTCAGTTTGTCTTTTACATTAACTCCGAATTTTTGTTCCTCATCCACAATCAACAATCCAAGGTCTTTAAAAACTACATTTTTGTTGACCAGTTGGTGTGTTCCTATCACAATATCGAGTTTCCCTTCGGCTAGTAATTTTAAGGTTTCTGCTTTTTGTTTGGCAGTTCTAAAACGGTTTAAATAGCCAACGGAAACTGGCATATCTTTCAATCGTTCCGTAAAAGTACGGTAATGCTGGTATGCCAAAATAGTTGTAGGAACTAATATCGCCACTTGTTTGCTATTATCCACAGCTTTGAAAGCCGCACGAATAGCGACTTCAGTTTTACCAAAACCTACATCACCACAAACCAAGCGATCCATTGGACGGTCACTTTCCATATCCGCTTTTACTTCTGCCGTTGATTTAGTTTGGTCCGGCGTATCTTCATAAATGAACGAACTTTCCAGTTCATTTTGTAAATAACTGTCGGGCGCAAACTGGAATCCTTTTTCGAGTCTTCTTTTGGCATACAACTGAATCAAATTGAAGGCAATATGTTTGACACGCGCCTTGGTTTTTTGTTTTAAAATCTTCCAGGCGTTCGAACCCAATTTGTAAATTTTGGGTGGCGTTCCGTCTTTTCCGTTGTATTTTGAAATTTTGTGCAGCGAATGAATACTCACATACACAATATCATTATCGGCATACACGAGCTTGATGGCTTCTTGCGTTTTGCCTTCGACTTGTATTTTTTGCAGTCCTCCAAATCGTCCAATTCCGTGATCGATATGCGTCACATAATCCCCAACAGCTAAGGTCGTCAGTTCTTTTAACGTGATATTCTGCTTTTTCGAATAACCGTTTTTAATATTGAATTTATGATACCGTTCAAAAATCTGATGGTCAGTGTAACAGGTAATTTGGTTTTCCTCATCAATAAATCCTTGGTACAAAGGCAAAACAACCGTGTGATACTGCTTGCGGATATTCTCAGAATTGGCTTCATCCAAAGTTTTGAAAATATCATGAAATCGTTTGGCTTGAGCCTCATTAGAACAAAATAAATGATTCTTGTATCCATTGAAATGATTTTCATTCAGATTATTCAACAACAAATCAAATTGTTTGTTGAACGACGGCTGTGGTTGAATGTGAAATTCGAATTTTTTGGTGGTTCTAAAAATAGGTTTTGAACTCAATTCTACAATCGAGAAATCCAAGGCTCGTTTTATAAATTCGGCTTGATTCAAGAACAATTGCTCCGGGGATGACCGCTTTATTTCTTGCGATAATTTTGCGAAAGCTTCTTCGGCTTTGCCAAATTGCTTGTCTAATTGTGATAAAAAATCTTCAGTATTCTGGATGAAAATCACCGTTTTCTCTGAAATATAATCCAAGAAACTTTCTCTGTTTTCCTGAAAAACTTTGTTTTCCACATTAGGGATTATCGTAATTTTCTTCTGTTGTACCATTGACAATTGGGTCGCAACATCAAAGGTACGAATGCTCTCCACTTCATCTCCAAAAAACTCAATTCGGTACGGATTATCATTCGAAAACGAAAAGACGTCGACAATGCCACCACGAACCGAAAATTCTCCGGGTTCAGTAATAAAATCGACTCTTTTGAACTCGTATTCGAACAATACTTCATTGATAAAATCGATAGAAATTTTGTCACCAACAGCAACCTTCAACGTGTTTTTATCTAATTCTTTCCGGGTGACCACTTTCTCGAATAAGGCTTCGGGATAGGTGACAATAACGGCTGATTTCTTGCGGGAATTGATCCGGTTGAGGACTTCGGCGCGAAGCAAAACATTCGCATTATCCGTGTCTTCAATTTCGTACGGGCGGCGAAATGAACCAGGATAAAAGAGTACATCTTGTTCGCCAATCATTTGTTCCAGATCGTTCAAGTAATACGCTGCTTCTTCTTTATTGTTTAGAACAATTAGAAGAGGAAGTTCGGCTTTCTTAAAAACGGATCGAATTACAAATGAAAGTGCGGAGCCCAAAAGTCCCGACAGCTGTATTTTGATTTGCTTGTTTTCTAATAAACGAGCAACGATTTGCTGGGTTTTTGGCGAATTATCGTAGGTATTGTATAAGGCTGTTTTACTCAACGCGTGGAATATTTGGGTCGATTATCGGTGTATTGGGAATGGCTCTTGTGGTATCCATCATTTTCATTAACTCAGATTCCCCTTCCTCGATGGGAATCTTACTTTTCTCTATGATTTTGTCCATCTGTCTTTGAAGCGAAACCAATTCTAAATTGATTTCTGACACTAGCTGCGTTACTTTTTTATCTGGAATAGCATCTAAATTAATAAATAAATCCAACAATCGTACCTTAGTAATTAAGGTCGAAATTCTGCTTTTTATTTGAGGTTTACTGTATTCATAAGGGATATTTTCGTTTAAATCCATTACTTTTTTAGAAAGTGCTTTTGATTTTTGTTGGAACGCTTTAATTGATTTTCTGGGTTTCAGCGCTAATTCAGCCAAAAAAATACGCCAGGCATTCCAAGTAGCCAAACTTTTTTCAGAAGCCTCCGTAACTGGAGTATCATAAAAAACCCAACCCTTTTCTATGTTTTTAAAAATAATTTCTCTTCGCTGCATCTCTTTTTTATTTTCGGAAAGGCGTTTTTGATTATTATCCTGACAGGAAAACAAGAGCAAAGCAAGAGCAAAGAAGATTGCTGTTTTATATTTCATGTGTGGCAATTTGTTGTTTTTTACTGGCTGAATGCAATCGCTATACGCTCTTACTTTTGCAAACGAAAACCCATTATGCTCGTTTAAAAATCGCCATTAATTTAGGTGCAAAGTTACAAAGTAAATTTACAATTACGAATTACGGCATCGGAATAACTATCTAATATCCCTAAAGCAGTTTTTATATTTAAAACCTATAAAATTAAGAAACATAGCTTGTTTTTAATTACAACTTTAAGAATTTAACAGTATTTTTTATCAAAATTATGTTATTTACGAAAACGTTATCTTTGTTTTTTAAAACAGACAAAAATGAGTACTAAAATATTAATTATTGGCGCTTGCGGCCAGATAGGAACGGAACTTACCCAAAAATTACGAAAAATATACGGAACAGAAAATGTAATTGCTTCGGATATTCGAAAGTTAAATATTGACGTTGTCAATTCCGGTCCATTTGAAGTGGTAAATGCCTTGGATTTCAATCAAATTGAACATCTGGTGGAATTGCATCAGATTGACGAGGTCTATTTGATGGCAGCACTTTTATCAGCTACAGCAGAAAAAAACCCAGCTTTTGCTTGGGATTTGAATATGAATTCGTTATTTCACGTTTTGAATTTGGCGAAAGCCGGAAAAATAAAAAAAATATTCTGGCCTTCGAGTATTGCCGTTTTTGGTCCAACAACACCCAGAGAAAATACGCCGCAATACACAATCATGGAACCTTCAACGGTGTACGGAATCAGTAAACAAGCTGGCGAAAGATGGTGCGAATACTACCATAATATTTTTGGTGTAGATGTAAGAAGCATTCGTTATCCTGGTTTAATTAGCTGGTCATCGCCTCCTGGTGGCGGTACAACAGATTATGCGGTAGATATTTTTCACAAGGCGATTTCGGATAAAACATACGAATGTTTTTTATCTTCCGAAACAAAAATGCCGATGATGTATATGGACGATGCCATTGCTGCGACCATCCAAATTATGCAAGCGCCGGTAGAACAAATAAAAATTCATTCTTCATATAATTTGGCGGCAATGAGCTTTACACCGACGGAGATTGCTGCCGAAATCCAGAAACACATTCCTGAATTTACCATCACTTATGAGCCAGACTTCCGTCAAAAAATAGCCGATAGCTGGCCAGCGAGTATTGATGACGCTGAGGCTAGAAAGGACTGGGGATGGAAACATGAGTTTAATTTAGAAACGATGACTGTCGATATGTTGGAGCATTTGAAGTAAATCATTTAACAATATAAACCAAAAAAAAGTCTAGTTGTGAAAATTAGACTTTTTTTATAACGTTTCAATAGTAGTTACTTTATCTCGTACGTATTGTTTTCCTTTTTCAAATCAGCCATTAATCCACTTGAGTCGATGGTGATTTTCTTGATAGAAGCTTTCGATTTAGAAATATCAAATTCAAAGGTTGGGTACGCCCAAGCCCAATCATTCAAAACTGTTCTTTTTATGGCGGGATTTGGATTTTCTTTTTCGAAACTCATCATGCGCAACGGAATGTAGAAACTTTCCGTTGTTCCATCTGTGTACTCCACTAATAAATCAATTGGCATTGGCATTCTACCAATTCTTTCTAAAGTAACGGTTGTTTTGTCTCCATTTTCTTTTATATCCTTAATACCATAATCAATAGTATTGGTGGTTTCTGTCCAATCCACTAAGTACCAATCGAGATTTGCTCCAGAAATTCGTTCTGCAGATCTTTTAATGTCATTTGGCGTAGGGTGCTTGAATTTAAAATCGCTGTAATATTTCTTCAATGTTTTCATGACATTATCTTTTCCAATCAAATACATCAATTGAGTCAAGAAAATTTCCCCTTTACTATACGATGTGATGCTGTAGACTCTGTTTTCATCAAAACGATCTGCATGCGTTCCTTGTGGTAATTCTTTTCCCGAATTTGCCATAGAAAAATAACCGGTATAGGCTCCTGTATAAGGGTTTTCTACTTTTTTATTTGCAATTTCATTCAGTCCAAAATCTTCCAGAAATGAGGTAAAACCTTCGTCCATCCATCCGTGTTTTGATTCATTGGAAGCCAAAACATGTTGGAACCAAGAGTGCGCCATTTCGTGTGCAGTTACTCCAAGCAATCCTTCAAAACTACCTTGTCCTAAAATCAGTGTACACATGGCATATTCCATACCACCATCGCCACCCTGAATCACAGAATATTGTTTGTATGGATAATCCCCTACCGTTTTGTTGTAAATTTCCATTAACTGGACCGTTTTTGGTTGCAGGTTTTTCCAGTTTTGAATGTATTTAGGGTTGTTTTTATACAAAAAATGCAAATCAACACCGTTAGGCCCTTTTACTACATCGTGAATGTAATCCGGATCAGCAGCCCATGTAAAATCATGAACCATTGGTGCATTAAAATGCCAAGTCAACATTTTTGTTTTCTTTGGAACAGACACAACAACACCTTGGTCTTGATAGCCGTGACCAATTTCATTTTTGTTTTGCAAATAACCGGTACCGCCTAAAACGTAATCCTTGTCAATAGTAATATTTACGTCAAAATTTCCCCAAACACCATGAAATTCTCTGGCAATGTAAGGATCAGCATGCCAACCTTCAAAATCAAATTCAGCCATTTTTGGATACCATTGCGACATGGATAATGCTACACCTTCAGCATTATTTCTTCCGGAACGACGAATCTGAATGGGAACCTGACCCTCAAAATCTAATGTAAATGTAGTTTTAGTATTCGGTAATATTGGCTTGGCCAAAGTCACTTCAAGAATAGTTCCAACCTCTTTTGCAGTAGCAACTGCTCCATCTTGTTTAAAATTAGAAATTCGCAAAAAACCAATTTCATTTGGTTTCAGGTTTTTAATGCGGCTTTCCTTCACTTCTTTACCGTCTACTTTTATTTTGGTGACCATTCTGCCGTCAGGATCTTTGATACTTTGGATTCTGGCATCCATTTCGCTTCCGGGCTGAAAGGCATTATTAAATAGGTGATAATATACTTTTCTCAAAGTATCCGAAGAATTATTGGTGTATACCAATTCCTGCTTCCCGGTGTACTGGTATGTTTTTACATCCAAGGTAACATCCATTTTGTAATCGACATGTTGTTGCCAATACGAGGAGTTTTGGGCAAAAACAGTTCCGAGACCAAAAACAACAAAAGAAAATAAAAGTAATTTTTTCATAGGTAGGTTTAAATAAAAATGGAAGGACAAACTGCCCTTCCAAGTACTAAATTCTTAAAATATTATTTTTTAGACATTTTTTCTGCCATGAGTAAAGCATTGTATGCATTTACTATTTTACCAGATTTAGAAAGTGCCGAAAAGGGACGCGTGTCATTTGGTTTTCCTCCCACAATAACAGCTGTTGTAATTGCAATTCCGGAATCCATCAAGATGTGTTTTACTTGTTGCGCGGATAATTTTGGGTAATACGAACGGATCAAAGCCGCTACTCCGGCAACGTTTGGCGCAGCCATTGAAGTTCCTTGCAAGTATTTATAAGTATCGTTTGGAGTTGTAGCATAGATTTTTACGCCAGGCGCAAAAACATCTACATTAATTTTTCCAATGTTAGAAAAACGAGCCACCACTTTGTTTCCATATTCAAAATTTAAAGCCCCAATTGTGATAAAATTATCTGCAAACTCTGTTATTTTATCCTCAGAGTCATTTGGAAAATTGTCTGCATAATCGATGTCTTTTGCGTCATTTCCGGCTGCATGTACAATCAAGACGTCTTTTTTCTCTGCATATTTTATAGCATCGTACACCCATTGCTTGTGAGGAGAAAAGCCTTTTCCAAAACTTCCGTTGATTACTTTGGCTCCATTATCTACTGCGTAACGAATTCCAAGTGCAATATCTTTATCATACTCATCTCCATCCGGCACAGCGCGAACGGTCAGAATTTGAACATTATTAGCCACACCATCACCCCCCAAAGTATTATTTCTGGTTTGAGCAACAATTCCGGCAACGTGAGTCCCATGAAGAATTTCATTCTTGTCTGGTCCCATCACATTATTGTTTCCGTATTTAGTATCCGTAATATCATTTGGATTATCTCCTACCACTTTACGGTAGTCTGTTTTTAGATTGTCTCCGTTTATAAGGGCAACCTGATCGTCTAATTGTTTTTGAATAGCCACTTTTAGTTCCGCAATTGGCAATCCATAAGAAAGCATTTGTTGCATAGCCGCTTTGCTCTTTTGTATTTCCAGTTCTTGCGAAACAATCGCATTTACCTCTTCAATGGTATAAACTGACTTACCAAAATGTTTTACTAAAGTAGCATCGCTGGTCATAAGAGCCGCTAACATTTGCTCGGAACGTGTTTTTCCTGCCGCAGCATCAGCCACTTTTTTGTCATTCAACGCTTTTGCAGCTTGATAGGTAACGTCATCTACCAGGGTTTTATCTTTGATAATCCTTTCGTATTCCAGATTCTCTTTGGTACTATCTCCAAGAAAATTCCAACCGTGAATATCATCAATATATCCATTTTTGTCATCGTCAATTCCGTTTCCGGGAATTTCTTTGGTATTAGTCCAAAGTGCCGATTTTAAATCCTCATGTTCAATATCCACTCCCGAATCTACAATCCCAACAATAACAGGCACGCCTTTTTTACCCTTCAATAATTCAGCATACGCTTTATCTACGCTCATTCCGGGAATCGTGTCAGTAACAATATCTAAATGGCTCCAACGTTTCAAGTCATTTTCAGTTATTGGTGCTTTTTTTGTAATATTCAAAGGAGCGCTTATGGCAACCAGTCCAGAAATTGAAGTATTTGAAACTTGTCTTGAAGCGCCACAACCTGCTAATGCTAATAAAGCAAAAGCAGAAATGCAAATGGGTTTAATGGTATTCATCGAAAATGTTTTTTGTTAATTTTAAAATATTTGTCTAAAATAATTTTTTTTGTTACAACTGAAACTATACTTAACACTACGTTAAGACTTCATCACATGAAAACCGTTCTTTCAAACGCACCCCTTTTTCCGTTTTTTCAACCGTTATGATTTCGTTATGCGCATCATGTTCTAAGAATAAATAGTAATTATTTTCTGCCGCAGCATTTAGAAATTTCGCTTTTTCAGGCATCGTTAACAAAGGTCTGGTGTCATAACCCATGACATACGCAATGGGAACGTGTCCGGCTGTTGCCAATAAATCAGCGCAAAAAACGATGGTTTTGTCCTTGTACTGTATGTGCGGAATCATTTGCTTTTCCGTATGTCCATCAGCAAAGAAGATGCCAAAACCCAATTCCGATTTTGCCAGAAAATCGCCTTCCGGTCTTTGGATAAAATGCAACTGACCGCTTTCCTGTATCGGCAAAATGTTTTCAGACAAGAACGATGCTTTCTCTCTGGGATTTGGTTTGGTTGCCCATTCCCAGTGATTTTCGTTACTCCAGAATTTAGCGTTTTTAAAAGCCGGTTCATACCCCGTTTTGCCCTTATTCCATTGTACACTGCCCCCACAATGGTCAAAATGCAAATGCGTCATAAAAACATCCGTGACATCATCCCGATGAAAACCGTGTTTAGCTAATGAGTTGTCCATCGAATGGGTACCCCAAAGCGAGTAATATCCAAAAAATTTATCGGATTGTTTGTTTCCCATTCCGGTATCAATCAAAATCAATCGATTGCCCTCTTCAATTAGTAAACAACGAGCGGCAATGTCAATCAGGTTATTCTCATCTGCGGGATTGGTTTTGTTCCAAATGGTTTTTGGCACTACGCCAAACATTGCACCTCCATCTAATTTAAAGTTTCCAGTTTCTATGGGGTATAATTTCATGTTTTTGTGTTTTTTGAGAAGTTTCAAAGTTAAGGAATTCAAATGCTTTTAGTTGTTTAAAATAGCTTTTTTCTATTTTTGTATTGGTTATAAAAATGTTATCAACTATGTAAAAAGCTTTTTATATACTATCTTTGTCTTTAATTTAGACAAAATCAATATAAGCTATGATAAAAGTTTCTGACACAGCAAGAAAAAAAATCATCGATTTAATGCAAGATGATGGTTTTGACGCCTCCATAGACTACGTGAGAGTAGGTGTGAAAAGCGGCGGATGTTCTGGATTGTCTTATGATTTAAAATTTGATAAAACAAAAAGCGACGACGATAAGATTTTTATAGACAACGATATCACTATTGCTGTCGAAAAAAAATCCTTTCTGTACCTAGCCGGAACAGTATTAGAATTTTCAGGAGGAATAAATGGCAAAGGATTTGTTTTTAATAATCCTAATGCCAATAGAACATGTGGTTGCGGTGAGAGTTTCTCTCTTTAATTTAAAGATTGAAAAATTTAAAAATTAAAAGATTAATGATAGTATGACAAAATCATTTGAAGAATTTGATGTCCATAAAAAAGGTATTGTCTTAACTAAATTAGTTTTTGAATTATTAAATAATAAATCCTTGGAAAAAGAATTTGGTTTTAAGGACCAAATAAAAAGAGCAGTAGTTTCAATTACAAATAATATTGTCGAAGGTTCAGAATACAACAGTAATAGACAATTTACAAGATATTTAAAAATCTCCAAAGGCAGTTGTGCTGAGGTTAGAAATATGTTAGTATTATCCAGATAGTTAGGTTTTTGCAATCACGAAGAAATTCAAAAAAGTTATAATTTAACTATTGAGATTTCTCAAAACCTTTCTAATTTTATTAAATATATTAGACACAAATAATAAAGTTTAATATTCAATAATTGAATCTTTAAATCTTTAAATCTTTAAATCAGAATGAGCAAATATACAGAAGACGACTTAAAAATCGAACTCGAAAATAAAGAATACGAATACGGATTTTACACTGAATTAGAATCAGAAACGTTTCCTATAGGTTTAAATGAAGATATCGTTCGCGCTATTTCGCACAAAAAAGGAGAACCTCAATGGATGACTGATTGGCGTCTTGAGGCTTTTCGTGCTTGGGAGCAAATGACAGAGCCAGAATGGGCAAATGTGCATTATACCAAACCTGATTTTCAGGCTATTTCCTATTATTCAGCTCCAAAAGCGGTAGATCCAAATAAAACATTGGATGATGTAGATCCGGAACTTTTAGAAATGTACAAAAAGTTAGGCATCTCTGTCGATGAGCAAAAGATGATGAATAATGTAGCTATGGATATCGTTGTGGATTCCGTTTCAGTAGCAACGACTTTCAAAAAAACATTAGGCGAAAAAGGAATTATCTTCATGAGTATTTCTGAAGCCATCAAAGAACATCCCGAATTAGTTCGTAAATATTTAGGGACAGTTGTACCGCAAAAAGACAACTTTTATGCGGCGCTGAATTCGGCAGTTTTCTCTGACGGATCTTTCTGTTATATTCCAAAAGGCATTCGTTGTCCAATGGAACTATCTACTTATTTTAGAATTAATCAAGCAGGAACAGGACAATTTGAAAGAACATTATTAATTGCTGACGAAGGTAGCTATGTGTCTTACTTAGAAGGTTGCACCGCTCCAAGTCGTGATGAAAATCAATTGCACGCTGCAGTAGTAGAATTAATCGCTTTGGACGATGCCGAAATAAAATATTCAACCGTACAAAACTGGTATCCGGGAAACAAAGAAGGAAAAGGCGGCGTTTTCAACTTTGTAACCAAAAGAGGAATTTGCGAGAAAAACGCAAAAATTTCCTGGACACAAGTGGAGACCGGCTCTGCAATAACATGGAAATATCCTTCGGTTATTTTAAAAGGAGACAATTCAACCGGCGAATTTTATTCGATTGCGGTGACCAATAATTTCCAACAAGCCGATACAGGAACTAAGATGGTGCATCTAGGTAAAAACACTAAATCTACTATTATATCTAAAGGGATTTCTGCCGGAAGATCACAAAATAGTTACAGAGGTTTGGTGCGCATTTCAGCAAACGCAGAGAACGCTAGAAACTTTTCACAATGTGATTCCTTATTAATGGGAAACAATTGTGGCGCGCATACGTTTCCTTATATCGAAAGCAAAAATCCATCGGCAAAAATCGAACATGAGGCTACGACAAGTAAAATTGGCGAAGACCAAGTTTTCTATTGCAACCAACGTGGAATTCCAACCGAAAAAGCTATTGCTTTAATCGTAAACGGTTTCAGTAAAGATGTATTGAATAAGTTACCAATGGAATTCGCCGTAGAAGCACAAAAATTATTAGAAATTTCGTTAGAAGGTTCTGTAGGGTAATTTTTTAAATCTAAATATTATGGATATAATTTTAAAAAATGTAAAGAAAAAAGATTTTCCATTGTTAAAATCGTTGGCGAAATCACTTGGATTTGAAATTGTAAAAGAAGAAAATCCATATAACCCTGAGTTTGTAAAAGAAATTTTGGAAGCAGAACAAAGTATTAAAAACGGGAAAGGGATAAAAATGACGATGGAAGAAATACGTGCTTTATGCAAATAGTATTTACGACTAAAGCTAGAAAAGATTTAGATTTTTGGATTAAATCTGGAAATAAAAATATTTTAAATAAAATTACAGATTTAATAGAAGACATTCAACTACATGCTTTTGAAGGAATTGGAAAGCCGGAACAATTAAAATACCAGCTTTCTGGAAAATGGTCAAGAAGAATAAATCAAGAACATCGCATTATATATAAAGTTACCGAAAAAATACAATTGAAATATTAGACATTTTATCACTAAAAGGTCATTACGAATAAACAAAGAAACAAATGTTAAGCATAAAAAATTTACACGCCTCAATAGGTGACAAAGAAATATTAAAAGGAATCAACCTTGAAGTAAAAGCGGGAGAAATTCACGCAATAATGGGACCAAATGGTGCTGGAAAAAGTACGTTAGCCTCCATTATTGCAGGAAACGAAAACTACGAAGTAACCGAAGGCGAAATCACTTTAGACGGAGAAGACCTTTCGGAATTGGCACCAGAAGAAAGAGCGCACAAAGGCGTTTTTCTTTCGTTCCAATATCCAGTGGAAATTCCAGGAGTTTCAGTTACCAACTTCATGAGAACAGCAATCAACGAAACCCGTAAAGCTAAAGGATTAGAAGAAATGCCTTCTAATGAAATGCTAAAAGTGATTCGGGAGAAATCAGAATTATTAGAAATTGACCGTAAATTTTTGTCTCGCTCTTTAAACGAAGGTTTTTCTGGTGGTGAGAAAAAAAGGAATGAAATTTTCCAAATGGCAATGCTAGAACCAAAATTGGCTATTCTTGATGAAACTGATTCTGGACTTGATATTGATGCCTTGCGTATTGTTGCAAATGGGGTAAACAAACTAAAAAGCGACAAAAATGCAATTGTAGTGATCACACACTACCAAAGATTGTTAGACTATATCGTTCCTGATTTTGTTCACGTATTGTACAATGGAAAAATTGTAAAATCTGGTGGAAAAGAACTGGCACACGAACTGGAAGAAAAAGGATACGACTGGATTAAACAAGAACAAGAAGCTTAAAATTAAAATAGTCTAAAGTCGAAGGTCATAAAGTCAAAAGAAAAAAGTAATGGGAAAATTTAATTCTTTCGAAGAAATTAATTCTTGGCAAAAAGCAAGAGTTTTTAACAAAAAAGTTTACCTAGTTACCGAAAACACAAATTTCAAGAAAGACTTTGATTTCACTAGACAAATTAGGCGAGCATCAATTTCTATATCATCAAATATCGCTGAAGGCTTTGAGAGAAATACAGACAAAGAGTTTATTTACTTTTTATATGTTGCAAAAGCTTCCGCTGGAGAAGTTCGTTCTCAATTATATTTAGCATTTGATTTAGATTATATTACTAAAGAAGAATTTGAAAAACTTTTAGAATCAGTAACAGAAATATCAAAATTGTTAAGTGGTTTTATTAAATACCTAGAATCTAGTCGTAAAGTTTAAAAATCGAAAGTCGAAAGTCTAAAATAGTTGAATCAGCTATTTTATGCTTATACCGACTTTAAGACATTTGACTTTCGACTTTAAGACTTAAATAAAAATGGAATTAAAAGAAAAATTACTATCGTCTTTTATGGCTTTCGAAGAACGCATTGATGTACATTCTGAACTTCATGATGTGAGAACTGCAGCCATAAAAAACTTCGAAAATAAAGGTTTCCCAACAAAAAAAGAGGAGTCTTGGAAATACACATCGCTAAACGCCATCCTGAAAAATGACTTTACCGTTTTTTCAAAACAGGAAAATGCAGTTGAATTCAACCATGTAAAAAAATATTTCTTACACGAAATAGACACCTACAAAGTAGTATTTATCGACGGTGTTTTCAGTTCTAATTTATCGTCAACCACACACGAAGGAATTGATGTTTGCTTAATGTCATCGGCATTGACCAAACCAAAATACAAAATGGTTATTGATACTTATTTTAATCAAATTGCCAGCAAAGAGGAAAGTCTAACATCATTGAATACGGCTTTCGCCAATGAAGGAGCGTATATCAATATCCCAAAAAGTAAAGTAGCTGACAAGCCTATTGAAATCATGTATTTCTCTACAGGGAATGAAGCAGCACTAATGGTTCAACCTAGAAATTTGATTATTGTAGGGGAGAATTCCCATGTACAAATTATTGAACGGCATCAAAGCTTAACCGAAAATCCCGTATTAACGAATTCTGTGACTGAGATTTTTGCTCAAAAACGCGCCATCGTTGATTATTATAAAATTCAAAACGATACGCTTGAAGCCAATCTCATTGACAATACCTACGTTTCTCAAAAACAAGAAAGCAGTGTATCCGTTAATACGTTTTGTTTTGGCGGAAACCTCACCAGAAACAACTTGAACTTTTATCATTTTGGAGAAAGAATCGTAAGTTATCTTAACGGAATAACAATAATTGGGGAGAAACAACACGTAGATCATTACACTCTAGTGCAGCACTCTACTCCTAATTGCGAAAGTCATCAAGATTATAAAGGAATCTATTCTGATCGCTCGACAGGCGTTTTCAACGGAAAGATTTTTGTAGAAAGAGAAGCACAAAAAACCAATGCCTTTCAAAAAAGCAATAATATACTCTTGAGTGATAAAGCAACAATCAACGCCAAACCGCAACTAGAAATTTTTGCTGATGATGTAAAATGTTCTCATGGCTGTACTATTGGACAATTGGATGAAACCGCAATGTTCTACATGCAAGCGCGTGGAATTCCTAAAAAAGAAGCCAAAGCGTTATTAATGTATGCCTTCTCCAATGCAGTTATTGAAAGCATTAAAATACCGGAACTCAAAAAACGAATTACTACGATTATTGCAACTAAATTAGGTGTAAAAATGGGATTCGATTTGTAATCAACACTAAAAAGAAGTTATAATAGTAACCCTGTCAGAGTTTAAAACTCTAACAGGGTTTTTTATCCAATCATTTTTTCACACTCTCCACAATCCCACGCAACATTCCATTAAAATCAAAATTAGGATTTTCCTTCAAACCCATTCGTACAATCACTAAATCCAGTGATGGAATAATCGCTACCATCTGACCTTGAAAACCGCTGCAGTAATACATATCTCTGGGAACATCAGGGAAGTGTCCGCCGGCATTGAGCCAAAAGTGTCCACCATATCTTCCATTCGAAGTGTTTGTAGGAGTTGCGGTGTATTTTGCCCAACTTTCGTTGAAAATTTGTTCACCATTCCAGTTGCCTTTATGCAAATACAACAACCCAAATTTAGACCAATCACGTGTGGTAGCCCAACCGTAAGATGAACCCACATAATTTCCTGCCATATCCGTTTCGATTACCATCGAGTACATTCCTATTTTATCTATCAAGGCACTGTACCAGAAATCTAAATATTCCTGATGCGTTTTGAACTGCTTCCGTAAAATTCCCGAAAGCAAATTCGTGGTCCCCGAAGAATAATTCCAATGCGTATTCGTCCGGAATACCATTGATTTTTTCCGTTGTACAAGGGTCATGTCTTCGGCTTGGAAAAGCATTTTGGTGGCATCAGAAATTTTATCGTATTGCTCCTCCCATTCTAAACCGGAATTCATGTGTAATAAATCATTGGTAGTAATACTTTTTCGATCGTCATTTTTCCATTCTGGAATTGGAGCAGGTTTGTAAATATCGTATTTGCCTTGTATTTCCAAAATTCCAAACATGGCGCTGGTAATACTTTTTGTCATCGACCAACCCAATATTTTACTGTTTTTATCAAAACCGCTATCGTATTTTTCGGCAATAATTTTATCTTTATAAATCACTAAAAGGGAGCGGGTTCTTTTTTTGATTGCCTCTTTTTCATCAAAAGCATTGGCAACAGCTGCATTCAATTTAGTGTAATCAACATCTGAAAAAACAGTGTCTTTTGGCTCGTTATTCCCGTATGGAAAAGGCATATTAATATTCAATCTCGTTCTTTTAGGAACCAAATACGGCTTTGAAACATCAAAATCATCGTTGATTAAAGTGGCCCCCAAGCCTTCACGATAAATCGCTTTTCGTTCTTTCAAACCATAAACCGAAGCAATCGCAAATTTTCCGGTAGCTTCTATTTTGTTTTTGGCTAAGTCAATCATATCGATGTCATTGTCGCCTTTTTCTATCATTTTCTGCGAACGATTATCAATAAAATGTCCCGAGGCTATACTTTTGGCTGAAAAGCCAGAAATTAAATCCAATTTTGGATAGGTTATTAAACCAACATAAAAGATTCCGATAAAAGAGACAAAACCAACGAACTTGAATACTTTTTTCATAGAGGCTTAATTTGAAGCAATTTAATAAAAAAGAACCACATTATTGGAACAGTATCGGATTGAGAAAATGAGGTATTATTAACAAGTGTTTGCTATAAATTAATTCCAATTTCACTACTTTTGTATGTAGAAAAATTCTAAATAAGAAAAGACCAATACTAAATTGGATTGTCGAAAAAATTGTTGACTATTGGCGTTCTATCTTACCAATAAAAACAATAAAAACAAGCAGATAAAATGTTAGATGTAAATAAAATTAGAGCCGACTTCCCTATTCTTTCTCAGAAAGTAAACGGGAAAGCATTGGTTTATTTTGACAACGGAGCCACTTCGCAAAAGCCACAAGTTGTGATTGATGCGATCTCTAAATACTACCAGGAAATCAATGCTAATATTCATCGTGGTGTTCATACGCTGAGCCAACTGGCCACCGATGCATATGAAATTTCACGCGGTAAATTACAAAATCACATCAATGCAAAATTTCCCCATGAAGTGCTTTTTACTTCGGGGACTACTCATGGAATTAATTTAGTGGCCAATGGATTTACTTCGATTTTGAAACCCGGTGATGAAATTTTAGTTTCGGCAATGGAACACCACAGCAATATTGTGCCTTGGCAAATGTTGTGTGAGAAAACCGGAGCAATTTTGCGGGTCATTCCAATGAATCTGGATGGCGAACTGATCATGTCCGAATATGACAAATTACTTTCGGACAAAACGAAGATTGTAACAGTAAATCATATTTCGAATGCTCTTGGAACTGTCAATCCTATCAAATACATGATTGACAAAGCACATGAGGCAGGAGCCGCAATTTTGATTGATGGCGCACAAGCCGTTCCACACCTGAAACCAGATGTACAAGAATTAAATTGTGATTTTTATGTTTTTTCAGGACATAAAATATGTGGTCCAACTGGCGTCGGAATTTTATACGGAAAAGAAGCGTGGTTGAATAAATTACCCCCATATCAAGGCGGAGGCGAAATGATCAAAGAAGTAACTTTCGAAAAAACTACTTATGCGGAATTGCCCCATAAATTTGAGGCCGGAACACCAAATATTGCCGGAGGAATTGTTCTGGGAACTGCGGTTGATTATATGAACGAAGTGGGTTTTGACAACATTCAACAACAGGAATTAGAATTATTGGAATATGGAACCAAACGGTTATTGGAAATTGAAGGGTTGAAAATTTTTGGCACCGCAGCAGCAAAGACTTCCGTAATATCCTTTAATATTGAAGGCATTCATCCGTACGATATTGGCACTATAATTGACAAGCTAGGAATAGCCGTACGAACAGGCCATCATTGTGCGCAACCCATCATGGATTTCTTTAAGATTCCAGGTACGATACGAGCATCATTTGCTTTTTATAATACCACCGAAGAAATTGATGTTATGGTTGAAGCTATTAAAAAAGCAAAAGTCATGCTGTCCTAAAATTTAAAATTATCTTCATATGAAATCGCCATGACAGAAGCTGTATCAAACACCAATGAAGATCTGGCGATACCATATTCCTATAAAAAACAAATATTATCTTCATATGAAAATACTATCTATTATATTCCTGACTATTTTTATGGGCAACGGTTGCAATAGTGCCAAAGCGCAAGATATGGAAACTACTGTTATTGAATACACGGCCAACACCAGAGGTTTTTATCAAAAAATAACGCTGAAAAATCAGATACTGACAGTTTCAAAAGACAGAGACGGAAATGACAAACCAATACCCAAAAAAGTATCGGATGCCGACTGGAAAGAGTTAGTAGATTGTTTTAAAACAGTGAAATTGGATAGTTTGTCTAAGCTCAAAGCGCCCAGCGAAAAACGTTTTCATGACGGTGCCGCTATAGCCAAACTGAAAATTACCCTTAAGGAGAAAGCCTATGAAACCACTAGTTTTGATCACGGTTTTCCACCAAAAGAAATTAAGAAGTTTGTGAATACGATAACTTCATTAGCTAAAGAATAATACTGAAATAAATTCAGCATAGTATGAAAATTAAAGAAATACAAGAAGAAATTGTAGCGGAGTTCTCCATGTTTGACGACTGGATGGAGCGTTATGAATACATCATCGAATTAGGAAGAAAGCTTCCTTTAATCAAAGAAGAATTCAAGACAGAGAACAACATTATCAAAGGCTGCCAGTCCAAAGTGTGGTTGCAAGGAGAGCAAACGGATGATAAAATTATTTTCACTGCTGACAGTGATGCCATTTTGACCAAAGGAATTATTGCGATATTAATTCGTACTTTTTCCAATCAAAAAGCATCTGATATTCTGGAAGCAGATCTACATTTTATTGACGAAATAGGTTTGAAAGAACACTTGTCGCCAACTCGAGCCAACGGATTGGTATCTATGATAAAAAATATAAAAATGTATGCTTTGGCATTCAATTCGCAGAATTAATTGCGAACTAATTCGTTTAACCATATAAGACATTTAAGGTCATATAAGTCAGAATAAAAAATGGAAATTTATGACCAAAACATATTTAAAAGATTTAATTTATCAGGTTAATGGTTGTGCCATAGAAGTACATAAACATCTTGGTCCCGGTCTTTTAGAAAGTGTTTATCATACTTGTTTAAAAAAAGAATTGACAATAAGAGGTTTTGAATTTCAAACTGAACTTACAATTCCTGTTTATTATAAAGGTTTAGAACTTGAAACAGGATTAAGATGTGACTTATTGGTTGAAAAAAGTTTGGTTGTTGAACTGAAAGCAATAGAAAAAGTTTTACCAATACATGAAGCTCAAATTTTAACCTATATGAACCTTTTAGAAATTCCTATAGGATTAATGATAAATTTCAATGTAACACATATTTTTAAAGAAGGACAAAAAACATATGTCAACGAAAGATATAGATATCTGGAAGAATAAAAAACAAACATAGCAGACTTTAAATATGATTTAATCAAGCTAAATAATAATAAAAAGTACAAATATAATATTCAAAACAAAAACCTTAAATGACCTTCAATGTCTTATATGGTTAAAACACTCAAATAATGGAACAAGAAATAGACACAACTGAATTAGGAGAATCGATCGTAAAAATATTAAAGACTATTTACGATCCGGAGATTCCTGTAGACATTTACGAATTAGGATTAATTTATGACGTGATGGTCAATACGGATTATGAAGTAAAAATCCTGATGACCCTTACTTCGCCCAACTGCCCCGTTGCAGAAAGCTTACCAAGAGAAGTGGAAGAAAAAGTGAAATCGATCGAACATGTAAAAGACGCTGAAGTAGAAATTACTTTTGATCCGCCTTGGAGCAAAGATTTAATGAGCGAAGAAGCTAAATTAGAATTGGGAATGCTTTAAATTAGTCCTAATGTCGAAAGTCATAAAGTCTCTAAGTAATTGACCTTATGGCTTTCGATATTCGACTTTATGATTTTTAAAATGGAAATAATAAATAAAGTTGCGAATAGTGTTTTGGAAGTTTTCGATCTTGAAGACTATTATCCAAAAGGGATTCGTACGCAAATCGATATTTCAAAATGGCTTTTAGAAGGATTTTTATTGAAAGAAAAAGACTTTAGAGAGGAACTGAAAAATCACGATTGGTCACAATATCAAGATCACTATGTGGCAATTCACTGCAGCACTGATGCTATTGTTCCTGCCTGGGCTTCGATTTTGGTTGCCATTCAATTGGCGCCGTTTGCAAAGAAAATTATCAATGGAACCTTGGAAGATTTAGACGCATCCTTGTATGAAGAATTACTGCCTAAAATTGACTACTCAGCGTATGAAAACAAGCCTATTATTATAAAAGGATGCTCCAGAAAACCGGTTCCGATGCGGGCTTATGTATTGGCCGCGCATTACTTGTACCCTTTTGCACGAAGTATCATGTATGGTGAAGCCTGCTCTGCCGTTCCATTATACAAAGCGCCTAAAAAAGGATAATACCATTACGGAAACTAAAAGCGCCATGAAAGGAAAGCCGGTATTAGTATCTGTGAATATTTCTAATCCAATGGTTTTTGGGGAATTTAAAAAAGAAGTAGATGCCATCGTGGGAGAATTTGGTGTTCAAATGGAAGCTTTATTGGATATTGTTTCGGGTAAAACAGAACCTTCCGGATTATTGCCTTTGTAAATGCCATTGAATATGACAACCGTTGAAAAACAATTAGAAGACGTTCCTCTTGACATGATTCCATACACAGATGCATCTGGTAATGTGAATGATTTTGGTTTTGGATTGAACTGGAAAGGGGTAATCAACAACGCCAGAACTGCAAAATACAGCGCTAAGAAATAATTTTTTTTCAAGAAGATTAAATTTAACCACCTGATTTTTAGATGGGGTTTTTGTCCAATTCTAAATTTAAATCATAGCTTTAAAAAAGGAATTCAATAGCTTCCTTTTGTTAATTCTAAGCAAAATCAAATACTTATTTGCCTTTTTAAATCCTCTTTTACTATCTTTAAAAGATTTCTTTTTTAAAAAGACCAAAAATGATACTCATGAAAAAAATTAAATTAGTTTCACTTTCAATTATATCCTTTCTTTCTTTAAGTTGTAACGCTCAGGTAAAATCTGAAGATATTCCTATCAAAGACGAGGTAAAAAACTATACGCTTGAAACCGTGGTTGCAGATATTGTTGTTCCGTGGGGGATGACTTGGTTGCCAGACGGCAGCATGTTAGTTACCGAAAAAAGTGGTGTTTTATACCATATCAAAAACGGAACAAAAACAGAAATCAAAAATGTTCCAAAAGTATACGCACGTGGACAAGGTGGGTTATTAGACATCGCTTTACACCCTGATTATGCTAAAAATGGTTGGATTTATATGACCTTCGCTTCCGATGAAGGGGAAGGTACTGGCGGTCACACAAAACTCATTCGAGCCAAATTATTGGACGGAGCGCTGACACAAATCGAATCACTTTACAAAGCCACTCCAAACACTACAAAAGGACAACATTTTGGTTCCCGAATTCTATTTGACAACGACGGTTATTTGTATTTCTCCATCGGAGAGCGGGGCGAACATTTTGTCAATCCGCAAGACATTAAGCGTGATGGCGGAAAAATATACCGACTAAATGATGATGGAAGCATCCCTAAAGACAATCCATTTGTAGGTCAAACCGGAGCCAAAGAAGCAATTTACACTTATGGAAATCGCAATCCGCAAGGAATGGCAAAAAACCCAGTAACAGGCGCCATTTGGGAACATGAACATGGTCCACAAGGTGGAGATGAAATCAATATCATAAAAAAAGGAACCAATTATGGATGGCCTGTGGTGACTTATGGTATCGATTATGACGGAACCACCATTAGTAAAGAAAACGAAAAACCAGGTATTCAAAAACCTATTTATTATTGGTTGCCATCCATCGCTCCAAGCGGAATGACCTTTGTCACCAGCGACAAATATCCAGACTGGAAAGGACATTTATTGGTGGGCTCTTTGAAATTCCAATATCTTGAATTGCTAAAGTTAAAAGGAAATGAAGTGATCGGCAGACAAAAAATTGCAACCGGAATTGGTCGCGTGCGTAATGTGGCACAAGGTCCGGATGGCTATATTTATATGGGCGTGGAAGGAAAAGGAATTATTAAAATTATACCAAATTAAACGATGTTGATAACGAAATTATTTTTAGGATTTGGAGTGTTTGTATTGGGAGGCTTCTCTTTTGCAAATCCATTTTCCGCAGACAACTATATTGACTTGAATACTGAAACCGAAGTTGCTGCAAAACTTCAGTCACCCGGAAAAGAAATTTATGCAGATTTTTGCATGCAATGCCATGGCGCAAATGGAAAAGGAGATGGTAAGAACTTCCCGCCTCTAGACGGTTCGGACTGGTTGAAAACTAAGAGAAATCAAAGTATCGCTGCCGTAAAATTTGGACAAAGTGGCGAAATTATTGTCAATAAAATCAAGTACAATAGCAGCATGCCGGCCATGGGACTTACGGATCAGGAAGTGGCTGATGTGATGAATTACATTATGACTTCCTGGAGTAATAAACAAACCAAAATCGTTACCGAGAAAGAAGTCGCGGGCATTAAAAAATAAAATATCGGCTTAGGATTCCTATCTAAAAAAGAAACGCTACCGAAAAACCACCGTAAAAATTGACGGGATTTCCTGGATAAAAATAACGTGGCGCAGCAGTGCCAAAACCAACTGCGTTTGGCAAAATATTAGCCGCATATTTAGTATCCAAAGCGTTATTGATTCCAGCATTCAGCTCTGTTTTCAGGATTTTAAGAATCGTGAAAACATAGGTCGTTTTAATATCAAGCAACGAATACCGCTCACTGTATTTTGTATTGGAATCATTTAACGGAATTTTACTCATCGTTCGGAAAGAAGTGTTGACACCAAATCCATTTTTTGTGGTTAAATCTACTCCAAAATTAAATTGCTTTTCAGGAACGCCCGTCAATTG
Organism: Flavobacterium sp. LB2P53; assembly: GCF_003970305.1. Taxonomy (NCBI): domain Bacteria; kingdom Pseudomonadati; phylum Bacteroidota; class Flavobacteriia; order Flavobacteriales; family Flavobacteriaceae; genus Flavobacterium; species Flavobacterium sp. LB2P53. Next base: position 88,751 of record NZ_RYDG01000002.1, read on the forward strand.
ATTTCCCGAATAATCAGCATCACCATCCAAGAATTCTTTGAATTTAAAGGTATTCACCGCACCTGAAAAATAAGAAGTCATTTGAAATTGGGTAAGTTCGAAAAGTTTGTAATTAACCAAGAATTCTAATCCTGAATGTGAACTGCTTCCTGCATTAATCCCAACAAATTGATCATTGGCGGTGCGTCGTGCCACTAATAAATTTTCAATTTGTGTGCTATAAAACGTTACTTCGGTGTATATTTTATTTTCAAGCCAGTTTCCTTTGAAACCCAATTCATAATTCCACCCCACTTCTGGTTTCAAATCGGTGTTTATTTGCCCTTCTGGAGTCAATGTTTCAGCAACTGATGGCACCGAAAATCCTTTACTCACCGATGTAAATATATTTTTTCCTTTGCTTACTTTATACGAGAAACCAATTCTTGGTGACCACACATTTCCAAAAGTAAAGGGCATTTTTTGAGCCTCAGAATTATTTTCGAAAATATCTTTTAACGAATATTTGGTTGTGTTAAATGCTACTCCGGTTTCCAGATGCAGTTTTTCTGAAATCCAAAATTCCATTTGTAAAAAGTAGTTGCTGTAATTCCGGTTTTGTTTGACAGAGCTGAATTCGTCGCCTTTTAAACTACCTTGACCAGGTTGCGATTTGTACAAATTTTTAAAAAGGGAATACGCGTATTTTTCCGTTAATAATTCGGTACCAAAACTCAGTTCAAAGGGCAAAGAAAACAATTGGTCTTTGTAATTCACATTCGAACGAAGGCCTAGCGAACTTGTTTTTTCGTCCAAAATATCAAAAGGTCTGGGTTCGTAAGCATCTTTAAAATTAGAAAAAATACTGGTTTGCAGCGACCATTTTTCAGAAAATTGATGGTCGTATCCTAAACCCAGCATGAATTTATCATACGACTCAAAACCTTGTGCGGCTGCCCATGTAGCGGCTGCTTTCTCTGGATTATTTTTTAAATCCGTCTCATTAATAGAACTTGGAATAAAAGCTTTCAATCGGGTGAATGTTCCCAAAAAGGAAAAACTACCCTTTGAATTAATTTTTTGTTTGGCATGCAGGTTAAATGATTTTCTGTCATAGGAACTATTTTCCCTGAATCCCTCACTTTGTAAATCCGTAAAACTCGCAAATACATTCGTTTTGGAATCGCTGTATCCTGCCGAGAGTCGGTTTTGTAGCAACCCAAAACTCCCAAAAGTAACTGTTGATTTTCCAAACGATTCCAATAATGGAGTTTCTCTTGAAAACAACTGAATCACGCCACCCAAACCGGATCCAAAACTCGTAGAATTTGGTCCTTTTATGATTTCTATTTTTTCGATTGACGCTAAATCAATATCGTCAATAGTGGTTTCACCATCACCGGAACTCAATGGTATACCATCAAAATAGGCTTTTATTTTATTGGTTCCGTATTGAGATCTGGCGCCAATGCCACGAATCGTAATCCTGTTGGTGTTCAACGCACCTTGTTGCATGGTAACCCCGGGAATTTTGTTTAGCACAGGAGTCAGTATAATGCCATCACTTTTATTGATGTCGACAGTCGTAATCACTGAAACGGAAGAAGCAGTGTTTTGAGGTGCATTTTTGATTGGCGAACCCTTCAAAGTGATTTCTGAAAGGGCTATGGTATCTTTTTTTATTTGTCCAAAAACAGTGAAAACACTGCATAAAAAAAGAAGAAAGGAAAGGCTGTTTTTGAACAATTTTTGTTGTGTTAAAGGGAATGAAAACGTTTATAAAGTTAGCATTTTCTTTTTGTTCCAAAAAACCCTTTTAAATAAAATATGGATTAAATAAAAATGCTCCCCACAATTATAAGTTGCAACCTATATTCTGTTTCATATTGTTTTGAATTCCATTAAAGATTATTGTAAAATTACACAAAAGTCTAGTTTAAACGGAAATTATATAAAAAGCACCATTTTAAAAACACTAGTTTAACCAAAATGACGTTCTTTAAAAATCATATCTTTGTGATTAATCCGAGAATTAAATTATCTTTAAACTTGGACCTTCATTTTAAATAAAAAGTAGTAGCTACCTATGAAAAAATCAACAATTGCATATATCACACTTCCCGTATTATTGTTAAGTACGCTAGCCTGTAATCGGAATAAAGCCGCTGATAATGAAAGTGAAACAGAAAAACCGGCCACCGTAAAAGTAAATTCGATAGAAAAGAAAATAGCCCTTACCATCGACACGCTTGATTTTAATTCCAGAATGATTGCCTTAAGCAACAATGACACCACGGGCAGATGGCCTGTAAAAGCCCCTTATCCTTTACCGGGCGCACTCTTGCCCTACAATAGAATCATTGCTTATTACGGCAACTTATATTCCACCAGAATGGGAATATTAGGTGAAATTCCCCGAAAAGAAATGTTGGCAAAATTACAAGGTGAAGTGGCCAAGTGGCAAGCAGCGGATTCTACTGTAAAAGCAATTCCGGCTTTGCATTATATTGCCGTTACCGCTCAAGGCGCTCCGGGAAAAAATAATATGCACCGCATGCGTATGCCATTTAAGCAAATAGACACTATTATAAGTTGGGCAAAACCTATAAATGCGCTGGTATTTCTAGACATTCAGGTGGGACACAGCACCGTTAAGGCAGAAGTGGCAGAACTGGAACAATACCTTTCAATGCCTAATGTACACCTTGGAATTGATCCGGAGTTTTCTATGAAAAATGGAGAGCGCCCAGGTTCAAAAATCGGGCATTTCACTGCCGCTGATATTAACGATGCCATTGACATATTGGCAAATATTGTGCGCAAAAATAAACTGACTCCAAAAGTGCTTGTAATACACCGTTTTACTCAGGGCATGGTAAAAAACTATAAAGAAATCAAGACCGTTCCTGAAGTTCAAATCGTTATGGACATGGATGGTTTTGGAAGTAAAATTCTAAAAAAGTCCACGTATATGAGTTATATTTATAGAGAACCGGTACAATTCACTGGTTTTAAATTATTTTATAAAAATGACAATAAAAACGATTGGAAGATGTACAGCCCAGAGGAATTAGTAAAATTTACTCCAAAACCAATTTACATTCAGTACCAATAATTTACTAATTGATTTATGAAGAATATTCTTTATTCCCTTTCTGTTGGGTTTTTTTTAGTAGTTGGATGCCAATCAGAACCTCGTAAAATAATACCGGAAATCCCGCTTATAACTGTTCCTGCAAAAATTATTGCACCAAAAAAAGTAGCGGCTGATGCTGCGACTATTCTTTCAAAAAAAGAAGTACCCGTTTTATGTTATCATAATATCCGAGATTTTAGTGCCAGTGCGAGCGGAAACATGAAAGTGTACACCGTAAAACCTGATGCTTTTGCAGCACAAATGAAAGCCTTAGCCGATGCAGGATATAAAACCATTTTACCACAACAACTCTATGATTATTTAGTATTTGATGGTCCCTTACCGGAAAAACCAATCATGATTACTTTTGATGATACCAGAGAAGAACAATTTAGCATTGGCGCAGCCGAAATGAAAAAACAGGGTTTCAAAGGCGTGTTTTATATTATGACTGTCTCAATTAATCGTCCCGGATATATGAGCAAAAAGCAAATTAAAAGCTTATCTGATGACGGACATGTGGTAGGCGCGCATACTTGGGATCACCACATGGTTACAAAATATATGGGCGACGACTGGAATTTACAATTGGTAAAACCAAAAGCAAAATTAGAAGAAATCATAGGAAAACCGGTGACGGATTTTGCCTATCCGTTTGGATTATGGAATACTGCAGCTATTCCTGAAATTAAGAAAAGTGGTTATGAAATGGCTTATATTTTATCAACCAAAAGAGATCCTGCAGATCCATTGTACACTATCAGACGTATTATAGTTTCCGGAACCTGGTCTACTGAAGGAATGATGAAAGCTGTACATTCTTCTTTTAACAAAGCAGAATAACCCATTAAAAGGTTCTAAATTCGTTAATTTATTCAAAAATCAAACAGCTATCTATACTAACACTACAGTAATGGAGCACAACCGTCAAAAAGGTTTCGTCAACAGACCTTTTATCCATTAATACTAAAGAATTCCTTAACTAAAAAAAGCACTATCAATTCGATTGAATTGATAGTGCTTTTTTTATCAGACAACTATTTTCTATCTTGGGGACAACCAGCTTGAAGGATTATTATAGGTTGTATTTTGTAGGATTAAAAATTTAATTATCGTTTTTCCGGTCTCGCCATTCGTTCTTACTTTTCCAAGACTTTGCTTTATACTCACTTTATCTCCTTTATTGACTGACACTGAGCTTAAATTTTGATAGACCGTAAAGAAATCTCCGTGCTGTATCATTACGGCTTTGTTTACTGGTGACAAAACGATGACACTGGTTACTTCTCCTCCAAAAACAGCTCTGGCACTTGCGCCATTGTCCGTAGTGATTTCTACACCGCTGTTGTGAACCGTAATTGTATTGAACAAAGGATGGGTTTGGTTTCCATATCCTAATGATATATATCCTTTTTCAACAGGATACGGCAATCTTCCTCTATTCGCTCTAAAATTATCAGCAACTATTTTAGCTTCGGGAGTTAACTCAATTTTAGAGGATGACACTGCACCTCTGGAAACCGGAGCACTTGGATTGGCTTTCGCTTTTTCTAAGGCGGCTTTCCTATTGGCTGCCGCAATGGCTTCCCGAATTAATTTATTGATTTGTCTGTCAATTGATTTGTACTCTTGTTGTCTTTTCTTAAGCTCTTTGGCAATCATATTTTTATCTTTTTTGATAAAATTTACTACCTTTTGCTGTTCTTTCTTTTCCTTTTCCAGAGCCAATCGTTCCTTTTCGTTTTCGGCAATCAGTTTTTGTTTTTCCTTTTTTTGAATGTTTAATTTATCATTATAGTCCAATAACTTGGTCGACTTAGATTTAATTTCCTCGCCCTGTGCTTTTCTATAACTGGTGTACTGCTTCATGTACTGCGCTCTTTTGTATGCCTGTAAAAAGTTTTCAGAAGACAATAAAAACATCGCTCTACTTTCTGACGAACGGCTTTTATATGATTTTAAAATCATTTCGGCATAATCCTCCTTCAGTTCCCCCAATTCTTTTTTTAATTTATTGATCTGAACCTGATTAATATACATATCGTTGTTAAGCAACTTGGTTTGCTTTTCAGTGGTATTTATTAATTTTTCTTTAAGCCTTATTTTAGTACTTTGAATAATCACCACATTGAGAGCGGATTTCTCTTTTTTCTTTACATTCTGCAGTAATCTTTCATTTTCTCGAATTTCTTTTTGAATTTGAGCTTTACGTTCTTCTAATTTTTCTTGTTGGGATTCCTGACTCCATAGTAATGAAGTGGTACAAATTAAAATTAGGCTTAGGAGAAATTTTGGCATATCGGAAAAATATTTTTGCTAATTTACTTAATTATAATTCTTTTGTACCCATTTGGAACACTATAAGGAAAAGAAAGTTCTTCATTGAAAGTTACCGTATTGTAATCTAAACTGATTTCGGTAGTTCCTTTCTTCTGAAACGTATTAATTAAAACACTTGTAGGCAATGTTGTCTCGTTGTATACTTTGTTGTCTGTGTATGTAACTTTGATCGTTCGCTCTTCGGTAGTTTGTGTAATTTCTTGTTTTTCTATTAAAAAAGTATCTGAATCCAAAAAAAATGATTTTTTTGTACTACCATTTGAAATAGCATCCAATCGATAGGTTTTTTCTAATACTGATTCCGAATATTTTCCTTTTGTTAAATCATCAATAGCTTTGCCTAAAAGCATGTTTTGGATTTTATTATAATCCAAATCCGTTCCCAGCCATTGGCTCAAACTACTGAAATCCCCTTCAAAATAACTACCATTTATTTTTTCATAATAATTAACAGACTGGGGTGTAATCAATGCTTTTGCCATCGTGATTCCAAGAAAGCGAATGCTTATCAAAATTTGTTCGTCTTTCTTAATCCTAATTTCTGCTGTTACATTCTGAGTTTGCTTGTTGTCAGAATAGCGCGCACTGGACTTAATATATAATGTAGAAAACTGATTTTTATTGTTGTAATAATTTTCTATTATTTTTTTTGCTGACATTCCGTTTGATGCTGCAACAGGCTCGTTACTAGCTACTACAGCCACTGCTTTAGATTTACACGACAGCGCCAAAACAGAAAGTACGAGTACTAATGCTATTTTTTTCATTACTTTTTTTCTTTTAATAATTGATTGGCTTTGGAAAAAAACAAGTCTTTTTTCTTGAAATCTCCCAATCCGTTGTAGGCTTCTCCTAATTGAATATTGAAATTAATTTCTAATTCCTTATTCTCTACTACATAATCTATGCCCATTTCTAGAAGATCCTTGGCTTTTTTATATTGCTTTAACTGATTGTTTGCTAATCCGGCATAGTAATAAAACTGAGCTTGGGTTGGGAAACTTTCTACCAGAAGCGTTGCGTTTGTAGCAACATTATCAAATTGTTTCAATTCTGTTTGCGCTTGCAGCAAAAGTAAATTCGTTTCAATATCCTCCGATAATCCCGTTTTCAAAGCTTGATTGTAATATTTAATAGCCTTTTCCCATTGTTTTTTGACCTGAAAAAACTTTCCTATTTCTTTAGCCACTGCTACCGATTTATCAGTATCAAAATAGCTAACGGCTTGCTCTAAATCAGCAGCGTATTGCGGATTTTTCTCCGTGAAAAGTAAGAACTCGTTTAAAATTCGATGCTTAATTTTAGAATCAATTTTGGCACTAGATAAAACAATATTCATCGCTTTGACCGTTTGTGGACCATCATTAGCATCCAAATATTTTTTAAACAACGTTACTTGAGCCCATTCAGAACCTGGAATTGCTTTTTCTAATTTTTCAACAATTTCGAATGCTTTTTTCTCTTCATTATTTTTAGAATATAAAAATATTAAGCTGATATAATTGGCTTCTTCCTGCGGATTTTTTGCAATCAACTGTTCTAGATTGTTGATTTCTGCATTTTGAAATTTCCCTTCAGATAGAATCTGGCTTCTGTATAATTCTCTGCGATCTGTTTTTCCAGTAGTTTCATTGAGTTCTTGAATTAAAGCCAACGCTTTATCAAACTGGTTGGTTGCCATGTAAAGCGAGGTCAAATCCTCTTTATAATTGGTGTCGAATTCAATCAATTTATTGATAACGGTAATTCCTTGCGTAAAATTTCGAGTTTCATAACTTACATCATACATTCCAACCCAAAACCATTTGTTTTTTGGATCTATTTGAGTCGCTTTTTCAAAAGAAGAGTAGGCGCTTTTATATTCTTTTAACGACAAGTAATTTTTTCCTAGTTCGTAATATACCGAAGCGTCATCTGGCTTGAATTTATTAGCTTTTTCTAAAGCCACTATTGCTTTGTCATAGTTTTCAATTCCCTTTTGCATTAAGGATTCGAAAAAAAGTTCTTGAAACTGATCTGCATCCAGCTTAATGTCTTCTGGTTCTATTTGTGCCCATATCAAAGCCGAATTGCATTGCAAAGCGATAAATAGTACAATAAAAAGTCTTTTTTTTATCATTCCTTTTGTTCTCCTTTTGGATGGGGATTATTCTAAAACAGAGTAATCTCCAATACTGATACTGGTAAAATTACCATCAAAATTAACGTGATTTCCAATCATGGCATTATCGAGATTTGCATTTTTTATGTGCGTATGCGTTTGTATCAAACTGTTTTGTATGGTACTGTTTATCACGTGACAATTATTACCTATGGAAACATTTGGACCAACAGTAGCATTGATTAAAATAACATCTTTACCTATATAACAAGGCGGAATAATAGTTGAATTTTCTAGTTTTACAGCATCATCTACTAAATGTATACCGTCGTTGTGTAAGAAACCTAGCATTCGTGAATTAGTTTCTACAGTGACATTTTTATTCCCACAATCCATCCATTCGGCTACTTTTCCTGGGACAAATTTCATGCCTTTAGCCATCATTTGCTTGATACCATCATTAATTTGGTACTCACCACCATGGATAATATTATTGTCTAGCACTAGCTGCAGTTCATTTCTTAATACCGCTACATCTTTAAAATAGTAAATCCCAATCACCGCTAAATCTGAAACAAATGTTTCTGGTTTTTCGACCAATTCTACTATTTCATTTGCTTCGTTTAGTTTTACAACACCAAAAGCTTCTGGTTGATCTACTTGTTTGACCCAAATTACACTGTCGGCATTTTTATCTAAATCGAAATCAGCTCGAATTAAGGTGTCTGCATACGCAATTACTGCTGGTCCACTCAATGAATCTTTAGCGCACATAATGGCGTGACCAGTGCCTAATGCTTCGTTTTGATAATAAATGGTGCCTCTTGCCCCAAGTTTGTTAGCGATAGCGATCAATTCCTCCTCTACTTTACTGCCAAAAGTTTCATGAATGATGAATGCTACTTCCTCAATTTCTTGATTCAAAACGCCAGCGATATCCTCAACTAGGCGGTGTACAATTGGTTTTCCTACAATAGGAATTAATGGTTTAGGAATGGTTAATGTATGCGGGCGAAGGCGTGAACCACGACCAGCCATTGGGACAATTATTTTCATGTTTTTTTATTGAAAGATTAAACGATTGAAAAATTTAAAGAGTATCGCAAATCTTTAAATTTTTCAATCTTTAAATTATTAAATCTATTTCACTCCCGTACTACCAAAACCACCTTCACCTCTGGAGGTTTCAGTTAATTCCTGAACTTCTGTCCATTCTGCGCGTTCGTGTTTTGCAATGATGAGTTGTGCTATGCGTTCTCCGTTTTGGATCACAAAATCCTGATTGGATAAATTTACTAAAATAACTCCAATTTCACCACGATAATCGGCATCTACTGTTCCGGGTGCGTTCAATACTGTGATTCCGTTTTTAGCAGCGAGACCGCTTCGAGGTCTTACTTGCGCTTCGTAACCTATGGGTAGTTCTATGAAAAGTCCTGTTTTTACGATGGCTCGATCTAATGGTTTTAATGTTATAGATGCTGTTAAGTTAGCACGTAAATCCATTCCGGCAGAGGCTATGGTTTCATAGTTTGGTAAGGCATGTTGTGATTTGTTGATGATGTTTATTGTCATTTTTTTTATTTTTATGTGCTGTAGGGACAAGTCGCGACTTGTCCCTACTTGTCCGTATATGTTCTTTTGTATTGTTTTCGATTTTTTAGCCCTGATTGAAGCGGCATCCTTTTCTTTTTTTCTTTAAAAAAGAAAAGATACAGCAAAAAGCAGGAAATAGCTCCTAAAAACTAGATTCTAATTCTTTTTTCGGTTCAACATTTTGATTAATAATTCTTTCTCGTTGTAGTAAATAAAATATAGGAATGCTAACAATAGCGGCACTCCAACTAAATAATTTTCTCTAAAGCCATAAAATGAAACTGCTGAAAAACCTATGGAAATCACTAAATACATGGCAATTTTATTGGTTTCGTACGGTATGGGGTAATATTTGTTTCCAAAATAATAAGAGATGGTCATCATGCTCCCATAAGCCGCAATGGTGGCAATTGCAGAACCGTAATAACTCATTGTAGGAATTAAAAGAAAGTTTAATGCTAAGGTAATGATGGCTCCCACTATAGAAATGTATGCACCAATATGCGTTTTGTCAATGAGTTTGTACCAAACGGAAAGGTTGGTGTAAATGCCTAGGAAAAAATTAGCCAAAATAATTAATGGTACTACTTTCATGGCTTCCCAATAGGAATCATCTCGGATCATAATAACTTTGAGCACATCGGCAAAAACGATGACGGACAGTAATATAAACGACCCAAAAATGACAAAATATTTGGTAATTGTAGCATAGGTTTGTGGCGCATCTTTACTATTAGAATGGCTAAAAAAGAAGGGTTCGATTCCCAAAGTATAGGCAGTTCGGTACAAGACCATGAACAAACCGAGTTTGTAGCAGGCGTTATACACTCCCACTTCGGCATCAGCAATGTCAGGAGGCAATAAGTATCCCAATAAAATTTTGTCAAATTGGTCGTTGATGGCAAATGCTATTCCGGCCACCATAACAGGCATACCGTATTGCATCATGCGTTTCCAAAGCGAATAATCAAAATGCCATTTCAATATAAAGTAATTGGGTGACAACACTATAAAGGTCAGTAGACTGGCAATTAAATTAGACACAAAAATATAGCCTATCTGAAAATCTTCCAAGTAAAAAGAACCTAAAAAACTATCCGGGTTTGATTGTGAAATCACCGGTAAATAACTCAAAAAGAAAAGGTTCAAAAATAAATTGACAGCTACATTTCCTATTTTGATTATGGCGTATTTTATCGGTTGTTGATTGACTCTTAATTTAGAAAAAGGAACAATCACCAAAGCGTCGAGCACTAAAATCCAGATGTTATACGTAATAAATTGCGCTTCAATTCCGGCCCAAACGGCTAATTTATTGCGGAATAATAATGCTATAAATAGAAACGAAATGGAAGTCCAAAAAAGCGAAACGGATGTGGTTTCCACTACCGATTTCTTGTCTGTTTCTTTATTGTAAAATCTAAAAAAAGCGGTTTCCATTCCGTACGCAAGAATGACATTAAAAAAAATCATGCCGGCAAAAATGATGGAAAGTTTTCCGTATGCTGCTTTTGGAAGTAAATCCGTATATAAGGGCACCAAAAAAAAACTGAACATTCGCGGGACAACCGTTGCTAAACCGTAAATCGCAGTCTGTTTAAAAAGATTTTTATATAATCCCAAAATGGCGTATTTGTTTAAATTGATATCGACAAAAATAACCAATTCTTTGGTTTAAATGACCTCAGTACCTTTTTGTTTTTACTGCTGTTTTGTCTTAGAAAATATTTGATTTGAAGATTTTAATTAGAGCGGTTTTTCGAAGACATTGGAGATTTTCAAATAATACGTTTTATTTTTTAGCTTGTATTTTAATACTGCTTCTGTGGATTTGATATCGAATTTGGTCTTTGAAATTATAGGTGCTTTGTTGCAATATTCTTTGGTGGGATTTATATCCATAATCAAATCTTCTTTTTTATTGCTTTGTAAAAATGAAGATTTAAAGTCTTTTGGTGTAATTTCCTGAACTAGAGATTCTTGATTGTGAAAATAGATTTTCTCCAATTTGATGTTTGCCGCAAGCGGTTTTTTGAATTCGATATAAAAATTGATCACGCTGCTTTCCGTATCTTTTTTCACTTTTTGGTAGAATACTGATTGTATTTCTTGAGGGAATTCCGTTTGAAGTTCGTGTTTCATAGCACAAAAAGTAAGGCTGATAGCGGTAATCACAGAGAAAAAAATTATTTTATATCCTTTCATAATTTTCTCTTTAACTTAGACCTTCTTCGTTTAAAATTTTAAGAAAGTGAAACCCTTTGGGTACGTAACCTTGGTTGTAATAAAAGCGATGTGCGGTGAAATTTCCGGTAAAGGCATCTAAAACGATCATCGTACAGCCCGTTTTTTTTGCCAAAGCATCAACATAATCCGTCAACATTTTGCCAATTCCTTTTTTGCGGTGATCTGGGTGTACAATAAAATTATCAATTTCTAAATACTTGCCAGACCAGAGTTTAGTTCCTGACCACAATCCAGAGAGTCCAACACATACATCACCTTCAAAAACGGCAATTTGCTTGTAGTTGTGTGGGATCATCTCTGTGAGATACGCATCGTATTTGTCTAAAGTGAAATTCGTATATAAATGTAGCATAACTTCATATTGAGCTAACATTTCCTGTTTAGTGGTCAGTTCTCTAATTTCTAATTTCATATTTGCTTTTCAAAAATGTAAAATTAGAGAAAAAGGAATGAGATTGAAAGTGATGATAGGGTAAATTTTTGAGAAATCTAATTGAAAATTTTGAAGTTTAATAAGTGTCATTTATCGCGCAACACCTAAAATTAGAGCTTATAGCTTAAATTCATAGAAAAAATCATGTTTTCAAATTATTGATGTTCAGGTATTTTAAAAAAATATTCACGGAATTAAGACACGGAATTCCGTGAATTCCGATAACAAGTGTTTGTATGTTAAAATATATGAGGGTAGTTTTGGAGTCAAGAAAAACAAATAAGTTCTTAGTAAGACGTTATTTAGAATTAAGTTTTTTTTCTAAAATGATATTGTAGCTACTTATCTAAAATTTATCAATTTAAAACAATTAAAACAATCTTAAATGAGAACAAAATTTATAATGAGAAAAAGTATATTCCTACTTTCCTTCTGCCTCTTGGTAATCAGTTGTTCTACTGAAAACAATAGTGAAACACTAGAAAAAACAAATTTAAATTCAAAACAGAAGTTAGTACAAGAAACTGCTATTTTGTTAGGCAAGTTATTAACTGACTCTGAAGTCAAAAACGCTTTAAATAACAAAATGAAAGAAGTTGACAAAGATGCAAATATTGTATCTTTTGCATACTTACTTGAACAAGAAGAAGGTTTAAGAAAAAATGAACAAGCTACGTTCAAAAACCAAATAAATAATTTAAGAAAGCAAAATATTTTTAAAAATGCTTTAAGAAAAGAGTTTGAAAATAATTCTAATGATTATAAAACAATTAAAGAAATTTTGGACAAAAACTTAACTTCTAAGAACAATTTTAGATCTACAGCGTTTATTGCAGATGAATTAACTAATCTTCTTGTTTCACAGGAATTACAAATTTTTTTTCCATTTGATCCTGAATATGAAAATGATGATCAAAATGCACAAGAATATTATGTTTCATTCGATCCGCTAAACAATTCGCAAACAAACATCGGATTTCAATTTAATACAGGCTACAGTGATTATGAAATTATTAATAATCTTGATAACAATTTTTTAGATAACAATCCCGTTTATGTAATCGTACCTATAGATCCATGTGATATTGCTGGTAGACCTTGTAATTTTATAGAACTGTTACCTACACCTTTAGACCAAAATAATGAACTGATAACTAGTGAGAATCAATTCATGGTTTACAATCCTAGTGGATTTACTAATAATAACAATACAATACCAACAACAACATTACTGACAACAAATACCAATCATAATAATATTCCCGAAACAGATGGTATCAGTTCCTATATCCCAAGAATAAGAATAAATGGAACTGGTTACATGGGGTTTGGTGGCACACATCAAAAGTTGAGATTTTACCGCGGCACAACTGATGGTTCTGTCACACAAAACGCAGATGGCACAATAACAGCTTCTCCAAAAGATTATATTGTAAAAGAATTCAGATGTAAAAGAAAACATGTCAAAGATAAAAATTGGGTTGATTTTGGTGCTGAATTTGACCAAGATTGGAACATGAGCGAAAATACACAGGATTTCGCTATTTTTTCCATACATAACTTGAAGGCTACAGCATCTTTTGAACTTTCCATGAAGTCAGGTTTTAAACTTGAAGATGGTAAAATTAAACCAAATGCCGAGGCAAGCGGTTCAGCTAAAATTAATGTTTCAGTCGGTAATGCAAAGTTTAGGACAAATGCAGAAATCTCACGTAGAATTGTTTTAGCAACTATTGTAGGTCTTGGCGCTACTGGTGAAACAGTCAGTGATGGTGGTGTGGATTATAATGTGAAGAAAAATGGCATTGTAGATTACTACTTTAAACACTATTATACCGACCTTTAATTATTAATTAGATGCTGTATCTTTGGTACAGCATCTACATTTATGTTGTTATGAAAAAAAATTTTACAGTTTTATTTATCTTTATTTTTACAATCTCATCTGCTCAAAACGAAAGCGTTTATGTGTCAATTGGCAAACCTTGGTTTCCTGATAAAGAAAGCAACTTAAATAATTTTTCACTAGGTTTAAATTATCAAAATAGATTTTCTCAGTCTTTTGCATTTGATTTGTATTTAGAATACAATCAAAGTAATGATTTTCCTCGTTTTTTTGATGATGCAACAGCAGTCGATAATTATTTAATGGATCAAACCTACTCAGGTGTATATTTTAATTCGCTTTGGTCAAAAATAAATACTGTTACTGTAGGAACTAAGATAGATTATCTATTTGTTAATAATGATCGGTTTTTATTTAATTTTAATTTAGGTGCTGGCTATTTGTTTTCATATTCTAGAGCGCATGATGTAAAAAATTGGACTTATGATTTTAATAATGGACAGATACTTACTTATGAAAATGGAACCACTTCAGGTAATTTAAATACTTTTTATTATACCTTAGGATTACAATTTCAATGTACATTTTATAAGAATTACTTTGTTGGTATCAGTCCGTACTATTTAATGCCTATTGGCGAAAAAAAAATTAACTCAATTCCGGTGTATCCTAACCACTATAACCTTACTTTAAATATTGGTAAAAGATTCTAATTATCATAAAATTATTTTTAGAAAAATGATTCAATAAAACATTCATTAAAATTAAAAAACAGTTACTTATAAAATCTAATCCTATGAAAAATAGACTACTATTAACTATATTTTTTCTTTCAACTTCTTTATTTGCTCAAGAAAACAAAGAACAAAAAATTGAAATTTCGTTCTCTTATGGTCTATCCTACATCGAGTACTCCAAATCCTTTTTAGATGATCCCGTACCTTTTGAATTGCCAAATATTGGCTCGTTTTATGAAATAAATTTTGATTTTAAATTACCTAAAGACCGCTACATTGGATTAGGTTATTCTAGGTTACAGCATGCAAAAAATATAGATGATGGTGTAATACTTACTTCAACCAATACTGGTTTGGTTTTACAAAACTATAGAAACATTCATACCAAAGACTTTTATGATGTTCATTTTAGAACCGTTTTTAAAAACAATTTGCAGTTTACGCTTGGAGCATACTATTTTATTGAAAATATGAACAGAAGCGATATTACTAATATTGATAACAATACTGTGTTTGTGTTAATAAACGAAAAAAATCGAGCAGACAATTTGGGTTTATTTGGATCTTTAGAATATTATTTCAAACTCAATAGTTATGCTGAACTTGGTTTAAAAAGCAAGTTGTATTATTCATTAAATGGTGTTGAAACCATAGCTATATTACCTACTTTAAGAGTAAAATTATAACGTAATGATTGTTACTTGTTATGTAGCAAATCGAATAGAAATGTTCAGTAATTTTGCTATTTTCCAACATAAAAAATGATGGTGCTAAAGTCAATTTTTAAAGGATGCTTACAATGTTTGGGAAGGTACTGCATCAGAGGGTTGGCAAAGAGACAACATCTATTATGGATTGACTCCTAGCAAGCAAAAAGGAGCAATTAGTGGTGGGAAGTATAGAGAATACATAACCTCTTTCAAAATGTCGGGAAATGATGCACAAGGAGCATTTAATACTATTTCAAACACAGATGACCCAAAACAAGTAACTGATTATAGACTCAATAGCTCCTCCGGATGGACAGACGGACAATTTGAATTTATGATTTATTGCTTTTATGGATCAAAAGCATCAAACACTGGTGAATCAGATAAAAAAGGCTTTTTTGCTAAACCGTCTGATTTATTTGAATTAAAACATGAAGCATACAGCAGATTTAATTGGCCTTTCAAAAAAACTTACATTCGTACAACTATAATTGGCTTAAAAACTATAAATTTTTTGAATAATAATTACGGTACAGTGTTAGAATTTCAAACGTGGGATTTAAATAGATTTTCAAATGAATGGAAATTTTCTTTTGAAGAAGTAGATGATCCATTAATAATTGAAACTAAACAATCAATAAGCTCAAAATTCAATGCTAACTTTTCTACCGAATTAAGCGGGACAATTTTTGAGGTTGTTAAAGTGAACACGAAATATGGAGCGTCAATTGAAGAATCAAAATCAAATGATTATATCGTCAAAAGAACAACGAAAAGCAACAATTTATTCGACTCTGTAATTCCTTTTTACGATAATGTAGTAAATAAAAATCCTAATACTGGGCAATTTGCTACAAGAACATATTATACTGGTAAAGTAGAGTTTCAAGTAAGACCAATTCAAGTTCAATGGTAGGCACAAAAAAAAACATATCCACCTACGGTAAGTACTGTAGGTGGTTTTTAATAAAAGCAAATAGTTTGCTTTTATTCCTTTTTATAGCATCTTGTGAAAGAGAAGAAGTTCTTAAAGAAGAAGTTGTGAATTCTCTAAATATTAAAATTGACAATGAACAGTTAAATTTAATAAATAGTCGCATCGGCTCCAACGAAAGTTGTGAAAGTTTATTTTTTAGTTGTAGCTATCAAAACAATAAAAATCCAGGTTTTAGAATTGAATTCTCGCTATTGAAAAATGGTACGTTAAAAAATATTACACTTTTTGACTATAGAAATCAAAATGCACATTTTGAATCTGCCGATTTTAACCCTAAAGGCTTAATGACAATATCAAATTTCAACTACGATGAAACAAAAAAGTACCTTCATTTTGATTTTAAAGGATATCTATTAGAACAATCTTACTATGATGAATTAGACATTGATAAAAAAAGAAAATATATCGAAGGGTCGGTAACTAGTAATAATGTAAGAACTACCGAGTGCCCATATACTTTTACAAATATGAATTTTAAAGGAACTGCTTTAAGTTTTTTTACCGCATTTCATTTTGGCGAATATGATCCGAAACTATTAAATAATCCATATCAAATGTACTTTTACACAGATAACGGATTTAGAGCTTTAATTAAATCTAAAATTAAATTGCCAAATTTAGCAGTAGGCACGTATAAATTTGACCAAAATACAATAGAGAACAGAATTGATTTTGATCAATATGTTGGCATATTTAGAGCTACCCAGTTATTGTGGATTAGAGATATTGATTGGAAAAAATACCAAACAGCTGGCAGTTACACAATTCTTGAGCATACAACTATAAATGAAGAAAAAGTAACTAGAGGCGAAATGAATCTGCAAGTTTATAATAAAGGCGCTTTGATTCACAATATTACAAATGGTAAATTTGTTGTCACTGATTTTTAACTAAAACATTCTATTGTATTATAGAGCAAAAGGGCTTAACTCAAAAGTCAATCCCAATTTTTAATGCCTTCTGAGCTCCTGAGTTTTATAAAACCGATACAAATGGTCGTATATCAGGAGCTCATATTGTCGTTGGCGGGAGGTAAACTGACGATTAACCATCATGTGAATATGGCTGCTTAAAAAATCAAAAAGAGGAATCTCCAACTGACTTTTTATGTTGGAACTTAACAAAGCAATTTCTGATATTTTAGTTTCTATGAAGGGAGTTAATACTTCAAATGGCAAGTCCGTTTTGCCTAGTAGCAAGGCAGTAATTTCTACTTCACGCTTGCGGTATTGGGTATCTAGTCCCTTATTTGTGGCCGCATCGGCATTAAATTCTTTTTTAAAATTCATTTGTAACCGGCGCATCAATTCATGTTTTTCAGACATTGATAACTGAAAACTTTCTAAAAAATGATGAATTGTAAACAGTCCAAACAATAGCTGTGCTGCTACCTCAAAATTGGATTTATGCTTTAAATAGGCTACAATCAACTCACTATGATACCCAAACAAAGTCTCAGAATCTACCATGGTAGCCTCTCCGTACCGCTCCAATTCTCTCTTATAAGTATCCGTTTGTACTTTCCAAACTAAATGGTTGACCAATAACTTCTCAAAAACAGGATGGAATGAACTGATAATGGTAGCTATTGCTTCTGGTTTGGTTACTAAAAAACGAAGACGAAGATGCGAATCAGGATCGTTATACCGAATAAAAAACCATTTGGCAATTATCTTTTCCTTTTGTAAATCTAAAATTAAGGGATACAACTTTTCAGATAATATAAGATCTGCTGTTTTTACTCCAGTGTATATTTTATAATACAGCCATTCACTTCCTATGCAAAAATCCCTTTTCATACTTTACAATTGGTCTTTATAATAGGATAGAATGAACTGATTGGCAAAATTTTCACCTTTTGCGTTTTTCACCACAGATTCCTCTGTAAATAGAAATTCTTCTAAAGTGATTTTAACATGATTTACAACTGATTTCAAAAATAATTGAATCCCTATATTTGTCTCAAAATCAAGTAACAATGTGTTGTCAAAATGAGCCCAATTTACAAGACTAGGAATGCTTCGTTGTTTTCTCCAAATCGAAAAAGCTTCAAATAATAGAATGCCATCCATTTTATAAAAAGGCATAATTTCAGTTTTACTTACGATCCATTTTGATTTTGAAAGTAGTACTCCGTTATATTCAACCCTTGGAAAAAAATCATAATGCGTTTCTAAAACACCCCAACTGAAACTGTAAATAGGCTTTACATCTTGCGACTGTAAATCACATAAAAAATGATAAACAGGCAGCGATTTAGTAACATAATTATGGGCATTTGACAAACAAGGAATAACTTCTTTATTGTGTTTCTTAGATCGCAAAATAATTTTGTTGTTGCGTATCGAAATCATTAAATCATTTAAGTCAATCGTGTAGTCTTTAGTTGCTGCCGAATTAGCCAAATAGGCAATTTCAAATGCTCTTAAAACAGGTCTTCTTAATATATTACCAGTTCTTGATTCCGGAATATGAACAATCTCTGCTAAAATTTTATCAGAATGATAGGTCGCTTCTTTGGCTACAACTTCATTGGTTAAATTGAAAATAGCATCATTTCCATTACAAAAACGCCCTAATAGTTTGGCGGCACTAACATCCCCCGAAGATTCAATTGATATGATTTCTTTTTCTTGATGCAATGCAATTTCAATCATTACCGAGAAAGTAGCTGGTGCATTATTCCAACTAGGATCAAAATCCGGAAAATCCTTTTCAGAAAGCGATACTGCTTCTTCATTTTTAAGAATACATTGCTGAAGTTTCTTCTCCATTATAAAATCATAAGCCGTCCAAGGTTCGAGGATTGTTTCTTGAACTTTACTTTTAAAAGAAAAATGCTCCAAAATCTCATGCGTATCATTCATTTCAGAATTTTGAAGATACCCAATTCCCGTTTCAGTATCTAAAACAGTTGTCAAAGGCATTTCTCTTGATTCATTCCTTTGTGTGAATGCTTTTATAAAATTAGTATGGTTTTCAGACTTCTTTTGCTTTTGAATTCCGTTTAAAAAACGAACCGCTTGGAAGACTTTATTTTGTGAACTAGTACTCAAAGTATTTACGGAAGCGGTCGTATTTAAATCAGTTTGAAAAAGATATTTTTCATCAAACTCCACACCTGTTTTCTCAATTAAATCCTGTATCGCTTCATAGTCTTTTTCAGAAGGAACAAGCGTTTGGTCTAATACTAAAAATTGAGTTCTTATACTTTGCAAAAGTTGAGAATCTTTTTTTAAGTTCGGAATTTTATCGATGATAGAAAAAACGCGTCCCCATTCATCACTACCTGTAACTGTTGCATCCAATTCACTTACAAGAAACTGAAAATCGATAAGCTGATTAATATATTCTAAAGCTTCTGCGGTTTCAGAATCATCATCGGCAAGAAGACAAACCATTTCATCAACAGTCATCCCTGATGTTGCTTTAAGCACTAATTCACTTAAAAGGGCTGTTTTTCGCAATGCTGAAATGGTATGGACTCTTTTTGTTTTTACATAGTTGTAATCAACATAGCGGTAAAAATCCCCAAGAGCATAGATCGAATTATTAGGATAATATTTAAGATAAGGTATAACTTCTTCTCTTTTAGCAAATTCTCGTAATAATGCCACCCAAAATTGCATGTCAAATTGTGTAAAACGACTAAAATTTTCAGTTGAATTGAGTATAATGTTCGTTTCAGAAGCTATTTTTCCAACTGAACAACCCGCAAATAACCCGAAAGGAGTACAACGAGTTGATATTCGCGCAATGTATTTCAGTAAACTAAGCTGCAAACTCTCCCTTTTTTTAGGTGATACACTGGAAGGATCAGCTTTCCATTTTTTTAAAGCTGTTAGTAGTTCCGGTGAAGCCATACGAATGGCTTCTCTAACATAAGGGTTTTCAAACTGCAGCAATAAGGCCTCTTCGGAATAATTTTCCAATAAATCAAAATAGAAAGGCAATGGAAATAAAGGGGTTCTTAAAACATAGTGCGAGAAAGGACGAACTTGATAGTGGTGCATTATCGTTTCTTTTTACTCACTTTCTCAGCGAGTTGCATCGCGTTATAGACATTTAATACTTTTCCTGATTTAGATAATTCACTAAATTTGATTTTTTTGCCCTCTCCACCAGGGACCAAAACGTCTAAATCGTAAGCCGTTCCTGATTCTAGAATAATTTGTTTAACCTCCTTAGCTGTTAGTTTAGGATAATACGACCATATTAAAGCCGCTGTTCCAGAAACCATGGGTGCTGCAAGTGAAGTACCTGAATCATAGCCATAACTATTGCCTGCGGTTGTGGTATAAATTTTATCTCCAGGAGCAAATAAATCTACATTCTTCTTGCCGTAATTTGAATAAGAGGCCACAAAAGTACTGTCTGCTTTTGCAGTAGTGGCGCCTACATTGATAAAATTATCTACGACTTCTTTTGCATCATCCTTAAATTCTGTATCTGACGGATAATAAGGGTTTTCGTCAATATTGAATTTATTGTTACCCGCAGAATGTACAATCAATACATCCCTTTTCATTGCATACTTTAATGCTTCTATTACCAATTCTTTATATAAAGAAAATTCTTTACCAAATGACATATTGATAACCTTTGCACCATTATCTACTGCATAATATATCGCATTAGCTATATCCTGATCGTATTCATCACCTGATGCCGAAATTACTAACGGCATTATCTTGAAATTATTTTTTGCAATCATCGATACAATACCTGATACCTTAGTTGAATGATTATGCGTAGATCTTTTGCCTGCCTTGTTTTCTGAGATAGTCGCATTTCCATATCCTTTACTAACTAAATAAGGATTGCCTTTAATATATATTCTTTCATCAAAATTTACATTTAGATTTCTGTTGACTATCGAATCTATTCGAACCCTTGTATCTAAAGCTTCCTCAATTGTATTCTCTCCTGCTTGCAATCTTGACTTTATAAAACCTATCATTGCACCAATATCATAATCCTTGTCTTCACGTCTTTGTTTAAAAGTTTTATCATTAATTTTATGCTTGAGATACAAACTATCTAATTCCTTGATTGAATACTTTTCATTAGGAAAATATCTTTTTAAGCTATCTTTTGCTATTTGATAATTATCAACAATGTATTGTTGTGATTTTAACCAGTTGTCATAAGCTCCAAATTGCTTGTTATAAGTGTTGATTATACGTTTATATTCATCACCGCCTAGGTTTTGAATAGTTAATTGAGGATTAGAATTAGCGTTCAAAATTTTCAAAAATCTTACAAATTCAAAATTAACCCAAACTAAATAACCATTATCTCTTGTTCCTATAAAATTCCAACCATTAATATCGTCTACATAGCCATTTTTATCGTCATCTATACCGTTAGAAGGAATTTCATGTTTATTGAACCAAATATTATTCTTTAAATATTCATGATTAGTATCTAATGGAGTGTCAATTATAGCAACCACAACATTATTGTTTCGAACTTTACTTTTAGATGTTTTTTTGACTTGAATAAAATCAATGATAAAAGCATTTTGATCTTTATTGACTTTATGAAACCAATTTAAAGAATCTAAACTTCGCCAACCAGAGCTAATTGATTCATTTTTTAAAACATAAACTCCATTTTTTTTTGTGGCACAACTTAAAATTATACAGACTAAAAAAATTAAATAAATATTTTTCATTTTTTTAAGTTAAAGTTATTGGGAGGAGGCATTAAAGAGTCAGTTACAGTTTCAATGTCACCAGTCAATTTTAAAAAACCACCATTTATTAAATGTAAGTTATCCAATTGAGCTACTTTCATTTTTTCTAAATTGAACTTTGATTGCGTTTTTGTTTGTTTTTTTTCTGTTTTCATGTGATAAAATTATTTATTTATTATACAAGTTGCAAAAGTAAAAGCTTGGCCTGATAATAGCTAAAAAAAATTAAAAGTTATTGGCGGAATTCCGTGAATTCCGATAGCGCTATATAAAATAATTAACTGAAAACGAAATAGTTATGAATATTTTTCATTTTCTAGTGCTTTTAGAAAAAAAGTAGGCTTAATCTTGTTTTTCTTATAAAAAGCCGCAGCAAAAGCTTCGGCAGAATTGAATCCAAACTCCTTCGCTAAAAAAGGCATGGTGTAATTTCGTAATTTCGTTTGGGCTTGCAATTGGTCAACCGCATGTGTAATTCTCAAATCGTTAATATAATGCACAAACGTTTTTCCTTTATGTTCATTAATAACATTAGACAAATATTTTGTATTTGTATTTAACTGCAAAGCTACTTTTTGAATGGTAATCGTATTCTCTAAATATCCCTTATTGCGTTCAAAGTAGACTAACTTCTCTAATAATTGCTCCACAACCTCTATTGCTATACCTCGTGATTCTTGTGATTTACTTTCTTGTTTAAAATCATCTTCCTTTTTTATAGCACCAGAAGGCTGAAAATCAACTGATGTAGGACGAATAATTGCTTCAAATCGTTTTTGATATTGTTTTTTTGAATAAAATTGGTAGCCTATTAAGCCTCCAATACCTACTATTAGAATCAAAATCCATATAAAATATCTAGATTCATTGTTTTGCAAGGATTGTACAAGGGATTCTTTTTCTGCAAGTAAACGAGGAGTGTCATATTCTTTGACTAAAACTTTATTTAAATGCTTATAGTTTCTTTGTAATATGCTATCAATACTCATAAACTTATTCAAGAATTTTAATTGATTTTCTTTGTCTCCAGTTTTTTTGTAATATTCAATTAAATAGGAATACCCACTTATAAACTCTGGTGTAATTCTTTTATTTAATAAATACATGGAATCTACTTTGATAAAATTTTGAATCGCTTTCTTTTCACTACTCATACCAGCGTACGACTTTCCTAAATAAAAATAAGACGCCAGTATATTACCAAAATTTTTATCTAATATTATTTGAGGCAATGCCTTATTTATACTATCTAAAGATGCTTTGTAATTTTTCTTTAACATTTCATTTGCACCTTCATTTAAAATAAAATATGGTATATAAAACTTATCGTTGGTTATAATCGATTCTTTGTACCCTAATTTGTTATAAAAACTAGCAGAGTCTAAATTCTTTAATGATTTGTGCGCATCGGCAATCACAAATAAAAGATTGTGATAATCGCTACTGTATTTTAAAGATGATATGTCTTTTTTTCTTATGTAACTTAAACATTCACGATATAGTAGCAATGCCTCCTCTACTTCACCTAATTCCTCTGACCTTAAAACACCAATTGACCGCTTGATATAAAAATTTAAATCTTCATTATTGTCTTTAGCATATTTTTCTGCTTTGAAATAATTAGCTAAAGCCTTGCTATACTTAAATTGCATTCTTAACTCATATGCCTTTCTAGAATAAGACAATGCTGGAAAATTATAATCATTTTGATTAGTTGAATAGGCAATAGATGAATCAAGGTATTGTATTGCTTTATTTCCTTTGTATAATGTTGATAAAAGATAAAAACCCCGTGAAAGACTTAAATTATTTTTTCTAGAATAAGATTTAGAAATGATTTCCGAAATAAATGTTTTCTTATTATTATCACTTTTCTGTAAAATAAACTCTTTTTTTAAATCTTCATACGAATCTTTTCCGATAAATTTATCAGCCGTTTGCGCCAATAAACAATAAGGAAACAGTATTAAAAGCACTATTTTAATAAAACGTTGGTTAGTCATTACAGTAGATTTTGCACAAAAATACAGCAACATCACTAAAATAATCTTAAAAATAATGATTTTTTTACATTATTTAAATAGCATATTTTCAGTGATTTATAAAATACAATTTGTGGAATTCCGTGAATTCAGTATCGGAATTCAGGAATTCCGATAACAACAGTTTGCTTAGAACCTCTTCTTACTCTAGTTTTGGCACAAAGAAAGTGAAAGCGTTTGGAGTAAGACGTTACTTTTAAATGTAGATTACTTTCCTAAATCAATTGGCCAATTACAAGGGAATAATTCAGCTGTACTGTAACCCTTTCAAAAAAAACAGAGCATGAGGTTTTATGTAAAGGTATTTGTTCCTCAAAAAACAAAGCATAAGGGAATAATTCAGCTGTACTGTAACCCTTTCAAAAAAAACAGAGCAAGGAGTTTGAAAGCTATGGTCTCTAAAAAAAACCAAGCACAAAAGTTCTCGAGAAACTTTTTATTGAAATGAAATGTGTAATTTTAAAAACTTAAAAAATGAATTTAGATAATTTGAATTTAGTGGAGCTTAATGCTCAAGAAGTTAAAGGAACAGAAGGTGGGTTTATACCTCTTCTAATATGGGGAATAGCAATATCTGCTGAAACTGTAGCTACTGCATTTTGGGTAGGAGTTGGTGTAGGTGCAGCAGTTGCTCAAGGACAAAAATAATGTTAAATATCAAAAAATTAAAATATGAATTTAGAAGCGTTGAATTTAAAGGAAATTAGTATCCAAGAGTCCAAAGAGACTGAAGGAGGTTATCTTGCTCCAGCAGTGATAGCCGTGGCTGCTGCAGGGGCTACAGTTGTTGGCGTTGTTGTTGTAGGTGCTTTAGTTGGATATGGCGTCTATAAATTTGTAGACTGGGCAACATCATAAAATTAACACAATGACTTATCATAAAATAATGCAATACTTAGCTCCTTATTGGTTTAAGATATTTATCATAGGTATTGCTTTAGGAGCGTTAATTGCTCATATTCAAAAGTTAAAAAATAACTTTTAAATCAAGATTTTTATTGTGAGACTGCCTATTTTATTAGGCAGTCTTTTTAGTATTGAAATAGTAATCAGTTAAAGGAAATTTGTTTGTTGGATTGCAGGTTCTCCATGTTTTTATTATCTATACAAACGTGTCTTATAAATTCACTAAAAAAAATGAACTTCAGTCAAGATCCCATAAACACTCTCGAAAACCTTATCGCAAAAAACAAAACCAAGAGTATTTCTATTTACTTGGTCTTGATTCTGGCTATACTTATTTTTCTGGCACTATTGCCTGTCATCAAAATAGACATTAGCAGTCAGAGTCGCGGTATCGTGCGAAGTACTACTGACAATGTTCCAGTAAGTAGCTTAGTGAATGGCAAAGTAACTTTTATAAAAATAAAGAATAACCAAGTAGTGCAACAAGGAGATACCCTGATTGCCATTACCCAAGAAAATTTAAATACCGAGAAAGCCAATAATCAAGTGACGGCGGCTACTATTCAGGATCAAATTCATGATTTAACTCAAGTTACACAAGGCAGGGCTACGGGTTTTAAAACACTTGCTATGCAGCAAGAGTGGCAGAGTTACAATAATAAAAGAGAGGAATTGCAAAGCAAAATTGCCCAATCAAAAATAGTATATGACCGAAACAAACAGTTGCATGATAAGGGCATAATTGCCAAAGCTGAATTTGAGAAATATAGTTTTGATTATACGTATGCTCAGCAAGCACTTTCTGGTTTAGAAAAAAACCAACGTAGCCTTTGGCAAAACAGCAAACGAGAGCTACAAATGCAACTTCAAAACCTAAACGGCACCCTAGAAAAAATAAAAGTAGAAGCGCAAAACTATTATATAACAGCACCATTATCTGGAACTATAGAAAATTTCTCAGGAATTCAAGCTGGTTCTTTCTTGAACGCCTCTCAACCTATAGCCTCTATTTCGGCAATAGATCAATTGATTGTAGAAAGCACCGTTTCACCAAACGATATAGGTTTAATTAGAAAAAATCAAAAGGTGAAATTTCAACTCGATGCTTTCAATTACAACCAATGGGGTTTGCTAGAAGGAAAAGTAATCGATATTGACCGTAATATTACCATTCAAGGGGAACAAGCTTTTTTTAAAGTACGATGCGCACTGAATACTACCGCAATGCAATTGCAATCCGGTTACAAAACCCAAATTACAAAAGGAATGACCCTAACCACACGATACATCATTACAAGAAGAAGCTTATTTGATTTATTGTTTGACAAAGTCGATGATTGGCTCAACCCAAAACAAATTGCATCCAAATCTTAAACTGGTAAAATTTTATAAAATAATTTATACTCTCTGAGAAAATTCTAAAGTCTTTTTTCTATCATCTATACTCTTATAATGGCTTCAATAAAAATAAAACAACATGATATTAAAGATTGTGGTGCTGCTTGTCTCGCTTCTATTGGCAATCATTACAAAGTTAATCTGCCTATAGCGCGCATTCGTCAATTTGCGAATACCGATAAAAGAGGTACCAATGTGCTGGGGATAATTGAAGCTGCCGAAAAAATGGGTTTTTCTGCCAAGGGAGTAAAAGGAGGCATAGATGCTATTGATAAAATTCCGCTCCCTGCTATTGCTCACATTATAGTAAAAGAACAATTGCATCATTATGTGGTGATTTATAAAGTTGAATCCTCCCCTAACCCCTCCAAAGGAGGGGGAACCATAACGGTAATGGATCCCGCTTTTGGCAAAATGGAAACCTATACGTATGAAGAATTTCAAAAAATCTGGACTGGTGTACTGATTCTTTTTGCACCGAATGATGATTTCAAGGAATATAACGAAAAAGTTACTCCATTAAAACGCTTTTGGGATTTGGTACAGCCACATAAAACCATTTTAATTCAGGCTTTGGCGGGTGCCATACTTTTTACCGTTTTAGGATTGGCCATGTCCATCTACATTCAAAAAATTACCGATTATGTTTTGGTTGAAGGCAACAGAAACTTACTCAATTTGCTGAGTGTTTCCATGATTTTTATCATCATATTGCAAGCCTACATCGGTTCTCAAAAGAGTGTTTTTGTTATGAAAACGGGGCAATTGATTGATGCCAAATTAATTTTAGGATACTATAAACATTTACTCCATCTTCCGCAACGTTTTTTTGACACGATGCAAGTTGGAGAAATCACATCCCGGATTGGCGATGCGGTAAAAATTAGATCTTTTATCAATGAAGTGGCGATTGATATGATTGTAAATATCTTCATTGTGATTTTTTCCTTTACCTTGATGTTTACCTATTATTGGAAATTGGCCTTGGTGATTCTGCTGGTGATTCCATTTTATGGAGCTATTTATTTTATTTTAAATAAGTTCAATAAAAAAGTGGAACGCGTTATCATGGAGAATGCTGCGGAATTGCAAACGCAATTAGTCGAGAGTATTACCCATATTAGAACGGTTAAAGAATTTGGAATTGAAGAATTTTCAAATTTAAAAACAGAAAACAAGTTTGTTAAATTACTTTTTACTGGCTACAAATCTGGACTAAATGGTCTTTTTGCTGGGACTTCAACGCAGTTCTTGGCCTCTATATTTACAGTAATACTTATGTGGATAGGTTCTGGTTATGTAATTGACAGAGCTATAACTCCAGGTGAATTGTTTTCATTCTATGCATTAATTGGCTATTTTACCTCACCAGTAGCATCATTAATTGGGATGAATAAAACCGCTCAAAATGCCTTAATTGCCGCAGATCGTCTATTTGAGATAATGGATTTAGAACGAGAAGAGACAGAAAATAAAGTCGAATTACAAAGAGAAAACATAGGAGATATAAAATTCGAAAATGTAACGTTTCGTTATGGCTCCCGAACAGAAGTTTTCAAAAATTTTAATGCGGTTTTCAAGAAAAATGAAACCACAGCTATCGTTGGCGAAAGCGGAAGTGGTAAAACGACACTGATTTCACTGTTGCAAAACTTATATCCCATAAAAGAAGGAAAAATTTATATTGGAGAATATGATTCTCAATTCATACATTATCAGAGTTTACGGAATTGCATTGGTGTCATTCCGCAACAGCTCAATCTGTTTTCGGGAAATATTATCGAAAACATTGCTTTAGGCGATTCATTTCCAAATATTCAACGCATTTTAGATTTGTCCAAACAATTGGGAATTACAGAGTTTGTGGAGAAATTGCCCAATGGTTTTGAAACTCAAATTGGTGAAAATGGCGCCATGCTCTCTGGAGGACAAAAACAACGTATTGCTATAGCAAGAGCCTTGTACAAAAACCCGGAAGTGTTACTAATGGATGAAGCAACTTCTTCATTAGATACTAATTCAGAGCGCATTGTAAAAGAAGTGATTGATAATTTTAAATCTCAGGGGAAAACAGTTATCGTCATTGCCCATCGATTGAGTACTATAGCTAACGCAGACACTATTTTGGTAATGGAAAATGGCACTATCGTGGAGTCCGGAAATCACACGGATTTATTAGAACAAAAAGGAAAGTATTATGATTTATGGGATAAACAAGGATTGGTTTAAGAAAAAAAAGATTATTAAGCAATTCCCTTAGAAACAAAAAAAGAGTCACGCATAGCGTGACTCTTTATATATTTTGAATCAATACTTTATTACCCATTCAACGCTTCGGCACCACCAACAATCTCTAAGATTTCGTTAGTAATAGAAGCCTGACGTGCCTTATTATATGTTAATTTCAATTGATTTCTCATTTCCGTTGCATTATCAGTTGCTTTATGCATCGCAGTCATACGGGCTCCGTGCTCTGAAGCAAATGAATCCCGAATTCCTTTATACAATTGTGTTTTTAATGATTTTGGAATTAAAGTCAACACGATTTCTTCTTTTGAAGGTTCAAAAATATAATCACCAGTTGAAACTGTAAGATCAGATTTTATAGGTGCCAATGGCAAAAATTGTTCGGTTTGAACGATTTGTGTTGCGGCATTTTTAAATTGGTTATAAATCAACTCAATTTTATCATATTCTCCTGAAACGAATTTCTCCGTTAATGTATCCGCAATTTTAGCTACAGCATCAAAAGTCAAGTCATCAAAAACAACGCTTTGATTATCAACCACTGAATGTGTTTTACTCAAAACATCATTTCCTTTTTTGCCAATAGCAAAAATATCCACTTGCTTCCCTGTATAAAATTCAACACGACTTTTTGCTTCTTTGATTGCATTCGTATTAAAAGCACCCGCTAAACCTCTGTTAGAAGTTATTACAACTAATAATACTTTCTTGATCTCTCGTTGTATGGTAAACTCTCCTCCTATCTCACCATCAAGCGTGGCAGAAAGATTTTGCAATAATTCCGTTAATTTTTCGGCATAAGGGCGCATTGCTGTGATTGCATCTTGTGCTTTCTTTAGCTTTGCTGCAGAAACCATTTTCATTGCCGATGTAATTTGCATCGTAGATGAAACGGAAGTAATTCTATTACGGATTTCCTTTAAATTTGCCATTTTATATTAGTCTAATGTCGTAAAGTCATAAAGTCTAAAGTCCTCAAAAGCAGATAAACTGACTTTAAGACTTTCGACTTTACAACTTTTGACTAGTTTTAGTTATATTTTGCTGATAATTCTTTTGCCACAGATTCAATTACATCTGTAATTTCGTCTGTTAATTTTCCTGCTTTTAAAGCGTCAAGAGTTGCTCTGTGTTTGTTGTTCAAGAATTCCAAGAAATCTTTCTCAAATTCTCTTACTTTGTTCACAGGAACATTTCTCAATAAGTTTTTAGAACCAGCGTAGATAATTGCAACTTGATCTTCAACAGTATATGGATCGTTCAAACCTTGTTTCAAGATTTCAACGTTTCTTCTTCCTTTTTCAATTACATTTAAAGTAACGGCATCAAGATCAGAACCAAATTTAGCAAACGCTTCTAATTCACGGAATTGTGCTTGATCCAGTTTCAATGTACCTGCTACTTTTTTCATTGATTTTATTTGAGCATTTCCTCCAACACGAGATACCGAAATACCTACGTTAATTGCCGGACGAACCCCAGAGTTAAACAAATCTCCATCAAGGAAAATTTGACCATCTGTAATAGAAATTACGTTTGTTGGGATGTATGCAGAAACGTCACCAGCTTGAGTTTCAATAATTGGCAGCGCCGTCAATGAACCACCACCTTTTACAATTGATTTCAATGAATCTGGTAAATCGTTCATGTCTTTAGCAATTCCATCATCTGCAATTACTTTACAAGCACGTTCTAATAATCTACTGTGAAGGTAGAAAACGTCTCCAGGATATGCTTCGCGTCCCGGTGGTCTTCTCAATAACAGAGAAACCTCACGGTATGCAACCGCTTGTTTAGATAAATCATCATAAACAATTAAAGCCGGACGACCTGAATCTCTAAAATATTCTCCAATTGCAGCACCTGCGAAAGGAGCATACACTTGCATTGGAGCTGGATCAGAAGCATTTGCAGCAACAATAATGGTATATGCCATTGCGCCTTTTTCTTCTAACATTTTAGCAATTCCTGCTACAGTCGAAGCTTTTTGTCCAATAGCAACATAGATACAAAATACTGGTTTCCCAGCATCGTAAAATTCTTTTTGATTTAAGATAGTATCGATACAAACAGTTGATTTACCTGTTTGACGGTCACCAATAACTAGCTCACGTTGTCCACGACCTACTGGAATCATAGCATCTACTGCTTTTATTCCTGTTTGTAATGGCTCAGTAACGGGTTGACGGAAGATAACTCCAGGAGCTTTTCTTTCTAACGGCATTTCGTATAAGTCTCCACCGATTGGTCCTTTTCCATCAATAGGAAAACCAAGTGTGTTTACTACACGACCTACCATTTGTTCTCCTACTTTAAGAGAAGCAATACGTTGTGTTCTTTTAGCAGTTGAACCTTCTTTGATTCCTGTAGATGGTCCTAAAAGAACTACACCTACATTATCTTCTTCAAGATTCAAAACAATAGCTTCTAATCCATTGTCAAATTCAACTAACTCTCCATATTGAACATTCGAAAGCCCGTAAACACGAGCAATACCATCTCCAACTTGAAGTACTGTTCCTACTTCTTCTAGTGTAGCACCAGATTCAAAACCTTCTACTTGCTTTCTTAATATTGCTGAAATTTCAGCAGGTTTGATTTCCGCCATCTTAATTTATAATTTAGACACTTAAATGTGCAATAAAACTAATTACTTAACTCTCTTTTTAATACTTGTAATCTGTTGGCTACTGAAGCATTGTATTGCTTGTCGCCTATTCTAAGAATAAATCCTCCAATGATTGAAGCATCTACTATATTTTCTATTGTGATTTTTTTATCCGAAAGTGTTGCAATTTTAGCCAAAACTTTAGCTTCTAATGCTGCATCCATAAGAATCGCTGTAGTAACCTGCGCTACTTCAATACCATTCATAATATCCGATAATTTACTGTACTCTATGGCAATTGCTTCTAGAATTTCGAATCTTTTGTTTTCAAATAATAAATGAAACAACCCTTGAGTTACGCCATTTATACCGGCAAAAACTTCTAACAGTGCTTTTTCTTTTACCTCCACTTTCATGGTCGGGTTTTGAATAAAAGTACTCAATTCTAAATTACCCTTAATTGTCGAAGCAATCAATTTCATGTCGTTATTTACAACTTCGGCAACACCTTTTGAGTTTGCTAAGTCTAGAATTGCTTTTGCATAGCGAATTGCTGCTCTTGTACTTGCCATAATTGTTAGTTTAACTTTACATCACCTAACATTTTCTCAACTAATTTAGTTTGAGCTTCTTTGTTAGATAATTCGTCTTTCAATATTTTTTCTGCGATATTCAATGACAATGTTGAAACTTGTAATTTCAATTCGGCCATGGCTGCATTTTTTTCACTTTCAATTGCTGCTTTCGCTTGCTCGATCATTTTTAATCCTTGAGCCTGTGCTTCATTTTTTGCATCAGCAACCATTTTCTCTTTTATTTCACGAGCGTCTTTAAGCATGTTGTCACGCTCTAATCTTGCTTCTTGTAAAATACGTTGGTTGTCAGCTTGAAGATTTTGCATTTCTTTTCTAGCGTTTTCAGCAGATAGTAAGGCATTTTTAATTCCTTCTTCTCTATCATTAACTGCATCCAGAATTGGTTTCCAAGCGAATTTTTTTAACAAGAATATCAATCCTACAAATATTACTATTTGCCAAATAAACAAACCAAACGAAAAATCATTTATTAACTTATCCATTATATCTAATTATAAATTTTAAAGTATGAATTGCTTTTAATCGCAATTTGTAATGTTTTAATTTTAAAAACAATAGTTACAACCAACCGTTGTAACTATTGTTTTTTTTAGTTTTAATTAAGATGCGAATAACGCAGCAAAACCAATACCTTCAATAAGTGCAGCTGCGATAAGCATAGCTGTTTGGATTTTTCCAGAAGCTTCTGGTTGACGAGCAATAGCGTCCATTGCTGAACCACCAATTCTACCAATACCTAAACCCGCTCCGATAACGATTAAACCTGCTCCTACAATAGTTGGAATTTCCATAATATATAAATTAAAAATTAAACATTTTTATTAATAGTCTAAAGTTGTAAGGTCGAATGTAAAGTCAAGGTGACTTTTAAACTTTCAACGTTTGACTTTCGACTTAATGGTGAGCCTCTTCGTGATGATGCTCTTCGTTTCCTGCTCCAAAATAAAGTGCGGATAACATAGTGAAAATATACGCTTGTAAAAAAGCTACTAATATTTCAAGAATCATAAGCACAAATGCCAATCCAAATGACAAACTGCTTCCAATCCAACTTTTAAAAATAAACATTAAACCAATGATACTCATCAAAACTACGTGTCCTGCTAAAATATTAGCGTACAAACGGATCATTAATGAAAATGGTTTGATGATGGTTCCCAATAATTCAATTGGCGCCAAAATAAATTTCATTGGAGTTGGCACCCCTGGCATCCAGAAAATGTGTGCCCAGTAATTTTTATTGGCTGAGAAAGTGGTAATTACATACGTCAAAATAGCCAGTGATGCTGTTATAGCAATATTTCCCGTTATATTGAATCCCAGTGGCGTTAACCCTAAAATGTTTAGAAATAAAATAAAGAAAAATATCGTTAACAAGTAACTCATGTATTTCTTATAATTTTTTTCTCCAATATTTGGTATGGCAATTTCGTCTCTGACATACAAAACAATCGGTTCAAATATGCGTCCGGCTCCTGAAGCGATTCCTCCGTTTTTAGTATATGATTTTGCTAAACCTTTAAACAAGATAAACATTAAAATGGCGACAAACAAAATACCAACCACACTTTTAGTGATGGATAAATCAAGTGGCGTTACATTAGTAGGATGACCATGTTCGCCTTCTGTTAAACTTCCGTCCGCAGCTGTTTTGTATATTTTTTCGTGGTGCAATACGTAGAAGTTTCCATTGTGTTCTGCTGTTTCTTCACCATAATGAAATTTTGAAGAAGAAAATACTTGCAAACCATTGTCCCAAAGGATAACAGGCAATGAAAAACCATTATGTGATCCTGATTCTTTATCCGCATTGAAGGTAAAAGAATGTGAATCTAAAAGATGATGATTGATAAATTCCTTAATTTCAGATTTTACATCTGTTGGTTCAGCATGAGCTCCTTCAGCTGCCTCATGAGCAACTTCTGTTTTTACTTTCACAGAATCCTGTTCCGGATTTGCAAAACTAATTAAAGGAAGACACGCTACTAAAGTCGCTACTATGAATCTAAGTGGTTTGTTTGAAATCACCATAACAGTTAATTATCTTAATTTAT
The DNA here is from genome assembly GCF_003970305.1 of Flavobacterium sp. LB2P53. Taxonomy (NCBI): domain Bacteria; kingdom Pseudomonadati; phylum Bacteroidota; class Flavobacteriia; order Flavobacteriales; family Flavobacteriaceae; genus Flavobacterium; species Flavobacterium sp. LB2P53. The sequence continues at coordinate 122,422 of NZ_RYDG01000002.1, forward strand.
TACGTTTCTGAAATTTGGTGCAAATGTACATCTTTTATTAATATGCAAAAGAATATAAAAAATTATTTTTGATGGATTTGTTCCTTAAAAAATATATTTATTGCTTTTCGTTTAAGATACGTATTGTTAATATGGTTTCGATTGCTAAAAAGAGAATAAACATTATAAAAAAATTAATTTTCTCTATTGATTTAATTTCAATTGTAACCCGCAATATAGGCTTTAAAATCAAATAACAAACTATCATTTTGATACTGGTGCTCAAAAGAAATGACATGCCTACATTATCAAAACTTCGTTCTTTCACTTTCAGCAAAACCACAAATACCATAATTGACAACGCCAAGAACAGCAGGTATAGGGTTTCTATCGAATAGTAAAAAGTGGAGTCATTTATGTGCAAAACATAAAAAATAACTCTATGAATACCGTAAGCCAATCCCGCAAGCACCAATAAAGGCAGCAGTGGTTTGTATTTTTTTAAATTCATTGTATTTGTTTTTTGCCGCAAAGGCACTCAGGCGCAACGTTATTTTAATTTGTAAAATCGGAACGTGTTACGATTGGTTTTTACGCTTTTTATTTTGAAAAATTACTGCGTTTTATTGATTTCGTTTACCTGACGGATTACATTGTACAATGCCAAAACCACGCCAACCATCACTACAATTTTACTGTAATATACTCTTGGATGGGGATAATTCTCGTCTAACCAGTCCCCAAGATAGGAAAACAAAAATATGATAACTCCCATTTGAATTGGAATATTAATGAACTGCAGCCATTTATTCGCTCTTTTCGGGGGTGGTTTGTTGTCCATCGTTTTGCATTACATTTTTAATATTTGTTTTCATGGCACAAGATGCACTAAAATCAGCGCCTGGCTCTACTGCTAATTTCCCTACAATAACTTCTCCATGAATACTGGCCTTTGATTTTACATTCAATACTTCGGTTACCTGAATTTTACCTTCAAATTTTCCTTCGATGTCCGCATTTTTGCATACAATATCTCCAGTGACACTTCCTGCGGGTCCAATCACTATTTTTCCTTCTGACTGAAAATTACCAATTAAATTTCCGTCTAATCTAAAATCAGCCTGCGAAATAATATCGCCTTTTATCGTAGTTCCTTCAACAATCCGATTCGTTTTTCCTAAAAGATCGGTATAGGATTTTGCTTTTTTATCAAACATAATTATTGCTTTTTTGGTACCAAATACGTTTCGAGATTTTTCTTGATTTGGATTACTTTGTAGTTTTCACCTGAAACCACTATTGCGGCATCCGTGATTTTATATTTTATGTTCTCTGCTAAAACCAATGTTATGTCAGTTGCATAAACCCGTGATTTTATACCGTGAATGGTAATGAAATTTTCTTTCTCCGTATAAATATCATAGGAATAATATAGTTTCTGAAGATTTTCACTGGCTATGAACATTTTAATTTTTTCTTCCACTGCTTTTGTGTTTTTATCGTCACGAGAACCTACTTGATATAGAATTTTCCAATTATTTGAATCCGTTGTATTCAACTCCATTTTCTCTAAAAACGGGATTTGGTCATTCAAAATAACCTGTGCTCCTTTGCCTTCTTCGCTATTTGGATAATTATCAGCCACCTCTTGTAATGCGTTTTTGTAGGCCGTCACACCTTTTAGTTTTCCAATGGCACTTGCTTTGAGCAATTCGAATTTAGATACAATATCCTCGCCTGAAAATTGAGTAATCAAGCTGTCTGAATGCTCTATAACGGCAATAAATTGCTCTTCTTGGAATGCTTTATACCACTTAGCATAGACGCTTTCCGGGGTTTCGGTTTGAGAAATTGCATCCGGATTGGTGTTGTTAATTATTTGTGCATAACGCGAATCCGGAAACCGAATTGTTATCTTCTTTTTCATCGCAGTTGCCATGTTTACATCGGTGATTTGATATAATTTATACAAATTATACATCGCTGGAAGTACCAGCTTTTCCTCTGGATTATTGTTTAATAATTGTTCCAGTTTTGCAATAGCCAAACTATTTTCTTTGAATTTTTCCTTATAAATAATACCCAATTGATAGTAAGCAAAATTACGTTCTTTGGCTATACTGTCTAACTCGATTTGTGCCGTAGGAAGCTGTTTCAGGTAAAAATCTGGTGTATGTTCTTCTATAATTTTATTTGATTCCGTTTTCTTTTCAACGGATTGACTGTCCTCAACCGAAGCAGCAGCCAAAGTTGGGTTAGCATTTCCTGATGAAAGTCTCCAATTCCCATTTAAAGTCCTTTCGCCCCAATTTTTCTTGAAGTCTACTTTTCCAAAAGCAACTGTTGTAGGATTATAAAAATAGAAACTACCCGCTGATTGGGTCGTCGCGCTGGGAATGGTTGGTGGCATCATGGGTGATTTCCGAATGGGTTTTGCGGACTCTTGATCTGAAGCCGAACCTGCCGATCCAATCGAATTATTCCGCTCTATGTTTTCCTGTTTTGCTTTATTTTGCTCCGCTAAAAGTCTTTTGGCCTCCTCTTTTTCTTTTAGTTGAACGATATACTTTTCAAAATAAGTTTGACGATCCGCAGGGTTCATCGCCACCACATTCAGGATGCTGTCATTTCGCTTTGCAAGCGCTTCATACAAAATGACCTCATCGAGATTGCTTCTTATTTTTTGTATTTTATTAAACTCCCTTAATTTTGTATTCAATTTAACCAAGGTACTGTCATAATATTTTGCCGCCACAGGATAATCCGCATTTCTAAAATACAGGTTTCCTAAATTTCTATAATTTGAAGCTACTAAATAGGTGTCTTTTGAACTGGTCTTTAACGAGGCGTTATAAAAATCTAAGGCTTGTTCCTGTCTGTTTTGTTTATCATAAAACACTGCCATTTGATGAAAAATCATATCTTTATAAGGCCTGTTCTCTCTGTCTTCTATTAATTCATCGTAGGTTTCAACAAAAGAATTAAAATCTCCCTTTTCATAATCAAACAATTCGGCTTTTTTGGCATGCGCCTGAATGACAAATCTTCTTTCGGATTTTCGGTTCATGTCAATCACGGATTGATAGGATGCAACCGCGCTGTCTTTGTATCCTAATCCCTGATACAGTTGTCCCAAAACAAAACGGTATCGTGCTTTTTCCTGATTTATTTTAGTGAATTCAATCGCGTTTTTGATCTTAGCAACAGCGCTGTCTTTTTCTTCTAAATTAAAAAAAGAAGCGGCCAAAAGGGCATTTGCATCCGCAAAAACTTGATTTTTCAGGTCGTGATCTTCTACTAATTTACTGATGTTTTTTATGACCAAAGCATCATTTCCCAGACGCATGTTTGTTTTTTCCCGCCAAATTTTGGCTTCATAAATCTTGCTGCTGTTTGGATATTTGTAGAGAATGTAATTGAAAGCATCGAGTGCCGGAACAAATCGCTGGTCGTAATACCTGGCTTTTCCAAGCATCAGATACGCTTCGTCTATTTGACTGTTTTTTTCTCTGCCACCAATGTTCATCGAATGTTTTTGAATGGCTTTGGTCGCTTTGGCTTCTGCCAATTCAAAATCGGTATTTTTAGGTTTTGTTGTGGAAGTAAAATCTTCTACAATTTGCATTTTTTCTACCGGCAGAAGTTGCCAAAAATCATCATCGCTATTGGCATTTACCGCCAGAACTCCTTTCTCCAATCCTACTTGACCGTTATATAAAATATTATACTTGGTACTTAACGCGTGTGAATTTCTTGCCATAAAAGTATCTCTCTTGGTAGAACAGGCTGCCAAAAAAGAAAAAAAGAAAAAGAAAAATAACTGCTTGAATCTATTGATTTTCAATGGAAAACGTTTTTTATCAATTAACTAGTAAATACCCGTTTTAGTATATTTAGTGGTAAAAATACATTTCTTTTTGCTATCGTGAAAATTATGGTGTTATATTTCGGTTTTCCTATCGTGCGTAAGGGATGGAAGCGGCATCCCTCGCTTTTTAGCGTGGATACAGCGTACAGCCCGACCCGAAGTTGCGAGGAGGAACGACGAAGCAATCACGGAGGGTTACGCCCAAAAAAAACCGCTAATTCGCAAACTGAACATTTAAATTAATAAATGCAATTAGCAAATTAGCGGTAAAAGTTTAGTCTACGACTGTTGCGTTGAATTTTAAACGGCAAAAAATAGTTCTAATTCCTTTAAGGTTTCCTCCGAAGTTTGAATGTCTTTGACCACTTCGCCTTTGTGCAGCGCAACAATCCTGTTGCTGACCTCAACGGTGTGCAGTAAATCGTGGCTAGAAACCAGAACGGTTACTTCCGGATTACCCGCTAAATCCTTGATGATTTTTTTTAATCGAAATTGGGTCGTGGGATCTAAATTGGCAAACGGCTCATCCAGAATAATGACTTCCGGATTCCCAATTAAAGTGGCGATGATGCCTACTTTTTTCTGGTTCCCCTTGGATAAATCGCGTAAATATTTCTTGTTATTGAGGATTTCTCCGTTGAAAAACTCTTCGTGTGTTGCCAGTAAAGCATCCACATCGGCTTTGTTTTGTCCGCGTAAATCGCCAATGAAATAAAAATATTCTTCGGGCGTTAAGTACCCAATAAGAAAGCTTTCGTCCAAGAAAGAAGCGGTGAACGGTTTCCAGTTTTCGCTGGTGTTTACCTGAATGTCATTATTGATAATATTTCCCGTTGATGGCTGAATTAAATCTAATAAAAGACTGAAAAAAGTGGTTTTTCCGGCACCGTTATTCCCTACTAATCCAAAGCTTTCGCCTTTTTTTATTTCTAAAGTATCTATTTTTAATACGGTTGTTCCGTTGTATGTTTTCGAAAGGTTGTTTACTTGTATCATTTTTTGAAGTTTAGTCGGTTAACTGGTTGTTTGGATAATGTGATTGCTATTTATCCTTTTTGTTTGTAAGCCGCAATGGTTGCGTATTTCTCTGATTTATAGATTTTTTCAATCAAGGTGAAAACTTTGTCTTTGAATGCAAAACCTATTACTCCTGCCGAAGCCACTATGGCTAATCCCACATTAGCACCAGCTAGAGTAGAACCGGCCCAATACAGTAAAACGGGCAATCCTAATTGCGGCAGTGAAATTAGCATCGTTTTTACATTGAATGCTTTTTTATCTCCAAAAGCGCCTTTCCCGGAACTCAAATCGATTGGTGTTTTAGTGTACGCGCCGCCCAATAAAACTAAATGAGAATTGACTCCAATGTTATAAATGGCACCCACAATAATGGTTAAATATACCTGCCATCCAAAGTAAAGATAGAACGAAGCAATGGTTGTAGTCACAATTGTAGCAATTACCATCAGCCACCATTTAGAACTCAAATAGCCTTTGTACGGAATGTTTTGCGTCATCATTAACGGATAATACGCGCTGTCCCAACTCGGTACAAATTGTCCGAAGGTGATTAAGAATCCACCCGAAACGAATATCCCCGCAAAAATATGCATTGTAGGATTATTATACGCTTCAATCCCATTAGTGAAGAAAAGAAAGCCATAAAAAAGGAACATGACGCTCAATCCCACAGTGGTTTTAGAACGTTTGTTTCTTTTGATTAATTTTATGTCGTTTTTCAAGAAGGTTCCTATGGTTCCAAATTGGTTTAACCAAGTCAGCTCTTCTGTTTTGGCTTCATCATGTTTGTTTGACAACCCCGCATCGAGGTATAAATTCTTTTTGAAATACTGAAAAGTAATATAATATAGTACGATTAAAACCAAAACCGGAATAGCAAAAACCCAATACGTATTGAAAATAGCATTAAAAAATGGCGCTGTAAACTCCGTAATATTAAAGAGTCCGTAATAGTGTAATCCTCCTAAAATAGCAGCTATTGCCAAGAAAATGGCAAATAAATTATCTTTATTACTCAGTAGAATATTCAGAAAATTATTGCTGAACAGCAAAGAAAATAGTGCAGTGTACCAAAGCATTACGGAAACTACATCGTATCCTTCGATAATTAAAACAACACAAAACGGAATCAGGAAAAAACAGTGCACCAAATTGAAGAAGGACAAAACCGTCTTCCCTAGTGAGAAATGAACAATTGTTGATTTTTTTATGGGGAAAATCAACATAGGACGAATGTTCATTACCGGAATTTTTTGCAACAGCAATCGGATGATTAGATCCATCAACACATAATAAATCATGAATTGATTCACGGTAACAATTGGGTCCAGATTCATTTTCTTCAGAATATAAAAGGCCCCGACTCCTAATGCCAAGAAAATTAAAATGAAATAAATGGCAACAAAACCCATCAGGATTTTCAAAGCCAAATTAGTTGCGAAGGAAGCTGACCTAAAAAATGCTTTCCATTCGAGATAAAGAAATTTTTGAATCATAGTTTGGTTCTTTTGGTTTTATAGTAGGTAGTCAAAATGAGAAAACGTTACAAATTTTCTAATTTATATTCCGGATAGGTTTGTTTTAAATAGGCCTCAGCTTTGGAAGGGATTATTTTTAATACAATGAAAATCGCCAAAGACAATGAGACTATAAACAAGGTTATGCAAAATAGTGCCAAGTCACTTGGATTTGAAATTCGATCAATTCTAATGATATTAAAAAAATGAATGGGCAAAATCATTAACCACGGAAAAGTTCCATAATTAGATAGTGTCTTTTCAAAAAGCCAAATTTTTCCCGTTTCCTGCTTGCGCTTCTTCATTTTTCTGTTTTCAAAAAACAAAAAAGTCAGCATACTACTAATTAAAAAAAGCATCGTTGCGGTAAAAATCTCTTTTGTATAATATTCTTTAAGAAAATAAAACACTGCTAAAATCAAAAACCCAGTTAATATAATTTTAGGTATCGTAAAAAACCCTTTGAAATGACTCCATACGATACGGTTGTATTTTTTTCCTAAAACTACTTGCCGACTTTCTACCACATCCATAAACCCAAAAACACCAAACTTCCTGAACTCTTTATGTAGAACTTCGTCAAAAGTAAGCTTGGGATTCTGCTGCCATTCAGTTTCAATGGCGTTTGCCAAATGATCGACTAATTCCGTTTGCAAATCATAATATTCTACATAATGCTGACGGGTAAAAAAGTAGAGTTGGTCTATTTGTTCGGCGGTTAGTTTCATCTTCAAAAAAAATTAATTCAATTGATATTGTTTTTTGATATTCACGATTGTCTTTCTTTGAAGGTGAATTGCTGTAACTGAAATCAAAATTCCTAATACCCAAATGCAACAAAAGAATAATACTAACCATTGGTATTGGAGTAATTCTTGTCTCAGTGTCGTAGTTGCACTCATTCCCAAAGAAGGAAAAGAAAATACCCAAGGATTAGGGTTTAAGGTTTCTAAAGTTAAAAAAATCTTACCATCAATTTCTTTGCTTTTCCACCAGTAATATAACGATGGTAAACCAATGAGTAATAAAGAACTAAATAATACCGCTAAATATTTCTGAGGACTAACAAAATAAGCTGAAAAAGTATAAGCGAGATATACTAAAAGAATACTTCCAAAAATTTTAGGAAACTTTAGGTATTCAATTATCATTTTCCATTGTACTTTTCTGTACAATTTTTGCAAAATACGTTTTCTTTCCTCTTGAATCGATTTAAAACTAGAATCCCCTACAAACTTATTTGCAGCATTCTGTTTCACTTGCTCAAAAGTTAGTCTCAAATCTTTCTCCCAAATTTCCTCCATACTACTTACCATGTGATCTGTGAATTCTACTTGTAATTCATACCATTTGATATCAAAGGATTTGATATAATTGGATACATAGTCTATTTGTTCGGTGGTTAGTTTCATGGTTTGGTAAAGGATAGTGTTTTTTCAAATTCAAAATGTTTATATGCCAATTGCAGGTAAATTCCCGTGATTAAAACATAAGTTATTACAGAAAAAACAGATACAAAAGCAATTTTAGCATCTGGATGATTTAACATTACTGGAAATAAACCAATCCCTATCATAAAAAGAAAGATGATGAGACCAAAGCTTTTTTTCTTCATCAAATAGCTGTAGGTTGTTTGGATCTTTGATTTCCAAATTAAACCCCAAGCCAAAATAACCAAACAAAATTCGACAAGAACAAATGACCTCAAGGCTCCTTGGATATTTGCCAGAACTAATCCATAGCTTGAATTTCTAACAAACACCATTAATGAGAGCGTAATCAAAGAAGAAATTGTAATTACAGTAATTAATTGCCTTTTTACTATTTTATGACATTTGACAGTCATTATTCTAGGGTTTGTAAAACCTATCAATCCTGAAAAGGATGGCTGTAATTCTGGTTTCCATTTCTGTAAAACTTCATCAAAAACAACTTCAAAAGAACTTTTTTTATCGCATAATCTTTCTTCTATCTCTGAAGCAATATGATCCGTAACTTCCAGTTTGATGTCGTAGTACTTAAGACCGTTTAAAACTAAGGTTTCTTCTATTAAAGCTATTTGTTGGGTGGTTAGTTTCATCTTCAAAAAATTAAAATTCTAATTTTGGACTTGGGTTCACTAAACTCTGCATATTCCGAATGAAATCTTCGAGTTCTGAGAGTCGGTTTACGGTTTCCTTGCTTCCGCTCTCCGTGAGTTTGTAATATTTACGCATGCGGTTATCCACTTTTTCGATCTCTACATCCAGCAAACCTTCGGCTTCCAGTTTGTGCAAGGCCGGATACAAAGCGCCTTCGGTGATGTTGAGTTCGCCTTGGGTAATTAACTTTACTTTCTGAGTGATTTCATATCCGTACATCTTGCCGTTTTCTTCGAGCAATTTCATGATAATCGTATTCAGACTTCCTTTGTATAATTGTGAGTTTTTCATTTTTTTGTCATTGAGCGTTTTGGAATCATCTCGATTGTACCTAACAAATATACATAAGAAACTTATACATAACTTAATGATGTATGTTAAATTTCAAATATTTTGAATTCAAAAAACCTATTCTGTTTACTATATTTGCAAAAAAAACAACATGTCGTCATTCTATAAATTAAACATTAAAGAAGTTAAACGAGAAACCACAGACTCGGTTTCGGTCTTATTTAACGTCCCATTAGAATTTAAAGCTTTTTACACCTATCTGGCTGGTCAATACACAACCTTAAAATTGAAACTTGACGGTGAAGAGATCCGTCGTGCGTATTCCATTTGTTCTTCTCCGGAAAGCGGCGAATTGCGAATTGCGGTAAAAGCCGTAAAAGGTGGTGCATTTTCTCAATTGGCTAATACAAAACTAAAAGCGGGAGATACCCTGGAAGTAGGAACTCCAGAAGGAAAATTTACCTTTGTTGCTGATGCGGATCGCGCCAGAAATTATGCAGCTTTTGTAGCCGGAAGCGGAATTACTCCGGTTTTATCCATCATTCAAAGTGTTCTCAGCAGCGAACCTAAAAGCAGTTTTATCTTGGTTTACGGAAATAAAACTCCAGAAGAAACCATGTTTCACCAACTATTACATGATTTACAACAAAAATATGTAGCTCGTTTCTTTGTTCACTATGTATACAGTCAGTCCAAAATTGAAGGTGAATTATTCGGCAGAATTGAAAAATCAACCGTCAACTTCATTTTGAAAAATAAACACAAAGAATTAGAATTCGAAAAATTCTATTTGTGTGGTCCGGAAACAATGATCAATACGGTTTCGGATGTTTTAAAAGAAAATAATGTCAAGGAATCGGCTATAAAATTTGAACTTTTCACTCCGTCTGCCGAAGAAAATCAAATAAAAAAATCATTGGGTGGACATACCAAAATCACGATTATGGTGGATGATGAGGAAACGACTTTTGAAATGTCACAAAAACAAACCGTTCTTGATGCCGCTTTAAAACAAGGCCTTGATGCTCCGTACTCCTGCCAAGGCGGAATTTGCAGCAGCTGTCTGGCTCGCATTACCTCCGGAACTGCCGAAATGACGAAAAATTCTATCCTTACCGATAAAGAAATCGCAGATGGACTTATTCTTACGTGTCAAGCGCATCCTACTTCAGAAAGCATTTATGTAGATTATGATGATGTTTAGGAAAACTGTTCCCTTTACGGTAGCTTTGTTAAATTAAAAAAAGAGTTTGCAATGTGCAAACTCTTTTTTTATAATTAAATGTTGTAAAACATCTTGTGAGGAATAATTGAGATGTAATTTTTCTAAATACCTTAATGGTTCAAAACATTTTTAATTTTTTCAACTACATCTTCAACAGCAATCGTTCGCATGGAATCTTCATAACCTGCAACTTTTTTATTTCCATAGACTGAAGTCGGTAATTTTGGAAACTGATTCCTATCCGGAACCAAAGCATTTTCTAAAGGTTGATTAAACGGTGAAAATCCTGCATACGGATGCGTCGCACCCCAAAGTGTAATCACTTTTACGCCCAGCATGGCTGCTATATGTGCATTCCCAGAATCCATGGAAAGCATTACACCAAGATTGCTAATGAGTTGTAATTCCTGTCGCAATTTGAGTTGCCCCGCAACAACAATCATGTTTTCTTTATTAGCAGCAAGCGAATCTAAGATTTCGATTTCCTTTTTTCCACCGCCAAAAAGCAAAATGGTATTGGTTGTGTCCAGAGCTAATTTGTCAATTACTTCCTGCATTAAATCCAACGGATACACTTTAGAATCGTATTGTGCAAAAGGAGCAATTCCAATCCATTTTTGATTTTTTTCTCCAATTATCGCCAGAATGGCTGGACTCAAAACTGCTTTTTGAGGAAATTCAGGTTGTGATAAATTAATTGTAAAACCGAGTTGTTCAAATACTTTAACGTGTCTTTCGAACATCGTAGGGAGTTGCTGGAACACTTTGTTTTCTGGCTGGGTCAGCGCTTTTTTCTCGGCTCTTCCTTTATCCGCAGAAGCTACTTTTTTTCCGCTTAAAGCAAAAAGGTTTCGGATGATTTTAGAGCGCAAGACATTGTGTAAATCGGCAAAAGCATCAATGTTTAAACCTTTTAAATCTTGGAACAAACGCAACAATCCTGCAACCCCTTTGTGTCGTACTTTTTCATCGAAAGCAAAAAAAGAAAGATTCGGAATTCCTTCAAAAAAAGGTTCGAAAAACGGTCTGGAAATCACTGTGATTTTAACATTCGGATGCTGGTTTACAAAAGCGCGTAAAACAGGAACCGTCATGGCGACATCTCCCATTGCGGAAAGTCTCATGACGGCTATATATTGGATTTCTTTTGACAAAAGAGGGTTTAAATTATTTCTTGTTTTGGTACAAAACAGGATTCAAATCATCATCGTTGTACATTTTCATTTGTTTGTACACTTTCATGAATTTATTGCCATTTTCAATGTCTGTTAATAAATCATCAATGGCAGTTGACAAATCTGTTCTTTGTTCCAATAAAATATTCAACTTAGCCTGACATTTATCTCTGTGCTCTTGTGAAGCTTCTGTACGAGTAGCTTCTTCATTCATGTGATAAATTTTTAAGGCTAAAATCGACAATCGATCAAAAGCCCAAGCCGGACTTTCGGAGTTGATTTTTGCTTGGTCTTTTACTTTTACAGCACTGTATTTTTGAAGAAAATAACTGTCAATATATTCCACCATATCGGTACGTTCCTGATTAGAAGCATCGATTCTTCTTTTTAAGGTCAAAGCGGCAACCGGATCAATATTTGGATCCCGAATAATATCCTCAAAATGCCATTGCACGGTGTCAATCCAGTTTTTGTGATACAACAAATGTTCAAATTTATCCTTTGGGAAAGGATTATTTATGGGCTGATCCACATTATCAAATTGATGATAATAGTTGATACTTTGTTCGAATACGGAGTACGCTAATTTTGAAAACATATCTTTATATATTAAAAGACAAAGATACTTTTTATACTTTTATACCATATAAAAATAACTATAAGTTTAATTACAAAAATACGACCATGCAAATCCATTATTTATCAGAGGAAAACAGCGTCCTAAATCATTTTTTAGGGCAGATTAGAAATGTGAACGTTCACAATGACAGCATGCGCTTCCGAAGAAACATTGAACGTATTGGTGAAATAATGGCGTATGAATTGAGTAAAGAATTACAGTATAAAAGTGTAGAAATCAAAACACCATTAGGCCTTAAAAAAACCACTGAAATCAAGGATCAATTGGTTTTATGTTCCATTCTACGGGCCGGATTGCCATTACATTTGGGTTTTCTGAATTATTTTGACTATGCCGAAAATGGTTTCGTTTCTGCTTTTAGGCACCATCCAAACCATGATGATTCCTTTGATATACTTGTGCAATACGAGGCCATTTCTGACATCAACAACAAAAATTTAGTACTAGTAGATCCTATGCTTGCCACCGGTCAATCTATCGTTGCGGTTTACAATAAATTGATGGAGAGAGGCACACCTAAAGAGATTCACATTGCGGTCGTTATTGCTGCTCCGGAAGGCATCGCGCATCTGGAAGCACATTTACCGGAAAATTGTCATCTTTGGGTCGCTACATTAGATGAAAAGCTAAATGAGCACAGTTATATTGTTCCCGGTTTAGGAGATGCAGGTGATTTAGCCTACGGTGAAAAGCTATAATTGCGTAAAAAAAGCAAACAAGCTGCAGGCAATAAGCACAAATAGTACCATTTCCTGTTTTAGTTTAAGTTGAGGCAGTTCAATGTGACTGGTTGCCATAATGGCCAAAGGAGCAAATGTAAACACTAATAAGTCACTGCTTTTATTTGATGAAATCAGAAAAATAAGTACCCCAATAAAAAACGAAGCAACAATTTTTTTGAAAGAAGTGTGCACCACTTGTGGCCTGTTAGATAATGTGGCAAACATCGAAACCAGAAAAAATAGCGCGATTGTTGCATAAATAGACAAGGCGCCGTTTTGATAATTGGTAGTGAAATAATCAATTTTAAAATTAATTTTTACACTTTTCAAAACGTAATCAACCACATTCAGGTTGAAAACTGTTGCAAAAAGCAGAAACATAATTCCTGCAATAAAAAAAGCAATAAAAGGCAACATCCAGTTTCTATAATCTCTGGAAACATGAAAAATTATAGATATAAAAACCAATACAATAAAGATTATGCTCCAAAAATGAAATAAAGCAGCCAGAAAAATCCACAATGAGGCATCAAATATTTTTTCTTTAGAAGCTTTCAGGGACTGCAATGAAATCAATCGACGTAGGGCTAATAAAATGAAGAAATTCGAAATAATCAGATTTGTATTGTCGAATATAGTTGGGGAAAAAAGCAACAACAAAAAGTAAAAAAAAATCGTGTAGGTACTGTCTTTGCTCAATCCGTTTTTTTTGGCCACAAAATCGGTAATAAAAACTGAAGCCACTACAAAACAGAACAATCCTGCTTTATTTAGGATCGAAAAAAAGGAATTCACCCACGATAAATCTTGAAATTGGTATATAGAAAAGAAAACCAGCATCAAAATTACGACCAATGAAAAATTTAATGGTGTAGATTTTCTAAAAATACTTGTTATCATACGGATATTTTATACTTTTGTGTTCGTAAATATAATACTTGTTTAAAAAGCAAACCCTGCAAGTTCAAAAAGATTCTTCTAAATAAGAATTTTTACCCGTCAGAGTTCCCAAAAGACAACTACTAAAATTAATTTTATACATTATGAAAGCATTTTTCGAAGGAATACAATACTTATTTGTAAATATTTTATTTGCTCCTCTAGACTTTTTACGCTCACTAGAGCTTACCTCTTGGTTTGCTGCAAACACAATTAACTGGATTTTCATGATTATTTGTGCCTCAGCAATGGTATATTGGATCAAACAATTGAAAATTTTTGAAGAAGCAGGAACAGAAAAACAAGATACTACCGCTCACTCTTTCTTAAAATAAGAATTAAAAATGAGCGATAACTGGAAACTATTTTAAGTCGTTTCCAATATCTTTTCTAAAATACATCTTATCAAAATGTAGCTTGTCTATGTTTTGGTAGGATTTTTTTATGGCTTCTTCAAAATCATTTCCATACGAAGTTACGGTCAAAACCCTTCCTCCGTTAGAAACTACATTTCCGTTATCGAGTGTAGTTCCTGCGTGAAAAACAATCGAATCTTCAATGGTTTCTAATCCTGAAATTACTTTTCCTTTTTCGAATTCCTCCGGATATCCACCGGAAACAACCATAATGGTAGTAGCACTTCTTTCATCAATTTCCAGATTAATTTCGTCTAGTTTTTCATTGGCGACAGCCAAAAATAATTCTACTAAATCCGTTTTCAATCTCGGTATAACCACCTCAGTTTCCGGATCACCCATTCTCACATTATATTCTATTACGATTGGCTCATTTTTTACATTAATCAATCCAATAAAAACAAAGCCTTTATATGCAATTCCGTCTTTCTGGAAACCGTCAATTGTAGGTTTTACAATGCGTGTTTCTATTTTTTCCATCAAAACAGCATCAACATAAGGAACTGGAGAAACGGCTCCCATTCCGCCTGTATTTAAACCTGTATCACCATCACCTATGCGCTTATAATCTTTGGCAGTTGGCAGGATTTTATAGTTTTTTCCATCCGTAAGAACGAAACAGCTTAATTCTATACCGTCCAGAAATTCTTCGATAACGACTTTAGAACTGGCGGCACCAAATTTTTGATGCACGAGCATATTTCTTAATTCTTCTTTGGCTTCTGCCAAATCTTGAATAATCAACACCCCTTTTCCGGCAGCTAAACCATCTGCTTTCAAAACATACGGCGGTTGCAATGTTTCTAGGAATTTACATCCTTTTTCTACTGTTTCAGCAGTAAAACTATCGTAAGCAGCCGTTGGAATATTATGTTTTATTAGAAATTCTTTGGCAAATTCTTTACTTCCTTCCAGTTGTGCCCCCATTTTTGATGGACCGATAACCGGAATATGACTTAATGTAGCATCGTTTAGAAAGAAATCATAAATCCCTTTTACCAAAGGATCTTCTGGTCCTACCACAACCATTGCTACTTTTTCCTGAAGAACAAACGTTTTTATAGCTTCAAAATCAGTTGGGCTAATAGCCACATTAGTAGCTATTGAAGCTGTTCCAGCATTTCCTGGTGCTACAAAAAGTGTGTCACAAAGCGGACTTTGAATCATTTTCCACGCAAAAGCATGTTCTCTTCCCCCCGAACCCAGTAGTAAAATTATCATGTGTAGTTGTGTTTAGTTGTAGTGCAAAAATAATTGCTTTTGTACGTAAAAAATAATTAATTTTTAAAAAGTTGTTCGTTGTCTGTCATTAGTTGTTGGTAAATATTATTTTTGATGAATTATCACTTTAAAATGCTCCCACTTTTCGACTTATCGTTGCAGCTAAATGGTTTTCCAATGAAGGAGGCTAAAGCCGAATTGCAAAAAATTGTAGCCTTTTCTGAAACAGAACTTGAAGTTTTCGTTGCAAATAAAAAAGTGGAAATTGTCCATTTTCATTTGCAAAATAATGCTTTTTACAAAGATTTAGTTGGAAATACAACTTTTACAAACTGGGAAGACTTACCGATTTTAAATAAAAAAAACTTACAAAAACCTTTAAAGGAACGGCTTTCGGAAGGCTATTCCGCTAAAAACAGTTACATCAATAAAACATCTGGTTCCAGCGGAACTCCTTTTATTTTTGCCAAAGACAAATACTGCCATGCGTTGACTTGGGCTTCAAACATGTATCGTTTTGGCTGGTATGAAATTGATTTTAATACTTCCTATCAAGCGCGTTTTTATGGAATTCCAATGAACTTTATTGGCAACAAAAAAGAACGTTTCAAGGATTTTTTGAGCCATCGGTTTCGGTTCTCCATTTTTGATTTATCAGATGCTGTTTTAGAAGGATTTTTGAATCATTTTCGAACTAAAAAATTCGATTATATCAATGGGTATACAAGTTCCATTGTTTTGTTTGCTAAATTTTTACAAAAGAAAAACATCGTATTATCAGCAATTTGTCCGAGTTTGAAAGTGTGCATGGTAACTTCTGAAATGCTTTTTGAAGAAGACAAACTCCTATTGGAAAAACAATTTGGCATTCCTATTGTCAATGAATACGGTGCATCAGAACTTGATTTGATTGCTTTTCAGAATAAGGAAGGAAAATGGCAAGTGAATTCAGAAACGTTATTTATGGAAATTTTGGATGAAAATAATCGAGTTGTTCCAAATGGTACTTCAGGCCGAATCGTGATTACTTCCTTGTTCAATAAAGCACATCCGTTTATTCGCTATGACATTGGCGATCTTGGAATTCTAGACGAAAAAAGCACATTACAGAAACCGATTCTCAAGAAATTAATAGGCCGGATCAATGATGTTGCCATTTTACCCAGCGGGAAAAAATCACCTGGACTTACCTTTTATTATGTGACAAAAAGCATCATCGAAGACGACGGAAACGTGAAAGAATTTCTGATAAAACAAACCAAAATAGATACTTTTGAAATTGAATATGTGAGTGAAACCAAATTAAATTTGGAACAAATTGAAAAAATTAAAAAGGCGATTGAACAATATCTCGAACCGAATTTGAATTTTATATTTATCCGAAAAAAAAGTTTAGAAAGAAGCAATCGAGGCAAATTGAAGCAATTTAAATCGATGCTTTAATGGTCTTGGAATACCGTGGTTTGAGAATTAACTGCGTAAATAAAAACCCAACCATGCAAAGTGTTGCGCTAATTAAATTCAAATGATGATGCGTTCTGTACACGGCAAAATTATGCTTTACTAACTCCATTTTAGAAGCCGAAATAGAATTTTCTCGGATGCGATAAAAAGCTAAACTTTCCGGAACGGGCTGTGCAGTTTTTATTTTTTTGAGTACTGTAAGCCATTGTATCCAATCCTGACGCTTTCGAATGGGGGAAACAGCGATTTTTCCAAAGTAATTAGCTTCATAGATTCCCGTTAGATTCCCTATATAATTACAAAAAAATAACTGTTGGTAGGAAAGATGCAATGGCGCTTCAATTCTTTTGTTTAACAGGTTTCCCCCTTCGTTTATGCAATCATAAAATGAAAATGTGAAAGGAAGCTTATTCACTTTCATAAAATCAAGTTGTTTGTCTAGTTTTTCGGGTTTCCACAAATCATCCGCGTCTAAAAAAGCAATAAATTTCCCGCTAGCTTGGGCCAAAGCGGTACTTCTGGCAATTCCTGTTCCGGAGTTTTTTATAAGTTTAAAAAGGTGGATTCTGCTATCTTTTTTTGTGATTTCTTCAACTATAGATACCGTTTGATCCGTAGAGCAATCGTCTACAATAATCATTTCCCAGTTTTTATAGGTTTGATTTTGCACGGATTGAATGGTTTCAGTGATGAATTTTTCCGAATTAAAAGAAGGCGTAATTATGGATACAAGTGGTTTTTCCATTATTAATACGCTTTTTCATCACCTTTTATGGTGTTGTATATTGTGTTAAAAACAATCTTAATATCTAATAAAATAGACCAATTTTCTAAATAAAAAATATCAAATTTTACTCTGTTGATAATATCTTTATCTGTTTCGACTTCACCACGAAATCCTTTGGTTTGAGCAAGTCCGGTTATTCCTGGCTTTACAAAGTGGCGTACCATGAACTTATCCACCTTCAGCGCATACATTTCGGTATGACTTACCATGTGGGGTCTGGGACCTACAACGGACATATCGCCAAATAGTACATTTAAAAACTGTGGCAGCTCATCAATACTTGTTTTCCGTATAAACTGACCTACTGTAGTTACCCGAATATCATTTTTAGAAACCTGATTTATATCAGCTTCATCGTTTAATTCCATCGATCTGAATTTGTAGCAATTGAATTCTTTATAATTTAATCCGTTCCTTTTTTGGATAAAAAATAAAGGCCCTTTGGATTCCCATTTTATAAAAATTGCGAGAATTATGGTAAGCCAAGATAACAACCCTAGAATCACCACAACCGAAAATAAAATATCAAAAACCCGTTTGATCACCTTGTTCAGGCTATCGTCTAACAAGATATTTCTCAAGGAAATTACTGGAATGTAATTGTAATATTCAAAAGTAAAGTTCCGGGAAAGAATCTGCTTTTTGTCCGGAATAAATTTTAATGTTTTTAGGTTATTGTCAGCAAAATATACAATTTCATTAATTTGACTTTGCGTCAAATCACTCATCGAACAATACATTTCATCTATTTTGTGTTCCAAAACAAAGGCAAAACTCTCCCTAAGCTTTCGCACTTTATCTTTTTTCAAGTCAAAAACTTTTTCTAATTTGTATCCATAATCTGGATTTTTAGTAAAAAACTGTTGTAATGGCTCCACACTTTTAGAATTTCCTAACAGTATTACAGTTCTAAAATTACCGCCAAAAAGCACTCTGTACCTTTTTAGAAAATAATAAATACACAGTTTAATGATTAGAATTAAGAACAGCGAAACTGAAGTGAAGAGAACAATTCTTTGAAAACTGGAATTTTCAGAGTCAAAAAAAGCGAAGACGAGACAAAAAAGGGTAAATAAAACACCTTGTTTTAAAGCACAGTTTAATATAGATATCAATTTTGTGTATCTGTATACTTCATAAAACCCAAGATTGGCCGCTATAATAAACCAGCTGGCACTTATAAATAAGGAATAAAAAACCTTATTTACAGGAAAGTCAGTCAAGTATACCGAAAGCACATTGATAAAGATCAAGTCTATTACAAATGAAAAAGGGCGAATGTAACCTGAATACCTTCCCGTTTTGGTTTTCACAAATTTATCTGATTAGAAAAAGTGTAATACTCTTCTTTTACTACTATAATCCATAATTACTCTGATGCTGAATTTTCATACCTAAACTTAGGCTTTTTAAACTGTTTTAAAATCGTTGAATTAAAAGATATATTTTGAGAAATCTTTATGCTCCTCTTTAGAAAGTTCTTCTTTAGATAACGATTTGAAATAATCATAGGTGATTTTCATTCCTTCGGTGCGACCCACTTTAGCTTCCCATCCCAACAAGTTTTTAGCTTTTGTGATGTCTGGCTGACGCTGCAACGGATCGTTTATGGGTAAGGGATGATACACCACTTTTTGATTGGTTCCGGTTAGTTTTATGATTTCCTCGGCAAAATCTTTGATCGTAATTTCGTCCGGATTTCCAATGTTGACCGGATAAACATAATCCGAATGCAGCAATCTGTAGATTCCTTCGACTTGATCGTCTACATAACAAAACGAACGCGTTTGCATCCCGTCACCAAAAATGGTTAAATCTTCTCCGCGAATCGCCTGACCTATGAATGCTGGAATAACACGGCCATCATTAAGTCTCATTCTTGGCCCATACGTATTAAAGATTCTAACGATTCTGGTTTCGACGCCATGAAACGTATGATATGCCATAGTAATTGATTCTTGAAAACGTTTTGCTTCGTCATAAACCCCTCTTGGTCCAATGGTATTCACATTACCATAATATTCTTCGGTTTGCGGATGAACCAATGGATCTCCGTACACTTCAGAAGTGGATGCGATAAGAATTCGTGCATTTTTTACTCTGGCCAATCCCAACAAATTGTGCGTTCCCAAAGAACCCACTTTCAGGGTTTGAATTGGAATTTTTAGATAATCTATAGGACTTGCCGGGGAGGCAAAATGAAGGATGTAGTCTAAATTTCCCGGTACATGGACAAACTTAGTGATGTCATGATGGTAAAATTCGAATTGTTCTAATTTAAAAAGATGCTCAATGTTTTTTAAATCTCCCGTTATGAGATTGTCCATTCCAATAACAAAATAGCCTTCCTTGATAAAACGGTCACATAAATGTGATCCTAAAAATCCTGCGGCTCCGGTGATAAGTATTCTTTTCATAGTAATTATTTAAACGTAACAAATGTAATTGATTTGAAGAAAACTCACCCACAAACCGCATCTTTCTTTTTAAATTCGAAGCAAGAAATACAAGGCTTTCTAGGACATATCGTACCGTGATCCACTATATCTTTGCTTTTTAAAAGAAAAAACAAAGGATACCGCTCCTCCCGGGGCTAAGGAACAACAAATTGCTTTTTCGGATTTGATTTTACATCAATTCTATCTCCGTTTATTGTAAAAGTGCAAAAGAATACTTTATTTTTGTTTCCCACGCAAAAAACAAACATTTGAAAGTTGTACATATAATTGAAGCATTAGGCGGAGGCATTTATACCTATTTTGAAGATCTAACCCATCATTTCGAAAAAGAAATCATTCTTCAAAAAGTACAAACTTCCATCCTATACAGTGCCAATCGCAAAGAGATTGACCCAGAAAAAGTAACCCAATTATTTGCTACTATTCCAACTGTCAAAATTGAGATGAGGCGAGAAATAAACTTCATTTCAGACCTTAAAGCATTACAAAAATTAGTCTTTGAACTTCAAAAAATCAAACCTGATATAGTCCATTTACATTCTTCTAAAGCAGGAGTTTTAGGGAGAATCGCTTGCAGTTTTTTGAACCCAAAACCAAACGTTTTTTATACACCGCACGGATATGCGTTTTTGCGTACCGATATTTCTACTATGGCCAAAAAAGGATATTGGTACATCGAGAAATTCTTTCAGAAAATTTTCGGAGGAATCACCATCGCTTGTGGTGACTCGGAATTTGAAATGGCAAAACAACTAGGAAAATCCGAAATGATTAGAAATGGAATAGATATTTCTACCATCGAAAACTATTCTCAAGCAGTTGATAATACAAAACTAACCATAGGAATTGCAGGTCGGATTACTGCGGCTAGAAATCCAAGACAATTCAATGCAATTGCTTTGCAATTTCCAGAGTATCAATTTGTATGGATTGGCGATGGAGAAGAACGCGATGAAATTACAGCCCCAAACATCAAAATTACAGGTTGGTTAATAGAAAAGAAACAGGTGTACGAGCAAATAAATGCTTTAGATATCTATCTTCAAACCTCACTTTGGGAAGGATTACCTATCGCGGTTCTTGAGGCTATGGCATTACAAAAACCAATAATTGCGACTAAAATAAATGGCAATAAAGATACCGTTGTTCACAAAGAGACTGGCTTTTTATACCAAGAATTATCGGAGTTATCGGTCTATTTCAAAATCCTTGAAGATTCAAAAGTTAGAGCTCAATTTGGCAACAATGGCAAAACAAGATGTAAAGATTTATTTAATACAACAATTAATTTTACTGCACTTCAGAAGTTGTATGAACGTTACTTTTTTGCTGCAGCCAAAAACTTCCAAAAATAGAAAACCAAAAGCCACTAAACGTAATTCCGTCGAAACGCAATAAAAAATCATCAGTCAAATTCGAAGTAAAAAAAAGAAAAAAGAAAGCAAAGATTAATGCGTTTTTTAAATCGATTCCCAGATAACCAATCGTTCCAATAAAAAGCAAAACCACTAGCGGCCCTAAAACACCAAACTTCAACAAAGAGTCTAAAAATTGATTGTGTGTAGGAAAAGCATATTTTGCTAAAAAATACTGATTCGTTTGTTTATAATAATTTACTAATTCTGGTTTTCCATCCGAAGCTCCAACGCCAAAAGGCAAATGTTGCAAAGATAATTCCCAAGCCGATTGCCAGATAGAAACTCTGGTTACGAGAGAATTAAAAACCTTTATTTCGGGATGATCAATATCGTCAAGCTTCCCCACTTTGTCCATATAAGCAAAAGTTACCGTGCTATATTTTTCTTTCATATACGAATTTTTTTGAATAAAGAGAAAAAGAACCCCACACACTACACCACCAATAACTGCAGTATAAAGCAATACCTTTTTTAGGTCAAATTGTGCTGCAAAAAACGAAAACAATACCAATAAATACCCAACTAAAACATTGAATAAAGCCATTCGAGTATTAACTAAAAGCACAACAAAAAAAGAGATTACAAATATCAAAAAGGATAAAAACACAAGTCCAATCTTCTTTTTCGTTTGGCACCTTTGCAATAACAAATACAAGGCTGAAATACTCACAAAAACCAAGTGCATATTGAGAGCTGGAGCATGAATTCCGATAGAATTTGCAAAAACATAGCCCATTTCCCATAGGTGAATTCCATGCCAATACTTAGTGATATGCTCCGGAAAAACAAATACAAAACGCAACACAAAAACAATCATTACTAACGTGGTACTATTTACATAAAATTGTAACAATTTTTGAAATGAAATGCGTTTGTAATTTCCCAAAATAATTAGTGGAAATAAGACTAAAGAGACTGTCTTTTCCAAAGATTTAATACCTTGCGCAAAAGAATCATTGTTCCAAAATAGCAATAATTCTAACAAAAAAGGCGATGCGATTGTACTGGCTAAAATCAATGCCTTTCTAGATAACTTTATTTTCTTGAAATAGAACATATTAAAAATAGCGAAAGCAAAAATTAACCAAGTACAAGGCTTCCTGAAAATTAGCGTACAAGCTATCGCCACCAAAAAAAAAGAGAAAACTTTATTGAATTGCTTTTCGGAAATGGTCATAATAAAGAGCATAATAAATTAATGGGAAAACACCCATTTTGTGACGAATCGCTGATCCTAAGTCAGGTTCAAAAACCCCTTGAATGATAAAAAAAGAAAATATAAAAAGAAGCATCCATAACTCGTAAACATATTCTTTTTTATCTTTTATGCAACGTGCCAATCGAACCAATAAAATATAAAACAGAAATAATTGCCAAATTACGAATAACAAAATTTGTGGAGAAAAAATATGCTTCAACCCGTTAAGGGGGACATTTACAGTAAAAAAACCATACAAAATTCCTATGATTTCACCATACCAAGTGTCTGTTTTTACAGGTGAAACAATGCTTGAATTAGCATCAACAGATCCTAATCGGGCACTATTTATAAGCTCTCTGCTTTGCTCTGAAAAAAATTCTCCTTGTACAAAGCCATAACTCAATGACAAAAAAATTACAATTACAATTCCGTAAAAAAGAGTTGCAAAAGTACGATTCGGAATCTTGACACAAGTAACCCAATACATTCCCATGGCTACGATAGGAAGTAGCGCAAAATAAGGCCTGTAGATAACTCCAAAAAACACAAAAAGAGACAAGGCTATAAATAAGGTAGTCTGAAAAGTAAAATGCTTATTTTGAAATAAGAAAACGATCACGGAGAGGTACAAAAAAGTAATAAACTCCTTGGAAGGCATTGCCATAAAAATCGCAATCATGATGAAAGCAAAATACACCAAAATATTCTTAATTGTAACTTTCTCAAACGTACTTGGAATTCCTATTCTATACAAAATACCCATTAAAATGGAAAACTGAATTAATGCAATTATTGAAAAGGGCAAATAACGCAAACCTGATATTTTATAAAATAGAATAGTTAATGGGTAACTTCCAAAATAACCAATTTCGTTACCATTGTCATAAGCAATTATAGCAGCATCATAAAAAAAACGTTTCGGTAAAATAAAACTCGCAGCAAAGGCCACAAATAGATTGAGTCCCACAAGGAGTAAAAAAGCTACTTTATTTTTTTTTATGAGTAAAGACATTTAGTTCTGATTGAAAATAGAAGTGACAAACTTAACTCAAAAACAACTTAATCCCGTCTTTGTAATACACAAAAAGAGCTGTTCCAAAATTCCAAAAAATTGCACTCGCCGAAAAGGCGATTGCCCCACCTAACATTCCATAGGAAGGAATTAACCAGTAATTGAGAATAAAATTAAGGCCAAGAGCGCCCAAAACAATACGTTGAAAAATTCGTTGCCGCCCAGTCATGTTTAAATAAACAGGAGCCGACCCAAAAAAGGCACAAAAACCTTGTCCCAAAACCAATACTACTAATGCCTCTTTCGCCGCTAAATAATTGGGGCCAAAAAAATTCAAAACAAACTCCGGAAAAATAAGCAATCCAATAACTGCGGGCAGCGTAATCGCTACAATTAATCGGGAACTATTTTGAACTATTTGCTGTACTTTTTCAATTTCTTTATTCGAAAAACTTGCTGCAATAGATGCCGAAACGGTAATGTTTATTGTTAAAATAATAACAGACAACAATGTCATTAACTTGACCGCCACCGAATAAAAAGCAACTGCTGCGTCACCTTGGTATTTTTTTAAAAACAAGATGTCAAAACTCATCATCAAAAAAATAGCCATTCCGCTTACAGCTATGGGAAAAGATTGAGTGATAATCTCTCGAGCTGAGAAACAATCTGTAGTGCAAATAGCTGTTTTTTTTGTAAAAAAATAAAAAGTTAGAACTGTAGTAACAATTCCCAAAAAAACAAAACTCAACAATAAAGCATCTACTAAATACAATTCTAATTGCCATTGAACTAATAAAACAGCCAGAACAATAATAGGCAAGTATTTAAAAACATTTCGAAATAATTCAGCTACTACTATTTCCTCTAATGCTCTAAAAACCTCAACGTTTAGAATAGCAAGTCCATAAAAAAACATAACTGCGGAGGCTTTGAATAGAAGGAAATAAGTTGCATTATCAGCAAAAAATTGTGTAATAACAGAAGCATCTAATAGTACAAAAAAAAGAAATAAAAGTAAGGATGCTAAAAACAGCATCAAAACCATTTTTAAATATACTTTCTTCAAATGGCCTAAAGAATAATTAGGATACAAACGCCCTTTAAAATACAATATGGATTGGTCAAATCCTAGCAAACAAATACTACCGATTGCAAAAAGAAACGTACGCACAAAATCATATTGCCCAACTAGTTTAGGATCAAATTTTTGAGTTAAAAACAAAGTAAAACCAAATAAAAGAACCACACCAAAAACCCGAATCAATAAGGTTAGTAAACTTTGCCGAACTACAGGATTTTGGACTGTTGTAAGTAAGTAGTATCGAATTGTTTTTAACACATTGGCTCTGTTTTGCAAAAGAAAAATATTTTTTTTAAGAAGCAATTACTTTTGATTTTGCTAATTGCTTTTGATAAAATCGAATGAACAAATGAATAAAAACAAATAATAATACTAGCAATACTGGCAATACAAACTTCATAACGCCATTTACTGCTTTTGAAGTATCACTATTCAATGTGAATGTTACCTCTTTAATCGTTTTTTGAAAATTGATTAATTTTAATCGGTTTAGCCCTTGAATGTATAACAATTCCTGTTTGGTTTTAATAATATCATTCAGTTGTGTATTTTCATTATAATACATGAGCTTATCATTTTTTAATGCACTTTTTACATTGGCTGTAAACCCATTAAGAACTCCATTTATTTGTTGAATAATCGTGTCATTTTGAGTAATATCCTGTTTTAAATTTGCCAATCCTACCTTTTGTATGGCGGTAAAATATTCAGATTGATTTAGATAATTCAATAATGGTGTAATCAATTTTTTCTCACTAGTAGTTCCATTGGTAACAACCGCAATCGTATGGTACGTATAATTTTTACTAGTAATATTATCTTCAAGTACTTTTTTTACCTCTCCAACTTCTGCCATTAACTTAATCAACTCAAAGTTTCGCTCTTTATCTTCAATGAATTTATAAACATCAGCTATGGGTTTAATTTCAATTTTTATTAGATCTTCAGGTTGGGACAATCCTATTTCATTTTGTAAAAAAACGATATCGCCAGCATTAATTTTAGATTGAATCAAATTGATTTTTGCATACAAATAATCCACACTCCCAAAATTAGGAATTACAGTAATTTCAGTAGTATACAATTTATTATTCTTATCCAAAAACAATCCCAAACCAAAACCGATGATTAGTAATACTAAAACAACCTTCCGTTGATTTAAAAAAAACTGAATACAATAGAACAACAGGGTATTCAACCTTCCGAACCCTTTTTTTAGCTTACTGGTAATTTGAAATACATCAATTTCTGAATCGCTATGCGCGTTTAAATTCATGAGCTAATTATTTTACGTTGAAAATTTGTTCTAATATTTTAATGGTAATCAAGTAAGTTGGTTTTACACCAGTGGTTCCTAGTCCGCCTGAAGCTAATGTACTTCCCGTTTCCAGCGGGTTATCTGATGCATAATACGCATATCTGACCTTCACATCATGTGGAACACTCTTTCTGATTTTTGAAGCTGATTGAATGGCTTTCTGGTAATAAGAACCTTCCATTTCCAACCCAATAATTCCCCAGGTCGACTCATGGAAAAACTTCAATAAATCCCTGTTCTGCAATGAAGTTCCTAAAACAGTAACCATGGGTCCGGCAAAAACAGCAATATCATTGCCTTCAAACATCTCAGCCGACAATTCATTATGGAAAAAATAATTATCTGCCGTTCCTTCATTAATGTGTGCATTCGGAATCATAATGTCCCCTTTTCCACCTTCCAGAATCCCAGCTTTCCCCATGATAGAAACCGATTCCACATTCAATAAAGTGTCTTTTTTAAACGGTTTCAGCAACTCATCAATCGTTTCATACGCCTGTTCCCCAAAAGCATAATCCATAACAATCAGTACTGGTTTTTTATCTCCGGTGTTTGCCTTTGGAAATGAGGTTTTTTCCCAGTCAATTTTGGCAGTATCAAAAATCTGAATATCGATATTCGTTCCTGAGGTATCCGGCAACGAAATCATTCCAAATTTCAAGGCTACTTCTTCCACTTGGTTTCGCACAGCATCTGCTCCGGATTTACTCAATTCCTCGTAAATAAAGAAATCTGATTTGTCTTTGAACTTAGTTTTCAACACTTCGGTGGCAAAAATAGAATTCATCACACTGTGCATGTTCGCACTAATCACGTGAATAGGGCGGTCTAAAAGTTCGTTTTCTTCTAGCACTTCTTTAATTTTGGTAGCCCAAATTTCTCCATGAATGTGGTGTCCCAATCGCTCTCTTAAAATAGGACTAAAGGTGATTGTTCTCTTATTATCGTCTACAATTTCTTCAATGGCGAGTTTCCCCAACCAAAAGATAACATGCAAGAAACGATCTGGCGCAGCAGCTGAACCAAATGCGTCATAAATATCCAATACTTCCTCAAATGTTCTCCCAAGAATATTAGCGGCATGCGAAATGGCTTTCTCTTTTTCTACAAGAGTCAGTTTCTTCTTTTGGGAAACTGCTTGTTCCAGTTTGAACCAGTCGCGGGAAACTTCACCGGCGTCATCCAGTAAAACCCTGTTTCTAATTTTGTGTGATTCTATGAAAATAAACGTCAAATGCGTCAGAATATCATAAATATCTGAGCGTCCACGAGTAATCTCCACGTTCATTTGTTCCTCGTCGATACGGTAACAATTACGTCGCCTTTTTGGCGGTACAATTGCCTGAAAATGCGATTTAGAATACCCTTCATCCGAAGTTAAATTGATAAATCTGCATTCTTCTATTCCTACTGGCAGACGTTCAATTACATATAAAAGTCCGTTCAATTCTACTTTTTCTTCGGCAATATTTCCATAAATTTCTGGTCGTAATGCTAATAATGCTTCGCGCAATGTATCGCCTGAAATTCCCATCGGTTTGTAAAATCCCCTGTTAAAAAGGTGGCGCATCGTGATGTACATTTTTTCAATTGCTGCCGAAGACTCTTGTGCTCTGGAGCGTGATATATTTTTTGTTTCTTTCATTTTCTACTTATTTTCTAACCTTCAAAGGTAAGATATTTATTTACTTCTTAATAAATCCACTATACTTCTATCATTAGAAAGCCTCGGAATTTTATTTTGTCCACCCAGTTTGCCTATCGATTTCATATACTCCTGAAAACCATTTTTAGCCACTTTGGTGACAACCACTTTTTGCAACACTTTGCCCACAATCAAATCATCATAATACATGTTCTGTTTTCGCATGGCATTGTCCAGCGCTTCCGCAAAAGATACGCTGTCTTCCGGTTCGTTTTCAAATTCAATACACCACTCATGATACGGCAATCCGTCTGCGGGAGTGATTTGTGGTGCCACCGTAAACTCATTGATTCGAATGGTAGTTCCAAGAATTGCTTCCTGTAACGCACTTTCCACTTCTTTCCCAATTACATGTTCTCCAAAAGCCGAAATATAGTGTTTGATTCTTCCGGATACTATAATTCTGTAGGGTTTTAAACTGGTAAATTGAACGGTATCGCCTAAATCATATCCCCAAAGTCCTGCATTAGTAGAAATGATTAAAACGTAATTCACGCCCAGTTCCACTTCACCAATCGTAAAACGTCTTGGTCCCGAACCTTCGGGATTCGTATAAAATTCGTCTGATTTAATAAATTCATAAAAAATTCCCGAGTTCAAAAGCAGTAACATTCCTTTTTCTTTTTGTGAATCTTGGTACGCAAAAAATCCTTCCGAAGCCGGAAACAGCTCAATACTGTCTACTTTTCGACCTATCAAATTTTCAAATTTGGCGCGGTACGGTTCATAATTTACACCGCCGTAAATAAACAAATTGAAGTTTTTGAAGATTTCCCCAACAGGCTTCCCTCCTTTTTGATGCAATTTCTCAAAATACATTTGCACCCAGGAAGGAATTCCAGAAATCACAGCCATGTTCTCGTTGATTGTTTCCTCGACAATTGCATTCACTTTAGTATCCCAGTCTTCAATGCAATTGGTTTCCCAAGAGGGCATTCGGTTTTTTTGTAAATATTTTGGAACAAAATGCGCTACAATTCCAGATAAACGACCAAATTTTATTCCATTATTCACCTCCAGAAGTGGGCTTCCCTGCAAGAAAATCATTTTTCCATCTACAAAATCAGCGTTACCGGTTTCATGAATATAATGCAAAATAGCGTTTCTGGCTGCTGTAATGTGAAACGGCATGGATTCTTTTGTCAAAGGAATGTACTTAGCCCCAGATGTTGTTCCAGAAGTTTTAGCAAAATAAAGTGGCTTTCCTTTCCATAGCACATCAACTGACCCCTTGACCACCTTATCAATATAAGGTTTTAACCCTTCATAATCTCGAACAGGAACCTGATTTGTAAAATCATCGTAATTTTTAATTTGGTCAAAATGATGGTCTACGCCAAATTGGGTTTTATTTGCGTCTTTTATTAATTGTAAAAAAACTTTTTTTTGAGTTTCAATAGGATCAGTAGACCAAGCTTGTGTGGTATTGTAAATTTTTTTTGCAAATAATTTTGCTGCAATTGATTTTAGTGACATTTCTTCCTTCTGATTTTAATTGTTTGAGCCGCTGGGCGCACTCCATTTTATTGTAATAAAAACTATTTTATTTTATTGGAGGTTGACCCTTACCTTTGTTGGAGGATCGCAGGGAATTTACATTTTTCTCTTCCTGCGCAACCTGTTGCCTCAATTCTAATTCTTGTTTTGATGCAGACATATCAACCTGTGAAGGCGCTTCCTCTGCCTCCGCGAGTATTGAATCTTTATTGAATTTTGCATATTCTAATTCTCCGGTCAGCACTTTTTGAATCGATTGGATATAGGCTTCGTTTTGTTTTAATGCACGTGACAAAGAATCCGATTTTAAAGACAATTCCATTGCATCCTTTTTCAATTTTGAAGAAGAATAGCCCGGTATAAATTCTCGTAAAGGAGTGAATGCAATGATAAAGGTGGTGACAAATGTAATGATTATAGCGCCTAAAGTCGCTACCACAAAAACGTTCATTAGGGTAAGCTTCAATGAAAAAGTTTCTTCAAAAGTATCTTCGTTTAGTATGATTAAACGTCTTTTATTAAATAAATTTTCCTTTAATTTCTGTCTTTTTAATCCTTTGTCGGGCATCTTTTTTGATTATTTAACAAATATAACAATTATTGTCGTTGATTGTATTCGCTTTTCTAGGATCATATTTCTTAATCTTGCATTCGTTTTTAATAAATTTTTAACGTTTTTAAAATTAAAATAAATGAATTTAAATGAGTTTCTATTAATTAATTCTCTATACCTTTGCTGATAGGTTTATTACAAACTTGCTTCGGCAATAAATTATCGTATTATGAGTAGTATAGGTGTTACAGAAATCCTTATTATATTGGCGGTTGTTTTATTACTTTTTGGAGGTAAAAAAATCCCAGAATTGATGAAAGGCTTAGGAAGCGGAATCAAAGAATTCAAAAACGCAGCTAAAGAAGATCCGTCAGCTGATAAAAAAGTAGACGAAACAAAATAAAAAAAGGCTTTTCATAATTTGAAAAGCCTTTTTTTATAATTTAAATGACCATCGTCAACTGAATTCTCTTTCTTTCCTCATCTACTTCGGTCACTTTGACTTGAACATGTTGGTGCAATTTAACCACTTCATTTACATCACTAACAAAACCGGCTTTGAGTTGCGAGATGTGAACCAACCCGCTTTCTTTGACTCCAATATCCACAAAACAACCAAAATTAGTAATGTTATTGACAATTCCCGGCAAAACCATTCCTGTTTTTACATCTTTAATGGTTTTTATATTTGGATCAAATTCAAAAACTTTTGCTGATTGTCTGGGGTCTAATCCTGGTTTCTCTAATTCCTTGATAATGTCTTTCAATCCCAATAAACCTATTTCTGGTGTACTATAGTTTTCTGGTTTTATCAAAGCGATTTTCTCTTTGTTGGCAATCAAATCATGCACCGTCAATTTCAAATCTTTAGCCATTTTTTCTACAATTCCATAGGCTTCCGGATGAACCGCTGAATTATCCAATGGGTTTTTTGCATTCGAAATTCGGATAAAAGCAACGCCTTGTTGGTACGCTTTTTCACCCAAACGCGGCACTTTTTTAAGTTGTTTTCTATCTGTAAAAGGACCATTATCCGAGCGGTATTGTATTATATTTTCAGCCAGCTTCTCTCCTATTCCACTCACGTAACTCAATAAATGCTTGCTCGCAGTGTTTATGTTTATCCCAACTGAATTCACGCAACGAACCACTGTATTATCCAATTCTTCTTTCAACTTGTTTTGGTCCACATCATGTTGGTATTGGCCTACGCCAATGGCTTTCGGGTCAATTTTTACTAATTCGGCCAATGGATCACTTAATCGTCTACCTATAGAAACCGAACCTCGAACCGTGACATCATAATTCGGAAATTCATCTCTAGCAATTTTTGAGGCAGAATACACCGATGCTCCCGCTTCTGAAACGATAAAAACCTGGACCGGTTTGTCGAAAGCTATTTTCTTGATGAAGAATTCGGTTTCACGCGAAGCCGTTCCGTTTCCTATTGAAATAGCATCAATTTTATACGAATTTACCATCGAACGAATTTTTTTCATCGCCATCGCTTCCTCTTTTTGAGGCGCATGCGGATAAATAGTTTCATTGTACAACAAATCTCCTTTTTCGTCCAAGCAAACAATTTTACATCCGCTTCTAAAACCGGGATCAATCGCCAGAATTCGTTTTTCACCCAACGGCGGCGCCAGTAATAACTGTCCAAGATTGTTCGCAAAAACCTGAATAGAATTGGCATCAGCCTTCACTTTAGCTTCTTGCAAAGTTTCATTTGAAATCGCCGGATTCAGCAATCGTTTGTAACTATCTTCGATAGCTAATTGAACGTGCGGTGTGGTTTTATTTTCACTTTTTAAAACTAACGCATCAATAATAACATACGCTTCATCAATATCAACTTCTACTTTAACCTTAATAAAACCTTCATTTTCGGCACGGAGCATGGCTAATAATCTGTGTGAAGGTGTTTTAGTCAACGGCTCAGACCAATCGAAATATTGATTAAATTTTTGTGCTTTTTCATCTTCTTTCTTTGTTTTTACCACTTTAGTCGTAATAATGGCTTTGCGTTCGTACAATCGTCGGAGTTGCTTTCGAACATAACTATTTTCATTAATCCATTCAGCAATAATATCTCTGGCGCCTTGTAGAGCTGCTGCTTCATTGCTTACTTTTTCGTTCAAATATTTTGTCGAAATAAAATCGACATCATCATTATTTTGCGCCATAATGATTTTGGCTAGTGGTTCCAATCCATTTTCTCTAGCCACATCGGCTTTGGTTTTTTTCTTCTTTTTGAATGGGAGATAAAAATCCTCCAATTCCTGTAAATCGAAACTTTGTTGTATTTTTTTTTCTAATTCTGGACTGAGCGCATTTTGTTCCTGAATCGATTTTAAAATCGCTTCTTTACGTTTTACAATCACTTCGTATTCTTTTTGAAGCTTTGCAATTTGTTCTATTTGTACCTCATCCAGATTTCCTGTTGTATCTTTTCGATAGCGAGAAATGAAAGGAATAGTACAATCTTCTTGTAATAATTGTACTGTTTTTTGAATGTTTATTGCTGCAGTGGCAACGACTTTTGATATGAATTGTATGTTAGTCATTTTAAATTTAAGATTATAAAATCATGTTACTAAAATAGTATCTTTGAGTCAAAATTTCTTATTTATGTCTTTTTTATTCTGGTATTTTGCACTCATTAATTTGGTTGCTTTTTCAATAATAGCAGTTGACAAACAGCTAGCTGTAAATCAAAAAAGACGCATTTCAGAACTTAATTTGTTGCTGCCAAGCGTTATTGGCGGAACAATTGGTTCCGGGTTAGCAATGCTTCTATTTAGACATAAAACCTCAAAAGAAAGCTTCCTTTTGAGGTTTTACGGAATTATAGTAATTCAAATTTTAATCCTTTTTGGACTGTATAATTTTGGAATAATTAAATTCTAACAAGAAATTTTATCTACTCTATTTTGGTGTCTTCCACCTTCAAATTCAGTACTTAAAAATGCTTCAACCATTTCTACTGCTTGTGGAATTGAAGTGTACCGAGCGGGAATACTAATAATATTAGCATCATTATGTTGACGAGCTAAAACTGCTATTTCTTTCATCCAGCATAAAGCCGCACGAACTTTAGATTGTTTATTGACTGTCATAGAAATTCCGTTGCCACTCCCGCAAATAACAATTCCAAAATCAGCTTTTCCCTCTGCAACATCTGTAGCAACAGGATGACCAAAATCTGGATAATCTACACTTGCTGCTGAATCTGTTCCGTAATTAGTTACTTCATGTCCTTTTGCTTGAAGCATTTCCACAATTGCTTTTTTGTATTCCGGACCTGCATGATCGTTTCCTATGGAGATTTTCATATACTATGTATTAAATAATGTTGTGCAAATTTAAATAAAGTAATCTATTCTGATGAATTAAATAAGTCCTATTTATTTGATAAATTCAATTTAAATATACCTTTAAAATTGAATTTAATATTTTATTTTGTAACTATCAGATCCTTATTTAATTAACAGTTATTAACAATTCCTTTTAATCCATAAATAGTTGTAAATCAATATAAATTTTGTATTATAAATGTTAAAATTTTACATTGTTAATAACGAAATGCAATTGCTTGATATTCAGTTAACTTTAAATTAACGTACTATGTTCATAACTTAAGATAGAATCTTAGAACTATTTTTGGGTAATATCTAAAAAATAAGTAATCCAAAACCTAGTTTTTAAATCCTAATTTAGTTTCGTTAATTTTTAGAATAGTTATTAATATTAAAAAGTGGGTTATCAACAAAATAATGTTGTGTAAGTTATTTACAAAACCATTAATTTTTATATTATCAACCATTGTTAATTAAAATATAAAAAGACTTTAAAACTAATACTTTATCTTAAAATAAGTATGTTAATAACTCTTAACAACATCTTTAAACTTGATTTCAACCATTTTTAAAATAAATTTATTACCACTATTAACATACTATAATAACAACCAAAAAATAATTTAAATTTAATTTTTCTTTTTATTTAAAATAATAGATGTTGACAACTTTCAAAAAAAGTACTGTTTTAGATTTAAACAATAGTCAGTTTTGTATTCAGGTTATCTAATAATTCCTGAACCTTTTCAAAATCATTAATATGAACTTTAAGTTTAATTCCACCATAAGCAAAACTGCCAAACGGATCGATGGAAACCAACGTTTCATTTTCAAAAAAATAGTTGATTTTTTCCTGTTCTAATAAATGCTTTAGTACCACAATTTCATGTGAATAATTAAAGGTTCTAATTATTTTGAAATCTTCCATTTTTTCAATTTTTATAAAGATACGAAAGTTATTTTTTTAATAAATATAATCCGTAAAATCTGTAATATGATATCTTCTTTGTAATTTTAGACTTTTAAGAACCGATTTATGAGTAAAAGACTAAGAAAGCCGATAAAAAAAGAGAAAGATTTCTCTGAAAAAATAATAAAAATATTATCGCAAAGTGCTAATAAAGCATTCAATTATAAACAGATAGGAGCAAAACTTGAGCTTGATGATACCGAAAGCAGAAATCAAATTATAAAAGATTTGAAGATTCTGGCTTCGCAAAACAAAATCATAGAATCAGAGCCGGGTAAATACTTAGTAAAAGCAGAAAGTAAGGAGTATTACGAGGGTAAAATTGATATGACAAGCCGTAAAACAGCTTATTTTGTTTGTGCTGAAATGGAAGAAGATGTTTTTATCCCGACCAATAACTTGAACCACGCCTTAGATAAAGACATTGTCAAAGTGTATGTATACAACCGCAGAAAAGGAAAAAGACCCGAAGGTGAAGTAATTGAAGTACTTGAAAGAAATAAAACAGATTTTGTGGGTGTAATTGACATTCAAGCTAATTTTGCTTTTGTTTCTACTGCAAATCCAAAAATGTATACCGATATTTTTATTCCAAAGGATAAAATAGGCGAGGCCGAACAAGGTGATGTCGTTTTGGTACACATTGAAGATTGGCCGGCCAGAGCTGATAGTCCTTTTGGTTCCGTAATAAAAGTTTTAGGAAAACCAGGGGAACACGATACAGAAATTCACGCCATTCTTGCAGAATATGGTTTGCCGTCAGAGTTTCCTATTGAAGTAGAAATGTTTGCACAAAAAATTGATACTTCAATAGAAGAAAATGAAATTGCTAAACGTCGCGATATGCGAGATACGTTGACTTTTACAATTGATCCAAAAGATGCGAAGGATTTTGATGATGCACTTTCATTTAAAAAACTAGAAAATGGTAATTACGAAATTGGTATTCACATTGCTGATGTTTCGCATTATTTACAAGAAGGAACAATCCTGGATGATGAAGCGTATCAAAGAGCAACATCAGTTTATTTAGTAGATAGAGTAGTGCCAATGTTACCCGAAGTATTATCAAACTTTGCGTGTTCGTTGCGACCAAATGAAGAAAAATATACGTTTTCGGCTATATTTGAAATTAACGAAACATCCGAGGTTATCAACCAATGGTTTGGTCGAACGGTGATTTACTCTGATCAACGTTTTGCGTATGAAGAAGCGCAGTACATTATAGAGACCAAAGACGATGTGATTCCATCAGAAATTTCGATCACGGCAAGTTCGTATCAAGTTTCGAAAGAAATTGTCGCTGCGACGCTAAA
Source organism: Flavobacterium sp. LB2P53 (assembly GCF_003970305.1). Classification (NCBI taxonomy): domain Bacteria; kingdom Pseudomonadati; phylum Bacteroidota; class Flavobacteriia; order Flavobacteriales; family Flavobacteriaceae; genus Flavobacterium; species Flavobacterium sp. LB2P53. Next base: position 157,719 of record NZ_RYDG01000002.1, read on the forward strand.
AATGGATGAATTAGCTAAAATTCTTAGAAAAAGAAGAATGGCTGAAGGAGCTATTACTTTTGATAAAGTGGAAGTGAAATTTAATTTAGACGAAGCCGGTGAACCGCAAGGCGTTTATTTTAAAGTTTCGAAAGATGCCAATCATCTGATTGAAGAATTCATGCTTTTAGCCAACAGAAAAGTAGCGGAATACATTGGAAAACAAAAGAAAACGTTTATTTACAGAATTCACGATGAACCCAATGAGGATAAACTTTTTGCGATGCAAGCTGTTATTGCTAAGTTTGGACATAAAATTGATTTTAAACAAGGTTCTATTTCACAAGCTTTAAATAAATTAATGGAAGATGTAAATGGTAAAAAAGAACAAAATTTAATTGATACCCTTGCGATTAGAAGTATGAGTAAAGCCAAATATTCAACGGATAACATAGGACATTATGGTTTAGCTTTTGATTATTATTCGCATTTTACATCACCAATTCGTCGTTATCCGGATGTGATGGTGCATCGTTTGTTGCAACATTATCTGGACGGAGGTAAATCAGTAGATGAAGAAACGTATGAAACAAAATGCGTTCATTCGTCCACAATGGAAGGTTTAGCAACTAATGCTGAACGTGATTCTATTAAGTACATGCAGGTCAAATACATGCAAGATCATCAGGACGAGGAATTTTTGGGTGTAATTTCCGGTGTGACAGAATGGGGAATTTATGTAGAAATTATCGAAAATAAATGTGAAGGAATGTGTAGAATCAGGGATATAAAAGACGATTATTACACCTTTGATGAAAAACAATACGCACTTACTGGTGCAACTTCTGGAAAATTATTACAATTAGGAGATGAAATTTACGTTAAAGTAAAAAATGCTGATTTAGTTAAAAAACAACTGGATTTTAATTTTTTAAGAAGAATTGGAGAACCATTAAAATAAAAAAAATGAAATCAAAGATTCACGACACGAGTGCTAACGAACTGGCGAAGCAATACCAAAAAATAAATATTAGAAATAGGAGTAAAAAATTAGTGATTATTGCTTTTATATTTTTAAGTCAAATAACAAATGCTCAGATAACCAGAAATTTAGGAGATTTTGATGAAGTAAAAGTATTTGATAAAATCAGTGTTAAATTAATTGCAGCCTCAGAAAACAAAATTATTATAACTGGTGCTCGTGCAGATGAAGTGGAAACGGTGAATAAAAACGGTGAATTAAAAATCAGAATGCCTTTCCCTAAATTATTATCTGGAGATGATATTAAAGTTAAGTTATATTTTAAAACCTTGCAGAGTATTGCTGTAAGCGAGGGAAGTTATGTATCAAGTGACTCTGATTTTAAACAAACAGTATTAGATTTAAATGCAAAATCTGGAGGCGAAATAAAGTTAGAAATTGATGTTGATAAAGTAGAAGTGAAAGCGAATGCAGGAGGAATAGTTTCAGTATCCGGTAGAGCCAAAAATCAAGATGTTGTAATTACCTCGGGCGGAATTCTTAATGCTAAGGATTTAGAGACTTCTCAAACAACCATAAGTGTTGCTGCAGGAGGACAATCAGAAATTCATGCCACAATATTAGTGGATGCAAAAGTAAAAGCTGGAGGCTCAATTTTTATCTATGGAAAACCAAAACAGATTAACCAAAATGTTTTCATTGGTGGTACTATCTTAGAGAAAAATTAGTATTTTAGTTTATTTTTCATACCAATAAATTTAGATATTTAATGATAAACGATATTCTAGCTGGTATTCCTTGGGGAATTTTCTTAAGTTTTATGATTGGCCCTGTTTTTTTTATTTTACTGGAAACAAGTATTATAAAAGGATTTAGAGCGGCTTTAATATTTGATTTAGGCGTAATTTTAGGAGATATTGTTTTCATCGGAATTGCTTATTTAGGCAGTTACCGGTTAATTCAAAGTTTAAAAGACCAACCAGCACTTTTTATTTTTGGAGGTGTGTTGATGCTCGCTTATGGTGTAATTTCTTTCCTGCAATTAAAAAAAGAAGAGAAAATAAATACAGACATTATCGATAAGGAAATAGTTAAAAAAAATTATTTAAGCCTTTTTATAAAAGGTTTTTTGTTAAATATTATCAATATAGGTGTACTTGGTTTTTGGTTGGCTATTATTATTTCAGTAGGACCAAAACTAGAAATGCAAACATTTAGAATGGTCACTTTTTTTATTGCAGTTATTGGAACCTATTTATTTATAGATTGTATCAAAATTGGATTAGCTAAACAATTAAAAACAAAACTTACCCCTAATAACATCCTTAAAATTAAAAAAGGAATCAGTATTGTAATGATGGTTTTTGGGATGGTTTTGATCACCCAAGGTTGGTTTCCGGAAGAAAAAGAATTGGTAAAAAAAGCATTTGATAAAATAGATAATTAAAGTCTATTACGTTTTTTTAAACCATTAAGAAATTAAGAAAAATTAAGTCTTAAGTCTTAATAAAATGTAGTTTCTTAATGGTAAAAATTTGAGTCAAAAAAAAACTAAAGTGTTTTAAAGGTTTTATATTTTATCCGGATTCGAATCCTAATTCTCCTAAAAATTAGACATAAAAAAAACCTCCAAATTGCTTTGAAGGTTTTAGAGGCATCGTCCGGATTCGAACCGGAGTAGGAGCTTTTGCAGAGCCCAGCCTAGCCACTCGGCCACGACGCCCTGTTGAATGGACGGCAAAAGTACTCAAAAAGTTTAAAGTTTAAAAGTTTAAAGTTTAAAAGTTTTAAAAAAAATTTTTAATTTAGCTTCTATATTCTTCCAATTCAATAGTAACTGCTTCAACATCACCACCAATAGGGGGGTTTAGTTTAGAAACCGCCACAATAATTCTGGAAATTTCCGGAATTTCTTCAAAGATTCGCGTTAAGATTCGGTGTGCCACATGTTCTAATAAGTCTGAACGAATCGCCATTTCTTCTACAACGATATGATTTAAGAGCACATAATCCACCGTGTCTTTCAAATCATCTGTGACACTGGATTTTCTCAAATCAGTCTTAACTTCTAAATTTACAATATAGTCTGACCCAATTTTTCCTTCCTCGATCAAGCAACCGTGGTAGGAGTAGGTGCGGATATTTTTAAGTTTTATAATTCCCATTATTTTATTTTTTTGTGTAAAGCGTATAATGTAAAGAGGAATCGCTAATTTTTCAAAGGTTTCTATGGAAACTTTAAACCTTTAACCTCAAACTTTTTTTATCTTTGCTAAAATAAAACAAAAAAATGTCAACTGAAGAAAAATCGCTCCATTTTATAGAACAAATCATTGAAGACAGTTTATCTAACGGTTTTCCTAAAGATAAATTACGTTTTCGTTTTCCGCCGGAGCCTAATGGCTATTTACATATTGGTCATGCTAAATCAATTTGCTTGAATTTTGGTTTAGGATTAAAGTACAATGCACCGGTTAACTTGCGTTTTGATGATACCAATCCTGCTAAAGAAGAGCAGGAATATGTAGACGCCATCAAAGAAGATTTAAAATGGTTGGGATTTAACTGGACCGAGGAATTGTATTCTTCTGATTATTTTCAGCAATTGTATGACTGGGCAATTTTGATGATTAAAAAGGGAAAAGCATATATAGACAGCCAATCCTCGGAAAAGATGGCATTGCAAAAAGGAACGCCAACACAAGCAGGTGTAGATGGGCCTTTCAGAAACCGTACTATAGAAGAAAATCTCATTTTATTTGAAGGAATGAAAAATGGAGATTTTCCGGAAGGAAGTCATGTTTTACGTGCGAAAATTGATATGGCATCTACTAATATGTTGATGCGAGATCCATTGATGTATCGTATTTTACACCGTCACCATCACAGGACAGGCAATCAATGGAATATTTATCCAATGTATGATTATGCACACGGAGAAAGCGATTATATCGAGCAAATTTCGCATTCTATTTGTACGCTTGAATTTGTAATGCACCGAGAATTATACAACTGGTTTTTAGACCAAATTTATGATGACTCAAAAGTACGACCACAACAATATGAATTTGCCCGTTTGAACTTGAACTACACGGTAATGAGCAAACGAAAACTGTTGCAATTAGTACAGGAAAATATTGTAAACGGTTGGGATGATCCTAGAATGCCAACAATTTCAGGATTGCGAAGAAGAGGATATACCGCAGCTTCTATTCGTAAGTTTTGTGATAGTATTGGTGTTGCCAAAAGAGAAAATATAATTGATTTTTCACTTTTGGAATTTTGCCTGCGTGAAGATTTGAATAAAACGGCTCCAAGAGTTATGGCGGTTTTAGATCCTATAAAATTAGTCATCACAAATTATCCGGATGACAAAGAAGAATGGCTTGATGCCGAAAACAATCAGGAAGATGAAAGTGCAGGATTTAGGAAAGTTCCTTTTTCAAGAGAATTATTTATTGAAAAAGAAGACTTTCTAGAAGAGGCTCCTGCCAAATTTTTCCGATTGAGTTTAGGCAGAGAAGTACGTCTTAAAAACGCCTATATTATTAAAGGGGAGCGTGTTGTAAAAGATGCTGCGGGTAATATTACTGAAATTCATGTAACGTATGATGAAGACAGCAGGAGCGGGAGCGGGAGCGAAGCCAGTCAACGAAAAGTGGCCGGAACCCTGCATTGGGTTTCTATACAACACGCTCTAGAGACGGAAGTTCGGCTCTACGATCGATTGTTTATCGATGAAGCGCCAGACAGTCATAAAGAGAAAAATTTCCTGGAATTTATGAATCCTGATTCGTTACAAATTGTAAAAGGATTTGTAGAACCAAGTTTGGCAACGGTACAATCTGGGGATAAATTTCAGTTTCAACGATTGGGTTACTTCAATGTGGATAAAGATTCAACTGAAGGCAAAATTGTCTTTAATAAAACCGTTGGATTAAAAGATGCTTGGGAAGAAAAGGGCAAAAAAGAAGAAAATTTATTGATGAACACGCAAAAAGAAATCAATAAATATGTAAAAGAAAAGGATGAAAACAATGCCAATTTGATTTTAAACAACATTGTGACTAATATAAAAAGTATAGATAATTACAGTTTAATTATTCAGACTATTGTCAAAAATATTAAGAATGATAATAACTCGTTATTGTTTTCTAATTTGATTTTACTGCATTCTGATAAGGTTAATATAAAAGATATTGATGAAGAGTCTTTAACAAAATTATATTCGATGTCATTGAAAAGCCAATTGGCAGCGGTTCGAATTTTAGTTATCGAAAACTTACAAAAGGACGGCGGTAATTTTAGTCTTTTTCAAACACAACTTTCAGAAATGAAAAATAATGAAAAAAACGATAAAGTGCTACAGGTATTAAATGATCTTACATTTTAAGAACATATTGCTAAAATAGTTTTACCAATCAAAAATCCTCTTTTTAGAGGATTTTTGATTGGTATAGTAATTTTTTATAGAAATACTATTTTTAATATTTTTATCTAATCGGAAACAACATCCATATATTGATTTTAAACGTCTTTTATAGCATAAACAACATCTTTTATAGAATTTAAAAAAACACACAAGAGCTTGCTTTTATTTGCTTTTGGTCTTGTATAATTACACTTTAACGAGTTGTTAACGGGTTGTTGTTTATAAATATGTATCTTTATAAAACGAACGTATAAAAGTAAGAATCATGTCGAATAATACAGGAAATACAGTATTGGCTCTTTTAACAGGTGTAGCTATAGGTGCAGGAGTAGGAATTTTATTCGCTCCGGATAAAGGCTCTAGAACTAGAGAAAAATTTAAAGATGGTTTTGAGGATGCTAAAAATGAATTAAAAAACAGATTTGATAGTGTATCTTTAGAATTGAAAGATAAGTTTTCGCTTGCTAAATACGATCTGGAAGGAACTTATGAGGAGCTAGTGTCTAATATGAGTCACAAGACGGATGATGTCATTTCTTTCTTAGAAGAAAAATTGGCGGAATTAAAATCTCAAAACGCCAAACTTCAAAAGTAATTTTGATTTAATTTAGTATTAAAATCTAAAAATAAGTACATGGCTTTTGAAGAACTAAAAGAAAACACAGAAAACATTCAAGAACAGGCTAAAGAATATTTGGAAGCTACCGCTGCTTATTATAAATTAAGAGGCTTTAAGCTTGCAATGAAATCAACGACAATGATCATAAAAATGTCTTTGATTTTACTTTGCTTTAGTATGGTTTTATTGTTTTGTTCTGTTGCGGCAGCATTTGCTATTGGAATAGCTTTAGATAGTTATGCCTATGGGTTTTTAATAGTTGGTGGAATTTATCTTGTACTGACAATGCTTTTATTTACTATTAAAGATAGAATTATTGAAGGACCCATTTTAGAGAAATTTTCAGAAATCTTTTTTAACGACTAATTTATGGAAACCAAAAAATATTCATCCTATGCTCAAATTGAAAGAGAACTGGAAATTTTAAGGATTGAAAAAGAAATCAGTTATCAAAAATTAGCGTATGGTTTTCAAAAAACAAAAGAGAGTTTAACCCCCTCAAATATTGTGAGTGGTGTCATAGGATCATCCTTAAATGCATTTTCAGGTTCGTACGGATCGCTATTGACCATTGCATTACCATTTGTGATCAAGTGGATAAAAAAAATAAAAAGAGGCTGATGAGCCTCTTTTTTTATGATTTGAATTTAAATTATTCTTCCGTTTCCGGAGCTTCTGGTTTTTCAGGTAATTGATAATCCGTTTTATTTTCTTTTTTAGGATTTGGTTTTCTATTACCTTTTTTCATCATTTCACCCACTTGATTGGAAGCGCTGAAAGAGGCAATCATGTTATTCAGCATGTCACTTCCTGCTTGAGGTGAATTGGGTAATAAAATTAAATTAGAATTAGAATCTGCTCCAATCGCTTGTAGCGTATCATAATGTTGTGTAACCACTATCAAAGCCGAAGCTTCTTGTGAGTTGATACCAACTCTGTTCAAAACATCTACACTCTCTACTAAACCTTTGGCAATTTCTCTTCTTTGGTTCGCAATACCTTGTCCTTGTAATCGTTTGCTTTCTGCTTCTGCTTCTGCTTTAGCTACAATTCTAATTCTGGAGGCTTCGGCTTCAAATCCTGCAACAGTTTTTTCTCTATCAGCTGCATTAATTCTGTTCATCGCATTTTTCACTTGAATATCCGGATCGATATCTGTTACCAATGTATTGATAATCGTATAACCATACGTAGTCATGGCTTCATTTAATTCTCTTTTTACAGCAATGGCGATATCGTCTTTTCTTTCAAAAACATCATCCAGTTTTAGCTTTGGAACTTCGGCACGAACCACATCAAACACATAAGATGTTATTTGATCGTGTGGATATTCCAGTTTATAAAAAGCATCATAAACGGTTTCTTTGATAACCATAAATTGAACCGAAACTTTTAGTTTCACAAAAACATTGTCTTTGGTTTTTGTTTCAATTATGACGTCTAATTGCTGTATTTTAAGATTAACGCGACCGGCAATTCGGTCGATTAAAGGAATTTTTAGATGTAAACCTGATTGTCTAATGTTTAAAAACCTTCCAAATCGTTCTACTACTGCAGCTGTTTGCTGTTTGACCGTAAAAAAAGAGGAAAGTAAAATAAAAAATCCAACTACTAAGAGTACTATTAATGGAATGTTCATAATGTTTTTTTTAGTTAAATAAATATCCGACAATTTACAAAAAATCTTTAGGTTTGTTCTTGTAAATTTTAAATAATATGAGAAAGATTTTGTTTGCTTTAGCTTGTGTTTTTATTTCAATAAGCACTTTTGCCCAATACAAATACCGGGATTCCAATAGAGTAGGGATTAGTTTTGGAGTCAACCAATTTACCCTGAACACGAATAACTTTCAAACTAAACCTGAATTAGGTTGGAATGCGGAAATTTCTATGCGGGGAAATTTCTATAATAATTGGGATATGGTGTATGTAATTCAGTTTAGCGAAAATAATTTTTTTGTAGCAACAAACAGTTTATCTCCAGTTAATGAAGATGTAAATTATAAATTAGCATGAGCTCAAGTGTCTTTACAAATGTGTTACAGGCTTATTGAAAATCATTTGAGTATTGAGTTTGGACCCTTGTTACACGGTAAATAGAAAATTAAATACAAATAACACGGAGAAAAACAATGTTATTTGCGGAATAACTTTATTAGCTAAAGATATTAGGGAGATTTCAAATTTTAATTGTTATCCAACTGTTAGAATCACTTTTGGCGTTCGTCATTTTAGAGCTAATGTTTCCTATAAATATGGAGTCAATAATATGCTTTAAAAATGGAACAACAAGAATTTAGGAGTCAACTTCAAAGGAAATCCTGGAATACTAAACGGAAATATGATAATTTATTTGTAAAATTTTACTTGTGAATTGTATAAAATATAAAGCTTCTAGCCTACAAGAGACTAGAAGCTTTATTAGTTTTAAAGAGTAGCTATTGCTTTTTGAATTCTGTTAATCGTTTCGTCTTTTCCAATTACTTCAACGATATCAAATAGGTGAGGACCTTTCAGCGCTCCAACCAAACTCAAGCGAAATGGTTGCATTACTTTTCCCATTCCAATTTCGTTTTTCGTCATCCAGTCTTTTACAATGGTTTCGATATTCATCGAAGTGAAATCGGTAATTTCCTCTATAACAGAAATTAATTCTTGCATCAATGCCGGAGTTTCTGCTTTCCAATTTTTGCTTGCTTTTTCATCATAGGCTGTTGGAGCCACAAAAAAGAAATCGCTCATTTCCCAAAATTCTGAAACGAAATCCGCACGTTCTTTGATTAAAGAAACCACTTTTGTTAGGACACTTTCATCTACAGAAAACCCTTTTTCAGCCAAAATAGGAGCATAGGCTTTCGCCAAAGTTGCATTTTCCTGTTTGATTAAATACTGGTGGTTGAACCATTTGTTTTTTTCTGGATCAAATTTAGCTCCAGCTTTATGAACTCTGTTCAAGTCAAATGCTTCCACTAATTCTTCCAGCGAGAATAATTCTTTATCTGTTCCATCGTTCCAACCTAATAATGCTAAAAAGTTGATTACGGCTTCCGGGAAAAATCCTTTTTCTCTGTAACCAGATGAAATGCCTTCTGTAGTTTTCCAATCTAATGGAAATACAGGAAATCCCATTTTATCACCGTCACGCTTGGATAATTTTCCGTTCCCAACAGGTTTCATAATCAATGGTAAATGTGCAAATTCCGGTGCTTCCCAACCAAATGCTCTGTACAACAAAACGTGCAAAGGCATTGATGGTAACCATTCTTCACCGCGAATTACATGTGATGTTTCCATTAAATGATCATCCACAATATTAGCCAAATGGTACGTTGGCATTCCGTCGCTTTTGAACAATACTTTATCGTCTAAAAGATTCGTTTCAAATTTCACATCGCCACGAATTATGTCATTCAGATGCAAGGTTTCATTCACTGGAGTTTTAAAACGGATGACATAATGTTCTCCATCAGCAATTCTTTTAGCAGTTTCATCTGCAGAAATCACTAAGGAGGTATCTAGTTTCTCTCTGTTAGTATGATTGTAAATAAAAGTTTTCCCTTGATCTTCTTCTAATTTTCTTGCTGAATCCAATGCTTCGGCTGTATCAAAAGCATAATACGCATTTTCAGAATTGATTAATTCAGCAGCATATTGTTGGTACAATTCTTTTCTTTCGCTTTGACGGTATGGACCAAATTTTTCATTTTTACCAATAGTCTCATCGGGTGCAATTCCTAACCATTCTAGCGCTTCCATGATATATTCTTCGGCTCCGGGAACAAAACGATTTTGGTCCGTATCTTCAATTCTCAGGAAGAAGACACCATTGTTTTTTTTGGCAAACAAATAATTGAATAATGCGGTACGAACTCCGCCAATATGTAAAGGTCCCGTTGGACTTGGTGCAAAACGCACCCGAACTTGTCTAGACATTGCTGTATTTTTTTTGCAAAGATACAAATTCAAGTAGGCAAACACATCAGTTTTTAAAAGAACCGCAAATCCGCAAATTTATTTTTAGAAAAACTAAATTTTGTATTTTAGGATGTTAATTAGTGCAATTCTACATCAAGTGGTTTATTTAATATAGATTTTTTTATAAAAATTAGCGAATTAGCGGTAAAAACGTTGATTCTGTTTGCCAAGAGACTTCAATCTTTGATTCAGATATTTTGGAATTTGGATAATTGCCAGCATATAAATTATTACTTTTATTGGTTACAACAAACAAAGCATAAATTTTGGAAACTCAGGAATTTATTTATCTAAAATTAGAAGCTTTCATCAGGAAGTTTTATACCAACGAATTGATACGGGGAACTATTTTCTTTGTCGGTTTAGGATTGTTGTATTTCTTTTTTACGCTTTTTGTCGAATATTTTCTTTGGCTCAAGCCAATAGGAAGAACCATTTTATTTTGGACTTTCATTGGAGTAGAATTCTATTTGTTGTTCCGTTTTATTTTGTTTCCTATTTTTAAATTATTCAAACTTCAAAAAGGAATCGATTACAATCAGGCTTCGGAAATTATTGGAAATCATTTTACGGAAGTGAGTGATAAGTTGACAAATTTCTTACAATTGGCAGATTCGGATATTCATCAAAATAAATCGGAATTATTGGGTGCTTCGATTGAACAAAAAGCCAATGCATTGCAACTAATCCCTTTTGGTAACGCCATAAATTATAATGTTAACAGAAAGTATTTTCCTTTGGCTTTAATTCCAATTTTGTTATTTTCTTTCTTTTATTTTTCTGGAAACAGCAGCATGATTTCTCAAAGTTTGAATAGAGTAGTGCATTTCAATTCGGATTTTCTGCCACCGGCTCCTTTTAAATTCGTTGTTTTAAATTCGAATTTACAAACCGAACAAGGAAAGGATTTTATCCTTCGCATTAAAACCGAAGGAAAGATAGCTCCGGAGAATGCAATGATTTTCATTGGCGATGAAAGTTATTTCATGGAATCATTGAAAGCTGGAGAATTTCAATTTAAGATGGCAAAGCCTTCAGGAAATATTTTGTTTCACGTGGAGGGAAATGCTATTTCTTCTCCGGATTATGAATTGAAAGTGATAACCGTTCCTTTGATTGCTAATTTCGAAATGCAATTGAACTTTCCTTCATATTTGAATAAAAAAGCAGAAACTATAAATGGAACTGGAAATGCTGTTATTCCTGAAGGAACGCGTGTAACTTGGAAAATAGAAACTCAAGCGACCCAAAATATTGCGTGGATGAGCGGAATTTCCAAATCTTCTTTTTCGAAAACAGAAAACTCCTTTATTTTATCTAAAAATATACTTCAAAATACAGATTATCAAATATTTACTTCAAATGATAAGGTAAAAAACCACGAAAAACTCAATTATCAGCTTACAGTTATCAAAGATCAGTTCCCAACGATCAATGTGAACAATACACCGGACAGTTTGAAGATTGCTAAGAACTATGTTTTAGGCCAAATCACGGATGATTATGGTTTGTCTAGACTTCAGATTGTTTATTACGAAATAGAGAAACCACAAACCGCAAAACGTGGAACAATTGCTATTAAGAAAAGTGCTTTTGACCAATTCGTGTTTTCGTTTCCAAGTAATCTTCCGGTGGATCAAGGGGTTTCTTATGAGTATTATTTTGAAGTTTTTGATAATGATGCGATTCACAATTTTAAAAGTACGAAGTCTTCGGTTTTCTCTAATCGTGTTTCCACAGATGAAGAAAAGGAAGATCAAATTTTGCAGCAGCAAAACGACAACATTAACAGTTTAGAGAAGTCTTTAAAAAACCAGGACAAGCAAATGGCCGATATAGAAAAGTTGCAAAAAACCGGAAAAGAGAAAGAAAATTTGGATTTCAAAGATCAGCAAAAAGTAAATGATTTTATCAAGCGTCAAATGAAACAGGATGAGATGATTAAAGAATTTACAAAAAAAATGAATGACAATTTGGAGCAATTCAAAACGGATAAAAAAGATGAATTAAAAGAAGTGCTTCAAAACCGAATGGACAAATCGGAAAAAGAATTGGAAAAAAACCAAAAGCTTTTAGACGAGTTGAAAGTACTTAACGATAAAATCCAGAATGAAGAGTTGTTGACCAAGTTGGATAATTTTAAACAAAACAGTAAAAACCAGACTAAGAATTTAGAACAGTTGGTAGAGTTGACTAAGAGATTTTATGTTGAAAAGAAAGCGGAACAGTTAGGTGAAAAACTGGACAAGCTTTCTAAAAAACTAGACAAATTATCTGATGATGAAAATGAAAATAAACTGGATAAACAGGAAGATATTAATGCGGAGTTTGATAAAATTCAATTAGATTTAAATGATTTGGAAAAAGAAAATAAGGAATTAAAATCACCATTGGATTTACCAAAAGATGATGCTAAAGAAAAAAGTATTGATGATGATTTAAAGAAAGCTTCTGAGGAATTGAATAAAGATAAAAAGGATAAAGCTAAACCAAACCAAAAAAGTGCTTCAAAAAAGATGAAAGAGATGGCGCAAAAAATGGCGCAAACTTTGGATAAAGGAGATATGGAACAGTTGCAGGAAGATGTTGTCATGTTGCGACAAATCGTAGACAATTTATTAGCTTTTTCTTTGTCACAGGAAGATTTGATGAATCAGTTCAAAAGGCATAAATCAGGGTCTCCAGCGTTCAATAAAAACATAAAAATTCAACAGGATTTAAAGCAACAGTTCAAGCATGTTGACGATAGTTTATTTGCGATGTCCTTGCGTAATCCTAAAATTGCGGAGGATATTACCAAAGAAATTGGTAATGTAGTTTACAACGTCGACAAATCGTTATCCAGTTTAACCGACGCTCAAGTTCCAAAAGGCTTGTCTCACCAACAATATTCGATTTCATCGGCTAACAAACTAGCAGATTTTCTCAGTGACATGCTTTACAATATGCAAATGCAAATGTCAGGAATGGGTTCTGGGAAACCGAAGCCAGGTCAAGGACAAGGAATGCAATTGCCGGATATTATTAAAAAACAAGAAGGTCTTGGCGAGAAAATGAAAGACGGAATTAAGAAAGGAGATAAGTATGGGGACAGTCCAAAAGGACAAAATGGTAAACAAGGAAATCAAGGAAAACCGGGACAAAAGGGTGAGGGCGGAGAAGGTGATGCACAAGCTATAATGGAAATTTACAAAGAACAAAAGCAATTAAGGGAAGCATTGCAAAAAGAATTAAATAAACAAGGATTGGTTGGTAATGGACAAAGCGCTTTGGAACAAATGAAGCAAATTGAAAAGCAATTATTAAACAAAGGTTTTAAGAACGAAACGCTTCAAAAGATATTGAATGTGAAACAGGAATTGTTGAAATTAAATTCCGCTATTCAGCAACAAGGTGAAGAAAACAAACGCCAATCTGAAACCAATAAAAAGGAGTTTAAAAACCCATCTAATGTGCTTCCGGCAGCTTTATTAGATTATTTGAATAGCATAGAAATATTAAATAGACAATCCTTACCTTTACGCTCGAATTTTAATCAAAAAGTTCAAGAATATTTTAATAAAAAATGATCAATTTTAATTACGAAACCGACTTTAATTTAGACAACGAAGAAGCTGTTGTAGCTTGGTTGGAAAATGTTATTACTTCAGAAAACAAGAAAGAAGGAGAGATTAATTACATCTTTTGCGATGATGACTTTCTACATAAAATCAATGTAGAATATTTGAATCATGATACGCTAACAGATATAATTAGTTTTGATTATTCTATGGGTAATGAGTTACACGGTGACATTTTTGTTTCTGTCGAAAGAGTGAAAGACAATGCCGCTGATTTCAATGTCTCTTTTGAGCAAGAATTAAAACGCGTTTTAGTTCACGGAATTTTACATTACTGTGGCTACAAAGACAAAGGAGAGTCGGAGGAGCTTTTAATGCGTAGTAAAGAAGATGAAAAAATCGCTATGTTTTAGGTCAAATAATAGTGTTTTCTTTATTTTAATCTAAAGTGTTTCACGTGGAACATTTAGTTTAGATTTGAAAATTGAGTATGTAATGTTTCACGTGGAACAATAAAATAGATTTCAAAATCACAATCCTTAATACGGATTAAATTATAAAAGAAGATGTTTTTAAATGAATATGATGTGATAGTTGTGGGTGCAGGACACGCCGGTTCTGAGGCTGCTGCCGCTGCTGCAAATCTTGGTTCTAAAACCTTACTGGTAACAATGAGTTTGCAGAATATTGCCCAAATGTCATGCAACCCAGCAATGGGTGGAATTGCTAAAGGACAAATTGTACGCGAGATTGATGCGCTTGGAGGGTACTCTGGAATTGTTTCGGATAGAACTGCAATCCAGTTCAAGATGCTGAACAAATCCAAAGGCCCTGCAATGTGGTCTCCGCGTGTTCAAAGTGATCGAATGCGTTTTGCCGAGGAGTGGAGAATGATGCTTGAAGGAACTCCAAATCTTGACTTTTATCAAGAAATGGTGAAAGGTTTGATTATTGAAAACGGAAAAATAAAAGGAATCCGAACTTCGCTAGGAGTAGAGATTCGGTCTAAGTCGGTTGTGTTGACTAATGGTACTTTCCTGAATGGATTGATTCATATTGGCGAAAAACAATTTGGTGGAGGAAGAGCAGGTGAGAGTGCTGCACATGGAATTACTGAAGACTTAGTTGCTGCTGGGTTTCAATCAGGACGAATGAAAACAGGAACGCCTCCAAGAGTTGATGGACGATCTTTGGATTATTCAAAAATGAATGAAGAAAAAGGAGATGCGAAGCCGGATAAATTTTCCTATTCAGATGTGACCTCACCTTTGATTCATCAAAAATCGTGTCATATGACCTATACCTCTCTTGAAGTTCACGATATCTTGAGAGAAGGTTTTGATCGTTCGCCAATGTTTAACGGTAGAATAAAAAGTCTTGGGCCAAGATATTGTCCGTCGATTGAAGATAAAATTAATCGTTTTGCGGATAAAGAAAGACATCAACTGTTTGTAGAACCAGAAGGATGGAATACTTGTGAAGTTTATGTGAATGGATTTTCAACGTCGCTTCCTGAGGATATTCAATTCAAGGCATTGAGTTCTGTTGTAGGATTTGAAAAAGTAAAATTCTTTCGTCCGGGATATGCAATTGAATATGATTATTTCCCGCCGACACAATTGAAGCATACTTTGGAAACAAAACTTATTGAAGGATTGTATTTCGCTGGTCAAATAAACGGAACTACAGGATATGAAGAAGCAGCTTCTCAAGGACTGATGGCCGGAATAAATGCGCATTTGAAAGTGCATGAAAAAGCACCCTTAATTTTAAAAAGAGACGAAGCCTATATCGGAGTTTTAATTGATGATTTAATTACGAAAGGAACTGAAGAACCATACAGAATGTTTACGTCTCGAGCAGAATATAGAACGCTGTTGCGTCAGGACAATGCCGATTTTAGATTAACTCCCATGTCACATGAAATAGGTTTGGCCTCAGAAGCACGTTTGCGCAGAATGGAACACAAACTAAATGAATCCGAAAAAATGGTGGCTTTCTTCAAAGAAACGAGTGTTTCGGTTGCGGAAGCAAATCCTGTTTTAGAAGCAAAAGAGACGGCGCTGATTTCGCAAGGGGATAAGATGTTCAAAGTGTTTTCACGTCCGCAAATTGATTTAGAGGACATGATGAAATTCGAGAAAGTAGTAGCTTATGTTGCCGCCAATGATGTGGATCAAGAAATTTTAGAACAAGCCGAAATCCAAGTGAAATATTCTGGTTACATAGAAAAAGAAAGAAATAATGCTGATAAGTTACTTCGTTTAGAAGATGTTAAAATCCCTGAAAATTTTGATTATGATAAAATTAAGTCCATGTCAATTGAGGCCAAACAAAAACTAAGCAAGATTCGTCCTGTTACCATTTCGCAAGCATCAAGAATCAGCGGTGTGTCACCAAGTGATGTTTCGGTGTTGTTGATTTATATGGGACGTTAGGAAGTGATCAGTATTCAGTTTATAGTGATCAGTTTAATTGTCGATTTATACTGAATACCGCCTCTGAACACGGAACACTAAAATTTGTTCCACGTGAAACTACGCTGTGAAGCCTTGGAATTATTAAAGAATCATAAAAATAAATAATTCAGCCCTGAAAGCATTCGTATGTGTTTTCAGGGTTTTGTTTAAAATTAAAAATATAAAAGACTATTAATTAATGAACATTTCAAACCAACAGCCTTTTTTAACCGTTAAAGATTATTCTGTTTCTCAGGAGGTTTTTAACTTGTATCATGACGCCAAATTAGATATGCTGATTACGTCTCCACAACCCAGTTTAGAAAATTTAGGGAAGTATTATGAAAGTGTGGATTACATTTCCCATACAGACAGTAAGCGATCCTTGTTTGAAAAAGCGTATCATTTTGTAAAAAGCATCGCGCTAAAAAACAAACTGAATTTAATCAATTCATTGCAATCCAACAAAGGGAGTATTTTAGATATAGGTGCCGGAACAGGGGATTTTTTATATGTTGCCAAAGAAAACGGTTGGCATGCCATAGGAGTAGAGCCAAGTGAAAAAGCAAAAGCAATTGCCAAAAAGAAAGGCGTTTCATTTGTTGGCGAAACCAGTGAGTTAGATAATCATTCTTTGGATGTGATTTCGATGTGGCATGTTTTGGAACACGTTCCTAATTTGGAAAACCAAATCAAAGAACTCAAACGATTATTAAAACCTAATGGAACTTTAATTATTGCTGTTCCAAATTTTAAATCCTTCGATGCAAAACATTACGGAACGTTTTGGGCCGCTTATGATGTGCCAATTCATTTTTGGCATTTTTCTAAAACGGCTATAAAAATGCTTTTCGAGAAAGAAGAAATGAAATTGGTACAAGTGCTTCCCATGAAATTTGATTCGTTTTATGTTGCTTTGCTTTCGGAAAAATACAAAACCGGAAAAATGAATTATATAAAAGCCTTTTTTGTTGGATTGCAATCAAATTGGGAAGCGAAGAAGAATTCTGAGTATTCCTCACACATTTACATCCTAAAAAACATCTAAAAATCATTTTAAGTGTATTTAAGCGTGTTTTTTAATGAAATCGAAGGTGATCATCGGATTTTTAAACTAATTCGTTTATTTAGAAGATATGAAGCTCGGTTTTAATAGTCATAGATTATGCATTTGTGAATCACAATAATAAAATCTTATATCATAAAAAAGTAGCATTTTTCAAACTTTATGTCAATACTATCTATTTTTTTATATTTTTGTCACCAATACTCAAAACTAGAAATCCATCAAAATGAAATCGAAGATTCACGACACGAGCGTTAGCGAACTGGCAACGCAATACCAAAAAATAAATATTAAAAACATGAGTAAAAAAGCATTAGTAATTATCGCATTATCAATTTCAATTGTTGCTTGTAACAAACCAGCAGAAATTAAGGAAGTGAAAACTGCTTACGTAGATACTTCTGAATTAATGAAGGAATATACAGAAGCCAAAGATCTTGAAGCAAAATACAAGACAAAAGCAGAAGAAAAAGGAAGACAGCTAGAGGCTGAAATTAATCGATTCAAGCAAGAAGCAGCAGGTTTCCAAGCTCAGGCACAAGCTAACGGGCAGGCTTGGGCACAACAAAAAGGAGCTGAACTGCAAAAAAAAGAACAACAATTGAGCTACGCACAACAAGCGTTGTCTCAGGAATTGCAGCAAGAAAGCGGGAAAGAAATGGATTCTCTGGTAAGTGGTGTGAAAAAATTTATTAAATCCTACGGTAAAGAAAAAGGATATGCCTACATCTATGGAACCGGTGACGCAGCCTCAATTTTATACGCAGAAGATAAATTTGATATCACAAAAGAAATTATCAAAGCCTTGAACGATAAATATAAAGCTCCTGCAAAAACGGAAGAAACAGCAGCGGATAAAAAATAAATTTTTTTATTATTAATTCAAAAGATTGCCTTCGTCTATAGTTAGATTGAAGGCTTTTTTTTTGAAACCATATCCGGTTATCCGCTATAAACGTAGTTCACTGAACTCCAATTGAAATAAAAGTATAGTGAAGTAATCTCTCGTGTAGCAAGTGTTTTTTCTAAATTTCGAGGATTTTCGCTGCTATCTGGGCTAAAAAACAGTCGAATTATAATCGTAAATATTTTCCAATTATTCCAATAGTGTTTTTAATTTTCAATACTTTAGCTTTATATATACACGCCTAATGCAAACCATTTCAGAAGCCGCCGCTTATACAATACGATTCATCAATCAAACTCATCGATCCATTTTCCTGACCGGTAAAGCAGGAACGGGAAAAACCACCCTTTTACGGGAAATTATCCAAACCACGCACAAAAACACCGTTGTGGTGGCGCCAACAGGAATTGCCGCGTTAAATGCAGGAGGCGTTACGATTCACTCCATGTTTCAGTTGCCGTTTGGAGGATTTATTCCAGATAATTCATCACCTCAATTTTCCGAAAGTACTAAATTTGAAACCAAAGCTACCTTGCGCAGGCATTTCAAAATGAGTGGTTTGAAGAAATCGGTGATTCGCAATATGGAATTATTGATTATCGATGAAGTCAGTATGCTTCGTGCGGATTTGCTGGATGCGATGGATTATATGATGCAAACAGTACGCAAGCGCAACACTGCTTTTGGAGGTGTTCAAGTCTTATATATTGGTGATTTGTTGCAGTTGCCGCCGGTCATTCGGGACGAAGAATGGCGTACGCTGAAAACCTATTACAAAGGAAAATTCTTTTTTCATTCGCACGTCGTGCAACAAAATCCGCCTTTATACATTGAATTGTCCAAGATTTTTCGCCAGACTGACGATACATTTATTTCGGTTTTGAATAACCTGCGCAACAATGAGATTTCACAGCAGGACATTCAAACCTTAAACCAATATGTAAAACCCGATTTCGATTTAAAAGCAAATAAAGGATACATCACATTAACCACGCACAACAACAAAGCCGATACGATGAACGCGCAGGCTTTACAAGATCTGGAGGGAAAGCTGGTGGTTTATAAACCGGAGATTACCGGAGATTTTCCGGATAAGATATTTCCCGTGGAACAACAATTGCAGTTAAAAGTGGGCGCGCAAATCATGTTTGTAAAAAATGATTTATCCTTTGATAAACACTATTTCAACGGAAAAATGGGCGTTATCAAATCCCTTTCGAGTAAAGAAATTCTGGTTCATTTTCCGGAAGAAAATAAAACTATAGAAGTTGAAAGATATGAATGGCAAAACATTCGATACAAAGTAGACGAAACCACTAAAGAAATTGATGAAGAGGTTTTGGGAACTTTTGTGCACTATCCCATCAAATTAGCATGGGCGATTACGGTGCATAAAAGCCAGGGACTAACCTTTGATAAAGCAGCACTTGATGTTTCGCAAGTTTTTCTACCCGGACAGGCTTATGTGGCATTATCTCGTTTGCGCTCACTAGAAGGGCTTATTTTGCTATCTCCGTTGCGTATGAATGGCATTTCAAACGATCAGGATGTCATGGATTACTCATTAAACAAAGCTTCGGATTCGTTTTTAGAGAATGCCTTGCATTTTGAAACCAAAAATTTCATCCATAACTATCTGACAAACACCTTTGATTGGAACGATTTGGCTCAGGAATGGCGCAATCATAAATTCAGTTATAACGAAAAATCAGAAATTTCAGAGAAATCCAAACACGCTGTTTGGGCCAAAAAGCAAACAGAAATCATTGAACAGCTTTTAGATCCATCCAAAAAATTCATTTCGCAGTTGAATACCCTTTTTGGTCAGGAAACGGTCGATTTGAATCACGTATCGGAACGCATTCAAGCCGCTTTCAGTTATTTCCTAAAACCAATGGACGAGCTGGTTTTTGAAATTCTTTGGAAAATTGAAGAAGTAAAGCGCATCAAAAAAGTAAAAACGTTTTATGATGAATTAATCGTGCTGGAAGAATTGCAAACCAAAGCCGTTTTACGCTTAATGAAGGCCAAATTATTGATAGAAACCGTTGTGGCAGGAGAAGCCATTTCGAAAGAAAAATTGACCTCTTCAGAAATAAAAAATTACATCATCCGCAAGACAGAAGCCATACAAAATCAATTCAAGGAATTAAATATAACCTTGATTGCCGATGATAAAGACATAGAGCGTTATACTTCGAAAAAAGCAAAAATAACGGTACCTAAAAAAACAACGGTGCAGGAAACCTATGAATTGTGGGTCGAAAAGAAATCAATTGCGGATATTGCAACTATCAGAGTGCTGACCAAACAAACGATTTACACCCATTTTGTAAAGCTGATACAAACCAAAGCAGTTTCAATTTCAGAGGTTTTATCGGAGGATAAAATGCAGGATTTAGCAGCTGCTTTTGCAGGATATAAAGAAGAATCACTGAATGCGTTGATGGAGAAATACGGTCATAAATTTTCTTGGGAAGAAGCGAGAATGTACAAAGCGAGTTTGAATTAAATAATAAGAAAGTATTAAAACTAAAAAACCCTATTCGGTACGAATAGGGTTTTTGTTTTATAGTGACTGAATTAATATCCAAGCTTCTGGATTGTGCTTTTCATTGATTTCTTTTTTTGCTTTTTCTGCTTCAGCAAATGTGGCGTAACTGCCATACAAAACCGGAAAATAACCGTTTCGGTTAGGAGCGATTCGCTTGGCATCATATCCTAAGCGATTTAAAATCCGCAGTGTTTTATCCGCATTTTTTTCTTCCCTGTACACTCCGGCCATAATGTGATACGGCATTTTTGCTTCGATAGTCGATTTTACGGATAGTGTAACAGCAGGAACCGGACTTTCGATGAAGAATGTGGCTTGCTGAATTTTATTTTGAACTTGTTTTTGAACGGCAGTTTCTACAAGAATCGTTTCTGAGGCAATTTGATTTTGATACATTGGATAACCAACACTTCCCGCAAGTCCTAATCCTAACACAAAAATAGCGGCGTATTTTAAATATGGATTCGCTGTTCTGGTTTCAGGAACCATAGTGATGGTTGCTTTTTCTTCAATTGCTTCTACTTCTTTTTCGAAGATTGCTCTTTTTACAAGTGGTGAAACAAAGGGAGCCAACCCAAAAGAGCTGGTTAAGTAATTCGTTTGGTCGTATGGAGTGAAAACTATATTTTTATCCGCGTTCAAATGAAGATCACCTACATTTTTGATAGAAAAAAGTTCGTTTTCTTCTAATGTTTTTTTCCAAGTAAAAACTTCATATTGAATGGCACTAACGGCGTATTCATAAGACGTTTTCTCTGCTAAAGCGATATGATTGGCTAATAAACCATCATTGTTTTTCAAATTAGCATTGAAAGCGATCATTTTTTTGGGAGGAGAAAACGAGTTCGTGCTTTCGTTCCGTTTAGCCGATTGAATTTCGGTCAAAAAAGCTCCGAAACCCGGAACGGTTACACATTGATAACGGTATAAAAGCTGCGCGATGTATAGTTCGATTTTCATACTCACAAAGTTATACAACGAAAACAGGTATCAAAATTTTATTTACAATTTTTATTAACAATCCGCAAAAAAATTTATACATTTCACCCTCAAATAATTAGCATGAAATAGCCATGTTTAATCGTTATACAAACATAAATAAAGATTTTTTTAAACTGGCGTATTCCATATTCCAATAAAAAACAAGTATTATCTACATATGAAAGAGCAGGATTTATTTTATTTATTGGCATTGCAAAGAATAGAGGGCGTGGGCGACATCATAGCCAAAAAACTGCTTACCCATTTTGGAACAGCAGAAGCGGTTTTTAATACAAAAGCATCGCAACTCGCTGCTATTGATGGAGTAGGATCTGTTTTGCTGAAAAATTTAAAAGATAAATCAGTTTTCGAAAAAGCGACTCAGGAACTGGAGTTTATAAAAGCAAATGAAATCAATGCGGTTTATTTTCAGGACGAAGAATATCCAGATCGGTTGAAACATTGTATTGACGGACCACTTTTATTATTCACATCTGGAAATATCAATTTAAAAAACAGAAGAATAATCAGCATTGTAGGAACGCGCCAAATTACCTCGTACGGTACTGAATTTTGTAGAAAACTGATCGAAGATTTGGCTCCACTCGATCCTATAATCGTAAGTGGTTTTGCCTACGGTGTCGATATTGTGGCGCATCAATTGGCAATGGAAAATAACCTACAAACCATTGGTGTTGTTGCTCATGGTTTAAACCAAATTTACCCGAAAACCCATAAAAAATATGTTGCTAAAGTCGAGCAAAACGGTGGTTTTATGACTGAGTTTTGGAGTTCCTCCAATCCGGATAAAGAAAATTTCGTGCGAAGAAACAGGATCGTTGCAGGAATGTCTGAAGCGACCATTGTAATTGAATCTGCCGATAGAGGCGGATCGTTAATCACTGCAAACATGGCGAATGATTACAATCGTGATGTTTTTGCGGTTCCGGGTCGTGTTACAGATAAGTATAGCCAAGGCTGCAACAACCTCATAAAGACTCAAAAAGCAAATGTATTGACTAGTGCCGCTGATTTGGTTTATATTTTGAATTGGGACATTCAGAAGGAATCCAAACCCATACAAAAACAATTGTTTGTAAGCTTAGAGGAAGACGAACAAAAAGTATACGACTACCTCCTTAAAACAGGCAAAGAACTAATGGATATTATTGCTTTGCGCTGTGATTTTCCTATTTATAAAATCTCAGGAATGCTATTAAATATGGAATTGAAAGGCGTGATACGGCCTTTACCGGGGAAATTGTTTGAGGCGATTTGATTTTAACATATAAGTCATGAAAGCTTTAATAAAATAGTATTAAACTTAAAAAAACTTATATGTTTTAAAAATTGATTGTTTAAACCTCAAATCCTAATTTCTCTCTCACTCTTGCCAAAACTCCATTGGCAACAACAGCTGCTTTTTGAGCACCAATTTTCAGTAAAGCATCTACTTCAGGAAGGTTATTCATGTAATACTTGTATTTTTCTCTTTCGGTTTTGAAAGTTTCTACAATCAACTCAAACAACGCTTGTTTGGCGTGACCGTAACCGTAATTTCCATTTAAGTAATTGGCAGTCATTGTGGCTATTTGTTGTTGATTTGCCAATAATTTATAAATGGCAAACGCATTGCACGTATCCGGATTTTTAGGATCTTCCAGCGGCGTGCTGTCGGTTTCAATGCTCATAACTTGTTTGCGTAAGGACTTATCATCCAAGAATATATTGATAATATTATTAGCTGATTTACTCATTTTTCCGCCGTTAGTTCCGGGAATCAGCATGCTGTCTTCCTGAATTTTTGCTACGGGAAGTACGAAAGTCTCTCCCATTTGGTGGTTGAAACGGGACGCTACATCACGCGTGATTTCAACGTGCTGCAATTGGTCTTTTCCTACGGGTACAAACTCGGCGTCATATAATAAAATATCTGCCGCCATCAGCATTGGATACGAAAATAAACCAGCATTGACATCTTCCAGTCTATCCGCTTTGTCTTTGAAAGAATGCGCTAATGTCAAGCGTTGAAAAGGGAAAAAACAACTCAAATACCATGACAATTCGGCTGTTTGCGGCACATCTGATTGTCTGTAGAAAACGACTTTATCTACATTCAAACCACAGGCAAGCCAAGCAGCAGCAGTACTGTAAGTATTTGTTCTTAAAGTTTCGCCGTTTTTTATTTGCGTGATTGAATGCAAATCAGCAATGAAAAGAAACGATTCGTTTTCCGGTTTATTTGATAGTGCTATTGCGGGAATGATTGCACCAAGTAAGTTTCCTAAATGCGGAGTTCCGGTACTTTGAACGCCTGTAAGTATTTTTGCCATTATGATTTTTAACTATTACCGCAAAGTTCGCAAAGTTTTTTATTTTTTACCGCAAATTTGCAAATTATAAAAATCAAGTTACTTTAAATCGTGTTAGTAATTTCTTTTAACCATATCAGACATTTAAGTCAATAAAACCTTGATGGTTAAAGGAAGATATTATAATTGAGCAGTAAATTAGAACTTATAATACTTATATGTTGAAAAACGCAAGAATATTTTTTGAGTATCATAACATCTGATTTCTTACTTTTGAACTTATGAGAGCATTAAAAATTATTTTCTGGGCGCTATGGCGTATATGGTTTTATATTTTGATGACCATTCCTATATTGGTGATGTTTCCTTTTCTGGTGCTGTCTATTTTGACGGAAAACGGGTATCCTTATTTTTTTAAGATGGCTCGTATTTGGGCAAAATTCATTCTTTTTGGCATGGGTTTTCATTATAAAATAGATAGAACACAAGCAATGGAGTACCAAAAAAGTTACATGATTGTTGCGAATCATACCTCCATGGCTGATATTATGCTGATGCTTGTCCTGACAAGAAATCCGTTTGTTTTTGTAGGTAAAAAAGAACTTTCAAAAATTCCGTTGTTTGGCTTTTTCTATAAAAGAACCTGTATTTTGGTGGATAGAAATTCTTCAAAAAGTAAAATGGAAGTCTTTAATCGCGCTCAAAAAAGAATTAATCAAGGACTGAGTATCTGTATTTTTCCAGAAGGTGGCGTTCCATGTGATGAATCAGTCTTGCTGGACACTTTCAAAGATGGTGCTTTCCGATTGGCAATTGAGCATCAAATACCCATTGTTCCCATTACTTTTGGAGACAATAAAAAAAGATTTCCATATGCTTTTTGGGGAGGAAGTCCAGGATTTATGCGGGTAAAAATACATTCTCATGTGGAAACTTTTGGAAAAACAGGGGCAGACAGGAAACAAATTCGCGAAGAAGTACGCGAAATCATTTACGAGCAATTAGTTGCTTTCGACTCTAAATAAATTTTAAAAACTGTAACTGATCCCGGAATACAACTCAATAAATAGCGGTTTAAAGTCTCTAGAGTTGTTTGAAAAAGTATTTATTTGATACTTTACCATAGGTTCAAAATTAATCTGAAATGATTTTACAATTCGGTATTTAAAGCCGGTACTCACATTAGTGCTAAAATGGATTTGCTTCAAATCTGTAAATTTTCTTCGGCATCCGGATAACTACTCGAATGTATCAAGTAAGCTCCTAATAGCTTTTTACAGTCAATAATTTATTGGTCTAACCGCACAATTTTATTCAAGAATTAATTAATAACGACAGGAACTTCTACTTCTTCAAAGATATTTTCTCCATTAGCATTCTCTCCTTTATAAAATTTAAAAATATAAGAACCGGTATTGGTTACATAAAAATTAAAAGAAACCTCTGATGGTGAAGGTATTTGTTGCGTACAAACTTGACTAGTATTCACTGCCGTTTGAATGCCTATGGTTCTTACATTCAAATTTTTGTCATAATAAATCCCTTGAAATAAATGACATTCGGTTGGTCTTGTATATTTTAATTTTATCTCATAGGTATTTCCCAATATGAATTTTTCGGGTAATGTATAGCTATCTATAGGCAGCACTTCAAAGCTATAAGAATCTTGATTGTCATTATCAATGGAACATCCGGTCAAGGTTGTAATGAACAGAATAAAAAGCACAATTTTTTTCATTTATTAATTTTTTAAATTTATACAATTCAGTTTCTTAATTGAATTCTAAGCTGTTTTGCAAAAGATCAAAATTTCAACAAAAGGTTGCGTGTAAAAATAAAAAAATCCGTCTCGTTTTTTAGGTACGAGACGGGTTTTACTTTTTATGCTTCTGCCAATTCTTTTATTCTGGCTTTAATCTTTTCTTCTAATTCATCCGCTAATTCCGGATTGTCTTTAATCAAAGACTTAACAGCATCCCGACCTTGTCCTAATTTAGTTTCACCGTAACTGAACCAAGATCCTGCTTTTTTGATGATTTCAAACTCAACAGCAAGATCAAGAATCTCTCCTGTTTTTGAAATTCCTTCCCCATACATGATGTCAAATTCCGCGATTTTAAATGGCGGAGCGACTTTGTTTTTCACCACTTTTACTTTGGTTCTGTTCCCAAGGACGTTATCTCCATCTTTAATTTGAGTAGAACGACGAATATCCAAACGAATCGAAGCATAAAACTTCAATGCATTTCCTCCCGTTGTAGTTTCTGGATTTCCAAACATCACACCAATTTTCTCTCTTAATTGATTAATAAAGAAAACTGTACAATTTGTTTTACTGATGGTTCCCGTTAATTTACGCAATGCTTGAGACATCAAACGAGCGTGTAATCCCATTTTAGAATCTCCCATTTCGCCTTCAATTTCACTTTTTGGAGTCAAAGCTGCAACCGAGTCAATGACAACAATGTCAATTGCTCCGGAACGAATCAAGTTCTCCGCAATTTCTAACGCTTGTTCTCCATTATCAGGTTGTGATATGATTAAGTTTTCAATATCTACGCCTAATTTCTCCGCATAGTTTCTGTCGAAAGCATGTTCTGCATCAATAAAAGCTGCAATTCCACCTGCTTTTTGAGCTTCAGCAATAGCATGAAGCGTCAATGTGGTTTTTCCAGAAGATTCCGGACCGTATATTTCAATAATTCTACCTCTTGGATAGCCTCCAACTCCTAATGCCAAATCGATTCCTAAAGACCCGGAAGAAATAGTTTCTACTTCTTCAATGGCTTTGTCGCCCATTTTCATTACTGTCCCTTTTCCGTAGGTTTTGTCTAATTTGTCAAGCGTAAGTTGTAGCGCTTTTAATTTAGATTCTTTCTCTGAACTCATCTTCTCTTTTACCTTTTCTTTCATCTATTTGTATTGGTTTATAACGGTAAGAAACTGACAGGATGATTACTTATCCCATAATTTCATTTGTATATTGAATATATGTTTTGTAAAAATACTTCTTTTTTGATTTAAAATTTTCTCTTTCAAGAATATTTTAAATCTATTTATCAATTAAAAATAGTCAGTTGTATTTTGCTTCTTACACGAACAACGCTTTTAATTCGGTTGCATCATGGGGGTTCATTTTTCCGGCTAAAACTAAACTTAACTGTTTGCGTCGCAATGCAGCTTCAAAACGTTGTTTTTCTATTTCGGTTTCCGGAACAATTTGGGGTACTTCAACGGGTCTTCCCGTATCGTCTACTGCCACAAAAGTGTAGATAGCTTCATTGGCTTTGGTTTTATTACCGGATTCTCTGTCTTCAACCCAAATGTCAATGAATATTTCCATTGAACTTTTGAAAGCTCTGGAAACTTTAGCTTCAACAGTAACGACACTTCCCAACGGAATGGCTCTGTTGAATGCAACGTGATTTACGGATGCTGTAACTACAATTCTTCGGGAATGTCTGCGTGCCGCTATACTTGCTGCGCGATCCATACGGGCTAATAATTCGCCACCAAAAAGATTGTTCAAAGGATTGGTCTCGCTTGGTAAAACCAAATCAGTTAATATCGTCAGGGATTCTGAAGGGTGTTTTGGTGTCATTTTTTTATTTAAAAAGGAGTTGTTCAAAATAATAAGTTGTAAAGTCTAGTTTAACCAATAAACAGCCAATATTGCAGGGATAAAATAAATGACAATCGTTCTGGCTCCATCATAATCTTTGGCCAATCGCTGTCCGAAAAGCAACATCAACAACGTGATACAAGAGAAAACGGCTCCGTAAAAACCAAAAATCCTTCCGTTGTTTACGAATAATTCGATGCAACCCACCACACATAAAATACCGGAAATTAATTCTAAAATCAAGATATTTAGTAGTGCTAAAGGTACATGGTTTTTTAATGGTGTTTTAGCGAAATGACCTTTTAACCATTCGACATTATCTTTCCAATAAAACAATTTGTCGTATCCGGACTGTAGGAAAGTGATGGCCAGGAAAATTAAAATTAAAATAGAAGTAATATTGTTCATTTTTTTATTTTTTGTGAATTAAACGAGTAAGTTTTATTGATAAATCGGTTAAAATAATTTTAGCGTTTCCGTTGCGTTCAATGTGATACATTGCCTCTGAAAGTTCTTTAAAAATATCATTTATGTTGTTGCCATTTACAAAAGGTGCAAAATTCTCCAGTTTGAATTTTTCCACTTGTGGTTCCATGTAGACTAAACTTGGCGTTTGGTAATTGAGCAACAAGGCCTGACGAAACATATCAATACAAAAATGTAAAAACTTTTTTTGGGTTTCTCTTCCCAAACCAGCAATTTGCTCGCTCCACTGGATCAAATCCTGAATGGCAGCGGCGTTTCCTTTTGCTCTAAAAGCCGCACGAACCCAATCGACAAACCATTTTTCAAAAAAAACTGATTCGCTGTCCGGTTGTATTAATTGCAATGCTTTATTGAAATTTCCTTGTGCTTGATGCGCTATTTTTAAAGCTATTTTAGAATCCGTATTTTCTTTTGAAACCAAAGCCTCCGCAATGACAGTTTCACTCAAACCATTAAAATGTAGTACTTGGCAACGGGAACGAATCGTTTGAATAATATCTTCTTCATTTTCTGAAATCAGGATAAAAACCGTTCTGTCTGTAGGTTCTTCCAATAATTTCAGTAATTTATTAGAAGCAGCGATATTCAATTTATCAGCCATCCAAATAATCATTATTTTGTATCCGCCTTCATAAGATTTTAAAGCCAGCGATTTCAAGATTTCCTGCGCATCATCGACCCTAATTTCTCCTTGCTTGTTTTTAACACCTAGCATTTGGTACCAATCAAACAAACTTCCGTACGGATTTTGTTCTATAAACTGTCGCCATTCCGTTATGAAATCAATGCTTTTGGGTTTTGTTTTTACTTCTTCAGTACTGACAGTCGGGTAAATAAAATGCAAATCAGGATGGGAAGTTTTCTGAAATTTCAGGTTGCACGCTTCATTTGAACCGGAATTCTCTCCGTTTTGATTGCTGCAAATGATGTATTGTGCATACGCAATCGCCATGGGTAAAGTGCCACTGCCTTCCGGACCTACGAACAGTTGTGCGTGGGGAATTCTGCCCAAATCAGCACTTTTTGTCAAATGACTTTTGATGTGTTCTTGTCCTAAAATTTCTGAAAATTGCATGAAGCAAAGATAGCAGAAAATGGTGTAGTCTAAAATTTTAGCAGGCAAAGTTTCAGCAGAAGCTAGTTTATAGAAGTGTCAATTTATGTTTTATTTTTAAAATTTAACAGGCCTTTATCTAAAATAATATCTAGACAAATTGATAAATAAAAGCATTATTTATTAATTTACATCGATTTCGTTGCTAAAAATTGATTTTATATGATTTTCTCTAATTTATTAATAATTTAAAAGTTCTATATTTGTTACTCTTTCAAAAAAAATAAACTAAAAAACAGACTGATGAAAACCATAAGTGATTTCAATTTTGCAAATAAAAAAGCCATAATTCGGGTTGATTTTAATGTGCCTTTGGACGAAAAGTTCAATGTAACGGATGCCACGCGTATTGAAGCTGCAAAACCTACTATTGACGCGATTCTTGCGCAAGGCGGAAGCGTGATTTTGATGTCGCATTTAGGTCGGCCAAAAGGAGTGGAAGAAAAATACTCTTTGAAACACATTTTGAAAACAACTGCTGAAATTCTTGGAGTTTCGGTTCAGTTCGCTTCAAACTGTATTGGTTCAGAGGCGAAAGCTGCAGCTGAAAAATTGCAGGCTGGAGAAGTTTTATTGTTAGAAAATTTACGTTTTCACAGCGAAGAAGAAGCGGGTGATGTTGCTTTTGCAAAAGAACTGGCGTCACTTGGTGATATTTTTGTAAACGACGCTTTTGGTACAGCGCATAGAGCGCACGCATCGACTACAATTATTGCGCAGTTTTTTCCAAGCGAAAAATGTTTTGGATTATTATTGGCCAAAGAAATAGAAAGCTTGAACAAAGTTTTAAAAAACAGCGAAAAACCAGTAACAGCAGTCCTTGGTGGATCAAAAGTATCTTCTAAAATTACCGTAATCGAGAATATTCTGGATAAAGTAGACCACATGATTATTGGTGGCGGAATGACTTTTACTTTTGTGAAAGCATTAGGCGGTAAAATTGGAGATTCAATTTGTGAAGATGACAAACAAGAATTGGCTTTGGAAATCTTGAGATTAGCCAAAGAAAAAGGAGTTCAAATCCATATTCCGGTTGATGTTGTAGCGGCAAATGCTTTTTCAAATGATGCTCAAACCCAGATTGTGGATGTCAAAGCAATTCCTGACGGGTGGCAAGGATTGGATGCTGGACCAAAATCATTGGAAAACTTCAAAAAAGTAATCATGGATTCTAAAACGATTCTTTGGAACGGTCCATTGGGTGTTTTTGAAATGGAAAATTTTGCTAACGGAACAATTACATTGGGCAACTTTATTGCAGAATCTACTGCAAACGGAGCATTCTCTCTTGTAGGTGGAGGGGATTCAGTGGCAGCTGTAAAACAATTTGGGCTGGAAGATAAAGTGAGTTATGTTTCTACAGGCGGAGGAGCAATGCTGGAAATGCTCGAAGGCAGAGTGTTACCCGGAATTGCAGCTATTTTAGACTAATAAATGCAGTAAAATTAAAATAAAAGCCGTTTGATATCTAAATAGCATTCAAATCAAACAGCTGTTTTATCACATGTATAAAAACCTTAGCGATACCTTATGTATCGCTGAGGTTTTTTTTAAGTTTCACAATTGGATCTTTAAAGTAATTTTACCCACAAACGATTAGAAATTCAGTGCCAAGGATTGAAAAATTATATTTTTAACAATATTTAAAGAAAATTTTAGTTTTAACCTCTTAAGTTTGTAAAAATAAGACTTCTAATCATTTGGATTATAGGTCTTTGATCTTTTAAATATGACTATAAAAAATACCACATTATCGTTTTTTCTGTTGCTATCAATTCATTTATTTTCGCAGGAAGCAACTGAAAACAAAGCATTTGAAAAAATTGATGCAAAATTATCCTATTTAGATTCCATTAAGAATTCCTTTGTTGAATATGATCTGGCATCTTGTGTAGACAGTTTATGGATGAATGAAATGACCAACTTAGATTTATATAATGATCTTACAGAAGACATCGAAAATATAAATATAGATGAAAAAGTAGATTATGAGTTACCAACAGCACTGCTGAAAGAAAGATTGGCGGCAATGAATGCAAAATCGCCGTTTAATATTGCGTACAATCAAGGTCTGGAAAACATTATTAAATCATTTTTAAAATACCGAAAAAAATCTTTTGAACGATTAATGGCCACTTCGGAATATTATTTTCCCATGTTTGAGGAGGCTTTGGCCAAACAAAATATTCCCTTGGAGATAAAATATTTAGCCGTTGTGGAATCTGCTTTAAATCCAAAAGCAGTTTCAAAAATGGGAGCAACTGGACTGTGGCAATTTATGTATCAAACCGGAAAACAATATGGGTTGAAAATTGATTCGTATGTGGATGAACGCAGCGATCCCTTAAAAGCTACCGAGGCAGCAGCGCAATATATGACCAATATGTACAAAATATTTGGAGATTGGGATTTGGTTTTGGCCTCTTATAACTCTGGTCCGGGAAATGTTTCCAAAGCTATCAGACGTTCCGGTGGTCAGCAAAATTATTGGAATATCAGGAAAAATCTTCCCAGAGAAACCCAAGGATATGTACCTGCCTTCTTAGCAACCATGTATCTTTATGAATACCATAAGGAACACGGAATCGTGCCCCAGCGGGCTACCATAAAGCATTTTACTACGGATACTATCCTGATCAAGAAGCAAATTACATTCAAGCAAATATCAGATTTACTTGATGTTCCAGTAGTTCAATTGCAGGTTTTAAATCCCTCCTACAAGCTTGATATAATTCCTTTTTATCATGATCAAAATCATTATTTGAGATTGCCACAAGAAAAAATTGCTGTTTTTGCCTCTAATGAAGGTCCGATTTATGCCTATACAGAATACGAATCCAGCAAACGAGAGAAGCCCTATTTTGCCACAAAAACAACACCCAAAAAAGAACGTGAAGATACTGGCAATCAAAGAATAGCGCAATCCCAGACAACCCAGTATTACAAGGTAAAAAAAGGAGATAATCTGGGAGCTATTGCCAGTAAATACAATGTTAGCATTGCTGATTTAAGACAATGGAATGCGCTAAGCAGCAATGTTATCGCGTATGGTAAAAACCTAAAAATTAGTAGCAACGAAGCGGTTGTTTCTAATGAAGTAATAAAGAATTCAGATCCAATACAAGCCCTTTCTGAGAAGCAAGTTGCCGCCTCATTAGAGGCAAACGCAGCTGTAGCATCTACTGAAAGCAAGGCGTATTATATAGTTCAAAAAGGAGATAATTTAGAGCGCATTGCTAAGAAATTTGGCACCTCTCCGTCTACTCTGAAACAATGGAATAAAATTTCCGGGC
This sequence comes from Flavobacterium sp. LB2P53, assembly GCF_003970305.1. Lineage (NCBI taxonomy): Bacteria > Pseudomonadati > Bacteroidota > Flavobacteriia > Flavobacteriales > Flavobacteriaceae > Flavobacterium > Flavobacterium sp. LB2P53. Next base: position 190,060 of record NZ_RYDG01000002.1, read on the forward strand.
AGACAATTATTTTAGGGAGTTCTTTGATTGTCGCCAAAGAGGAACCTGTAATAAATACAAATAAAGCAACGATAAGTTACTTTAATAAAAAAATAAATGGTTCCGGATTATCCCAGAAAGAAACCGTTGATTACTATGTAAAAAAAGGGGATTCGTTGTATAGTATATCAAAAAAATATCCAGGCGTAACCATTTCTGACCTGAAAAAATGGAACGGTATTCGCGGGGAAGTACTCAAACCAGGAATGAAACTTAAAATTAACGGATAATAGAATAATCTTATCTAAATTTGGGTTTTATTTTATAATTGAAATACAATGAATAAAGCCCTTCTTTTATTGCTTCTTACTGCCATTTTGCTGGGTTCTTGCAACCAAAAAAGGGATCCCCAACCGCGTGCTACAACAGGAAAAATTAATACTATTTCAGTTATCATAGACGACCAGTTGTGGAATGGTGAGATTGGCGACAGCATTCGAAATAAATTTGCCTCCGCCGTTATAGGATTGCCTGAGGAGGAACCTCTTTTTACGATAAATCAATATCCTACTAAAATTTTAGAAGGATTTATGACGGACAGCCGTACGATTATCGTAGTCAAAAAAGAAGAGCAAAATAAATTTGAAATTAAAAAAAATCAATACGCATCACCCCAAAATGTGTTTCATATTTCCGGAAAAACAAGTGTAGATATTCTAGAAATAATAGCGAAAAATTCGCCAAAAATAATTGAAATTATTAAGGAAACTGAAATTTCCGAAAACCAACGCATTATAAAACAGTCTATTCTTAATCCAAAAATCATCAAGAATAAATTTCAAATTTCGATTAATATTCCTTCTTCATATCAATACGTCCTTCATAAACCGCTTTTTATATGGTTAAAAAATGAAATTATAAGCGGCAACACGAGTTTGTTGATTTATCAAGTTCCTATAAATGTCATCACTAAAAAGGATACAGATCTGATCACGAATATTATTAAAATGAGGGATTCTATTGGCAATCTTTACATCAGCGGAAAAGAGAATAATACTGCAATGATTACCGGAGAAAGCTATTCGCCTTATTTTTTTAAGATCAGTCTGGACGGAAAGGAAACGTATGAAACAAAAGGAACTTGGGAATTGAAAAACGATTTTATGTCAGGCCCTTTTATTAATTATGCTATTCTGGATACAGAGCACAACAGGATTTTAGTTTTGGAAGGCTTTTGTTATGCGCCCTCCAAAGAAAAAAGAGACTTAATGCATGAGTTAGAAGCCATCATAAAATCAGTTGAGGTTTTGAAAAAATAGTTTTATTTTCTTTTATTTGCAGTCTAATAAAAACTAAAAAAAATAAAATGTTAAAATGGAGTATAAAGTCGTTTAAGGAACTTTCTGTGGATGAGTTATACGATCTGCTGAGATTGAGAAGCGAGATTTTCGTGGTGGAGCAAAACTGTGTATATCTCGATCTAGATGGAAAGGACAAACTAGCTCTGCATCTTATTGGGGAATTTGAAGGTAAAATTGTAGCGCATTCCAGACTTTTCAAACCAGGAATCAGTTTTGACAATGCCTCAATTGGCCGAGTAACAGTTGATTCAAATTACCGCGACAGAAAATGGGGTCATGACTTAATGCGGGAATCTATTGCAGGAATAGCGCATCATTTTGGCGAAAGCCACATCACTATTGGAGCGCAATTGTACCTAAAGAAATTCTATGAGAGTCATGGTTTTGTGCAAACCAGTGAAATGTATCTCGAAGACGATATTCCGCATATTGAGATGAAAAGTGGGGAACTAAATTTTTAGAATCAGAAACTCAACTCTGCGGTCTAATGCTTCTCCTTGACCTAAGGGAAATTTGTTTCCGTTTCCTATATAATGCATCCTAAGGCTGTTTACGCCTTTATTTATCAAGTATTTATAGACGTTTTTTGCACGGTTCAAGGAAAGCTTGCGTTCTCGGGTTCCCTTATCTATGGCATCCAGGTAATAACTGGGCGTGCAACAAACGTGGCCTCTGATTTCGAATTCCAACGTTTTTTGTTGCTGCAAAAGAACCACAATCTTGTCTAATTCTTTCTTAGATTTCTCCGTTAATGTGCTGCTGCCAAGTGGAAAAAGGATATTTTCCAGATAAATACGGTCGCCTACTTTATGCTTCTTCTGAAACGAATTGTAAATGCCGTTTCCAAAACTGTTTTTCTTGACAAGAAACAAGTCGACTCGCCTGTTTTTAGAACGGGTTTCGGATAGGTTTTCTATCATATCTTTTTTCAGAATCACGCGGCCTTTGCCTTCAATAATGACAATTTTGTTTTTACTGAAACCATTTTGGATAAGTATATTTTGTACCGTAATTACTCTGTTTTTTGATAATTCATAATTATAATCGTTAGCACCCCGGTCATCACAATACCCATAAATTTGTATCGATTCTACTTTTGAGGTATCTGTGTTTTTTATAAAATCGACTATCGTTTGTATTTGGTCGTTATAAAGTGTGAATTTGTCAAATTCAAAATAAACCGTTTCTATAGGTTGCCACTGAGCTGATACGTAGCTCGAAAAAAGTAATAGCACTATGGAGAACGATTTTTTCATTTTAAGATAGACTGATACTCCATATTGGAATTCAAAATAGTAATGGCCCGTTTGATTTCAGAATTATTTTTGATGTAATACTGATACAGCCCTTCCTGATATTGATAGCGTTTAATGATTTCATCGACCATCAGGTTTTTGATTTCTTTTTGGTTTTTGTCCAATAAGGCATTTTCGCTTTTTTGAAGCGCAACACTTAATTGTTGATATTCTACCAGAATAGATTCCTCTAGTTTTTCTTTTTTGGCCATAGCCAAAGTGTTTTTCAAGGCCAATTCCGTTTCCGTGTCAAAGGAGAATTTTTGTGTTTTTAGGAACTGTTTGAACTCTAAATACTCCACATCAGAAATAACAGGAATGCGATTTCCTAAATTTGGATTTTTATAATAATACGTCGTGGCATAGTTAAAAATCCCGTCGTTGTGAAGCAAAGCATTTGCTATCGGACTTAATTTAGTTTCTTCCAGTTCTACATCCGGCTGAATTCCTCCACCGTCATAAACGGTTCTGCCTTTTCTGGTTTTAAAGGCATTATAGTTTTTCTCCTCTGTTTTTAGAACCATTCCGTTTTTGTTTTTTCGTGAATAATCTAAAGCTTGAATGCATCTTCCGGATGGCGTGTAATAACGGGAAATGGTTACTTTTAGTTGTGTACCATACGTTAAATCTACCGGTCTTTGCACGAGTCCTTTCCCAAAACTGCGGCTACCCACCACTACAGCACGATCTAAATCTTGTAGTGCGCCAGCCACGATTTCGGATGCTGAAGCGCTGTGACCGTTAACAAGTATTATCAAAGGAATGTCAGTATCTACAGGGTCTTTGGTTGTTTTATATGTGCTGTTGTGTTGCTCTATTTTTGATTTTGTAGTAACAATAATTTCGTTTTTTGGAACAAATAAATTACAAATATTCACGGCTTCATTCAAGAGTCCGCCCGGATTGTCTCGGACATCCAGTATAATGCGTTCGGCACCTTCTTTTTTGAGTTGTTCTAAGGCTTCTTTGGTTTCCAAGGACGCTTTTTTATTAAAATGCGATAATACGATATAGCCGGTCTTGTCGTCTATTTTTGCAAAAAAGGGCACCGATTTGATTTCGACTTCGTCCAGGATAATCTGGGTACTTTGTACTTTTCCTTGTCGGATGTATTTGAGGTCTATTTTGGTGTTTTTGGTACCTTTGAAAAGCTGAGAGGCCTCGTCTTTAAAATCAGACAAAAGGACATCTCCCACTTGAATAATTTCGTCACCGGCTTTAAGGCCAGCTTTGTCGGCGGGAAAATTTTTATAGGGCTCTTTAACGATCAATTTATCTTCTTTTCGAGTCAGTAAAGCGCCTATTCCGGTATATTCTCCAGTGTTGTTTATCTTGAATCGCACTACATCCTGCTCGTTGAAATATACGGTGTATGGGTCTAAATTAACCAGCATTCCTTTGATGGCCTTGTCCATTAATTCTCCAGGATTCGTTTCATCGACATAATTTCGGTTTAATTCCTTGAAAAGGGTCGTGAATATCTCGATTTGCTTGGCGATTTCAAAAAAATCATCTTTGAAGCTGGTTCCAATAAACAGAAATACCGAAGCGACAAGGGGAATTAAGAATTTTTTTTTGAGGAAGCTCATAGGTTTAATTAACTAAATTTGAGACCACTAAAATAACAATAAATCACGAAATAATGATGCAGGACTGAATCTAAAGGTGATTTTGTTTAATTGGGATAGGTGAATTGTTTATATTTCAGAAATAGAATCGCTTTCGGATACTGGTTTTTTAATGTTTTGAGCAACAAATTTCTCAAACAATTGAATGGTTTTGGTATTAATTTCGGCGTACGTCAATCTGTCTTTAGTTTGATAAAAAAACATAAAGGAATAGGGTTGGTCCAGATGGTCAATCAAAAGGTGTTTGTTCAGCCGGTAGGTTTCGCGCAGGACGCGTTTGAAATAATTGCGGTCTACGGCTTTCTTGAAATTCTTTTTGGAAACCGAAACTCCCATTTTTATTTTTTCTCCCGTCCCGAAGTTTCGGGATTCGGGATCGCCAAAAGAGCTGGCTTTATACACCAATCGCAACGGATATTTTGATACTGATTTCCCTTCGGTAAACAATAATCCAATAGTGGTCTTGCTTTTTAGTTTTTCGTTTTTTGAGTAAGTAAAATTCATTTTAATAGAAAAAAGGACATGGATTTTGACTGGCAAAGTTACGATTAAAGGTTGAGTCCATTATATTGTTTGGGATTTAAAATCGGGCTAAAAATATATTTCTTACTTTTACGGCAAATTTTTAAAGCATGGAAAAACTAATTTCGTATCCCATATCCGTAATCTATTATTTATGTTTTGGTCTTACCTTGGTTATTTTTCACCCAATTCAATGGGTTTGCTTTCACGTTTTTGGGTATCAAGCCCATAAAATAAGTGTCGATTATTTAAATTTTTTTCTGATTTTGTGCACAAGACTGTTAGGAACATCGTACCGGTTTGAAAATGTGGAAAGCATCCCAAAAAATGTTCCGTTAATTTTCGTGTCCAATCATCAAAGTATGTACGATATTATTGCTATGATTTGGTTTTTTCGCCGATTTCATTGTAAATTTGTCAGTAAAAAAGAATTGGGAAGTGGGATTCCCAGTGTGTCGTTTAATTTACGACATGGCGGTTCTGCTCTTATTGATCGTAGAGATCCCAAGCAAGCCATTCCTGCGATCAAAAATTTGTCTGAATATATTGAAAAACACAATCGTTGCGCAGTTATTTTTCCGGAAGGAACACGAAGCAAGACTGGGAAGCCAAAGGAGTTTGCGCAAAGCGGATTCAAAATTTTATGCAAATACGCGCCTTCGGCTTATGTAGTTCCGATAAGCATAAACAATTCTTGGATAATTGTTAAATATGGATTTTTCCCTTTAGGTTTAGGAAATCGCCTTACCTTTGTAGTTCATAAGCCATTAGCGGTTAAAGATTATAATTTTTCTGATTTGATCGAAAAAACAGAAAAAGCAGTTGTTCAAGGAATAAAAATTTAATTTATATATAATGTCAATAAAAAACATTCGATTAGAAGTAATGCAGTTTTTGGAAAAAAACGTAGATAGCTTTGTCGATCAGTATCTGATACCAGTAGAAAAAATATGGCAACCAACGGATTTTTTGCCTAATTCTCAAAGTGATACTTTTTTTGATGAGGTCAAAGAATTGCGTGAAATTGCAAAAGAATTACCCTATGATTTTTGGGTAACTTTAGTAGGTGACACGATTACTGAAGAAGCCTTACCGACCTACGAATCTTGGTTAATGGACGTAGACGGAATAGATAATGTAGAGCGAAACGGTTGGTCCAAATGGATCCGACAATGGACTGGAGAGGAAAATCGTCATGGCGACATGCTCAACAAATATCTGTATTTATCAGGTCGCGTGAATATGCGTGAAGTAGAAATGACTACCCAGCACCTCATCAACGATGGTTTTGACATAGGAACCGGAAGAGACCCTTATAAAAACTTTGTTTATACTAGTTTTCAAGAGTTGGCAACCTATGTTTCCCATAACCGAGTAGCGCAAATGGCTAAGAAATATGGGGATAACAAATTGTCTAAAATGTGCAAAATGATTGCGGGTGATGAGATGCGCCACCATCATGCTTACAGTGAGTTTGTAACTCGTATTTTTCAGGTGGATCCTAGCGAAATGATGCTTGCGTTTCAATATATGATGAAAGCAAAAATCGTTATGCCAGCACATTTCTTAAGAGAATCCGGTGAAAAAATAAGTACTGCTTTCGAACAGTTTTCGGATTCGGCACAACGAATCGGGGTGTACACTGCAGCGGATTATGTTGACATTATGCAAAAATTAATTGACAAATGGGAAATTGATAAAATTACAGGTTTAACTGACGAAGCAGAAAAAGCCCGGGATTATTTGATGAAATTACCCGGAAGAATGGCACGAATTTCTGAGCGATTGGTCATTCCGAAAGAATCCCATATTTTCAAATGGGTAGAACCCGCTTTAGTACGATAGCTTTTTGAATGCAAAAATAAAGAATAAAAAAGTTGAATTTTGAAGTTACAGAACTTTGAAATTCAACTTTTTTTTTAAAAGTATATAAAGAATGATAAATGCAGATTTAATTCGAAAAACGATTCTTTTTGTAAAGGAAAAACTAAAAAATGCCGAAGGCGGACACGATTGGTTTCATATTGAAAGAGTGTTTAAAAATTCCGTTTTGATTGCTAGAAAAGAAGCTTGTGATCCCACGGTGGTTCAATTGGGTGCTTTGCTGCATGATATTGCCGATAGTAAGTTTCATGACGGTGACGAAACTGTAGGGCCAAAACTAGCGAGATCATTTTTAGAATCAGAAAATGTTGACGCAGATACCATTATACATGTGGTCAAGATCATTGAAAACATCTCATACAAAGGCGGTAATTTCGAAAAGAAATTCTCCTCAATAGAATTAGATGTGGTTCAGGATGCGGACCGATTAGATGCGATTGGCGCCATTGGAATTGCCAGAACATTCAATTATGGCGGATTTAAAAACAGAGCGATCTACGACCCTAAAATTGCTCCAAATTTCAACATGACCAAGGAAGAATACAAGAAGAACGATTCTCCAACGCTCAATCATTTTTACGAAAAATTATTGCTGTTGAAAGATAAGATGAATACCGAGGGGGGAAAACAAATTGCACAAGAAAGACACCAGTATATGGAAGGATTTCTAGCGCAGTTTTATGCGGAATGGGAAGGGGAGAAGTAAGTAAACAGTGTTCAGTTTTTAGTATTCAGTTTGTTGACGTCCAAATACTGCAACTTTAATTAAAAAAGATCGATTTCAGTCTTGCTTTACACCCAAGCCATGAACTGATTACTAAATTCTGGTCCCTAACCACTATTTTTAAATTTCAGATATTTTTTGGATTACTGGTTTTTTAAATCAAAAATCAGTCCCGATAGTTATCGGGATTAATCAAAAATCTTAAATCGAAATCCCTTTTGCTTTCATTTCCAAGATCACATCCGAAGCATTTTTAAAAGTTGGAGCTTGTTCCATAATGCTTCCCACTCTTTTTTTATTGAGTTTAAAAGTGATGTCATTCTCCGTCGTAAACAGCAAAGCGGTTAGGAACGGGTTGTTCATAAAAGGCGCTAATACCATAAAAGCTTCGTCGAGCGTATGGGAACTTTCTATTTCTTCGGTTTTATAACGCGCCGTAACGGAAAGGCTGAATACATTACTTTCTGATAAAACGGGACGAACGTAGATGTTTTTCAGTTCGGTGTCACCAATGGTTTTGGCAAGTGTTAGTTTGGCGTAAGTGCCATTTTGGATGCTTTCTTTTACATTTTCCCAGAAAAGTGCAAATACAGGTTGGAAGGACATTGGTTTAATTTTAGATGGTTATATTCCGAAAGAGGATTGCAAAATTAAGTCTTGTCAAGCAGATAATCTGTTTTTTGAGCAAAGATTATTTTAAAGGAACATCATTTATAAACTAAAAAGAGAACCAACGTGGTTCTCTTTTGTTATTATTTCCCCGTAAACACTGCTTTTCTTTTCTCTAAAAATGCAGCTGTTCCTTCTTTAAAATCTTCGGTTCCAAAACATTTTCCAAAAGCTTTTATTTCGGTTTCATAGCCATTTTTTCCTTCTTTAAAATTAGCATTGACCGCTTTTATGGCTTTGCCGATAGCATAAGGAGAGTTCTTGATTATTTTATGGGCTACACTCACACAGTAATCTAAAAGTTCAGCTTCAGGGACTACGTGATTTACCAGTCCCGTTCTGTAAGCATCTTGCGCTGTTACCATTCCTGCGGTCATAATCATTTCCATTGCGCGTCCTTTTCCTATCAATTGTGGCAAACGTTGCGTTCCTCCGTAACCCGGAATTACACCCAGCGAAACTTCAGGTAATCCCATTTTTGCATTTTCTGAAGCTACTCTGAAATGACACGCCATGGCTAATTCTAATCCGCCGCCCAATGCAAAACCATTAACGGCTGCGATTACGGGTTTTTTTAAATTTTCTATGAAATCAAATAATTTTTCTTGTCCTTCAGCGGCCAATTGCGTTCCTTCTTCAACTGAAAAAGCAGCAAATTCAGAGATATCCGCTCCCGCCACAAAAGCTTTTTCACCGCTTCCCGTTAAAATAATAACACGAATTTCATCATTTTTACCTAATGTTTTGAAAGCTTTATTCAAATCAGAAATCGTGGCAACATTCAACGCATTTAGTTTTGTAGCACGATTAATGGTAATCGTTGCAATGTTATTTTCGGTTGCAATTAAAAGATTTTCGTAGTTCATAATTGTATTTTTAGGTGTTAATTATTGGAAGCGAAACCGTAAAAGTAGTTCCTTTTCCATATTCAGTTTCAAAGGTAATCGTTCCTTTATAATTTTCGATAATGTTTTTTATAATTCCAAGACCAAGACCCATTCCGCTGCTTTTAGTGGTAAATTTTGGTTCGAATATACGGTCAATATCTTTGAGTTGAATTCCAATTCCATTATCGGTAACAGTAATTAATACGTTGTTTGCTGCTTTATGGATACGGAGAACTACTGATTTTTTTTCTTGTTGTTCCGGAATAGACTGAATAGCATTTTTAGCCAGGTTCGTGATAATCCGGATCAGTTGGGTACGGTCAATTTTCGAAATAATTTCAGGAGAATCGCTTTGAAATTCAATGTAGTCTTCATTGAAAATGTCCATCGCAAGTTCTACTACGGCAACAACATTCAAGGTTTCGTTTTGCTGTGCCGGCATTGATGCAAAATTTGAAAACGCAGAGGCAACGGCACTCATGGTGTCAATTTGTTGAATTAAAGTTTCGGAGTAATCGTTCATTTTTTGTTTTACATTGGCATCGTTTGGATCAAATTTTCGTTGAAAACTCTGTACCGTTAATCGCATTGGCGTAAGCGGATTTTTGATTTCATGGGCGACCTGTTTGGCCATTTCGCGCCACGCTTCTTCTCGTTCGCTTTGGGCCAGTTTAATGGCGCTTTTCTCCAGTTTGTCCACCATTCCGTTGTAGGCATTGATCAATAAGTTGATTTCCTTACTGTTTGCTTCCAGAACAATTTTTTCATTTTTTTGATTTAAACTCGTTCCACTTAACTTATCTGATATTGTTTTTAATGATTTTGTAATGTAAGAGGAAAGGAAATAAGCGACAGCAAAAGCAATAATAAGCATAAAAGCATACACCTGTCCCAGACGAATTAGGAAACTTTTTAATTCGTTTTCATAATATCCATCATCTTCTACATAAGGTAAGTTCAATATCCCCAGTGGTTTGAATTTATGATCTTTGATTTGGCTGAAAGCGGAACGGTTCTTTTTGCCATCTATAGTTTTAATATCAACGTATCTTTTTTCGATAGAAGAACGAACTAGTTTTAAAATGTATTTTGGAATAGGAGGCGCCACTATATCCACAGAAAAAGACTCTTTAGAAGACTTTAGTAATTTTCCGTCCAGACCATAGATGTTTATTTCCGCATTATGAATGTGGGCTAATTCATGGATTTTATCTTTAAAAATCAAACTTAAATTGGCAGAATTTAAAGGATATGTAGTGGTAGAGAGTACATAATTGATGTGTTCTTTTACAGAATTCTCATTGCGTTCTAAGCGTTCTTGGTGGTACTCTTTGGCTTCGTTTTTAAATTGAATGATGGATATAGAAGCTAATAAAACAGACGCTATTAATATCAACACAATCATCGAAAGGAAGATTCTGATTCGTAACGAGAGCATTGCTGTTTTGAAGCTTTTGAACATAATTAAGATTGATTTCTTTGTCGAATCCGTTTGTAAAATTTAAAACCCAACATAATTAAAATGGAAAACAAAAAGATTCCAATTACACCATAAATCCAGTTCACTGCATCTTTGACAATGATTAAAAAAACGACTGCAAATAAAATTATGGTCGCACCTTCATTCCACAACCGCATAAAGTTTGAACTGTATTTTATTTCATCATTTTGCAAATGATTGTAAATTTGTTGGCATTTTCCATGGTATAAATAAAGTGCAAAAACAAAGCCAAATTTTACTTGCATATAATCTAACTGAATTAAACTTGGATTCAGATAAAGTAATGAAAAGGCAAATATACTCGCTAAAACAGCCGAAGGCCAAGTGATAATATACCACAAGCGATAGGTCATTATTTTGTATTGTTTTTGCAGAATTTCTTTCTCTGGCGATTGTTTTTGTGCCGCTTCAATTTGGTACACGAATAAGCGTACAATATAAAACAATCCTGCAAACCATGTAATTACAAAGATGAGGTGCAGAGATTTAAGGTAATTATAGTATTCCATCGTTAGTTTGAATCAGTTTTGTATTCATTTCTTTTTTTAGAAAATAGCCAGTTAGTATTGTTGATAAGATATCTGCAATTGGGAATGCAAACCACACTCCAAAAATACCTAAAAAATTTGGTAGAATTAGCACTAACGGAATCAGGAAAAATCCTTGTTTGCTTAAGGTCAAAAGCAATGCTTTTTTTGCCTTTCCCGCCGCTTGAAAATAAGCCGCGCCAATTAACTGAACGGCTATGATTGGCGAAGCCGCAAAAACCCAACGCAACGCTTCCGGAGTTTGATCAATCACGAGTGGATCTGTAGTAAAAACAGCAACGATAGGTTTGGCAAAAATTAGAATAACCACAAAAATAACGGTGGCTAAAAAGGCGGCGTATTTTATCGAAAGCAGCACACTTTCTTTGACTCTTTCATAATTTCCGGCACCGTAATTAAAACCGGCAATTGGCAGAAATCCTTGCGTAATTCCCAGGATAGGAAACAAGGAAAACATCAGCATTCGACTGATAATTCCATAAATAGCAACAGAATGTTCGCCGCCATACGTATATAAAGTATGATTCAGGATGATGGCTAAAATGCTCACAACTCCTTGTCTTGAAAAAGTCACAAAACTCAACTCAGCGATTTCTTTGACAATGGGCATTTTAAATTTAAAATGCTTCATTTTCAGTTGAAGTTCACTTTTGAAAACAAAAAACCAAAGTACAAACAAGAAACAGGTAAAATAGGATATGGCAGTAGCCAAAGCAGCGCCAAACATACCTAAATCTAAGTATTTGATAAAAATAATATCCAATGCAATATTGACAAATGCAGGAATAATCATGGAGACCATCGCAAACTTGGCCTTGCCTTCGGCGCGAATCACGTTGTTTCCCATCATGCAAAGTGCCAAAAACGGAACGCTTATAATTATGGGGATAAAAAATTCTTTTGCGGGTTCCATTATGGCTCCTTTCGCGCCAAAAAGCATTAGCATTTCGTCACTAAAAAAAAGACCAAATACCACAAAAACAGAAGCCAATAAAAAAGTCATCATGATTTGGTTGCCAAATGTTTGAAGTGCTTTTTCCTTGTGACTGGCTCCCAATGCTCTGGAAAGTACAGATCCTCCGCCCACACCAATCGCCATTCCCAGAGAAGAAATCAAAAAGGTGATGGGCAGAACTACGGTTACCGCAGCAATGGCCAAAGAACCAATCCATTGTCCAACAAATATGGTATCAATCAAGATATTAACCGACATGAATAAAATCCCAATAGAAGACGGAACTGCCTGTTTTATCAAGAGTTTTTTAATGTCTTGTGTTCCTAGTTCATCGGCGGTAACAGTCATTTAAGCGTTAATTTTTTCGGAGTCAAGTTTAAGTGATGATGAAGCATTGGACCAGCTTGAAATCCAATTACTTACGGTTTTACACCAGTCGTCACCATCATTTAAACAAGGAATTGCTTTAAAATTTTCTCCTCCGTGAGCCTTAAATTCATGATTGGCTTCCATGGCAATTTCTTCCAAAGTTTCCAAGCAATCCGATACAAAAGCAGGCGTTACAACAGCCAGGTTTTTGATTCCTTTCTCTGGCATTTTGTTTACTTCAACGTCTGTATATGGTGTCAACCATTTGTCTCCGGCTAAGCGCGATTGAAAAGTCTGGCTGTATTTTCCTTCTGGAATTCCCAGCAATTTTACAACTTGTTTGGTCGTTTCATAACATTGATGGCGGTAACAAAACTCATGTGCCGGCGACGGGGTGTTGCAGCATGAACCGTCAATTTTACAATGTGATTTTGTGATATCCGTTTTGCGAATATGACGCTCCGGAATTCCATGGTAGGAGAATAATAAATGATCATAGTCAAAACCTTCTAGATGACCTTTAATGGAATCAGCCAAGTTTTTGAGATAATCTGGTTTGTTGTAAAACGCAGGAACTATCGTGAATTTCATACCCGGAAAATACTTTTTACGGTACTCTTCGGCCAGTTCTATTATTGTGGTGGTAGATGCCATTGCATGTTGCGGGTACAAAGGAAAAAACAACACCTCGGTCACGCCTTTATCATGTAACTCTTGTAAGCCGGACAATAAGGATGGGTTTCCGTAACGCATTGCTAGGGAAACGGGTACATCAACTAATTTTTGTACTTTTTCGTGCATTCTTTTGGAAATAACCACCAGAGGAGACCCTTCGTCCCACCATATTTTTGCGTAAGCGGCAGCAGATTTTTTAGGTCTTGTTTGCAAAATTATACCACGAACTAATAATGCTCGTAACAAAAACGGAACGTCAATTACGTATTTGTCCATTAAAAATTCATCTAAATACGATTTTACATCCTTTGGAGTTGGACTTTCCGGAGAACCTAAATTAACTAATAATACACCTTTCATGTTATCTTTTTTTGTTGGTACAAAAGTAAATAAACTTACTTTTTTATAAATTGCGATTAACTATTTTTTATTTATTGTTTAATATATGAAATCAATTGTTTAGGACATATTTGGATTGATCGACATCAAGTATTTTTTGGGCGTAGTGGCAAATTTTTTCTTAAATGCCGCTATGAAATGGCTTCCGGTGCTGTAGCCAATTTTCAATCCTACTTCGTTTACATTATAGGAGCCGCTATCGAGTAATTTTCGAGCAAAATCCATTTTGTAGTCAAACAGAAAACCATAAACGGTATCGCCATAAATTTGTTTGAAACCCATTTTTAGTTTCTTTAGATTCAGCCCTATTTCATCCGCCAATTCCTGTAATCCGGGTGGTTCAGCCATATTGGCTATGATGATTTCTTTGGCTTTTTTAATTTTCATGACATTGTCCTCATCAATTAGAAACGGACATTGTTCTGCGTTTGGATCTTCAGTTCTATTGAAATACAAACTCAATAATTCGTATCCTTTGCCTTTGTAATACAAGTTTTTTATGGAGGGATGCAAGTTATAATGAAATAATTGCGATAAAACAATCGCCATCGAGGGACTGATATTACCTTCGTTATAATATTTTTTGTCCTTATTATCTGCGCTTAAAAAAGTAATATAATCGGCTTCGGTCGAAAATAAAGCATGGAATTTTTTGATAGAAATAATCACAGAGATTACCCAAGAATTAGGTGCTAACTCCAGATTTAAAGGCAGTTCTTTTTGTGGGTTGTACAGCAACAATGATTTTTCCTCTTTCAGTTCCAAAGCATAATTGCCTTGGTTGAAAATGAATTTCGCTTTTCCTTTGATTCCAAAATGAAACTGAATCAAACCGCTGCCCACTTCCCGTTGCGCATTAAAAGAATCGTTGCTGTCATTCTGAAAGCGAATGAGTGTGAAATCATCCTCAATTTTTATAATTTCCTGAGAACCCATAGCGATATTTTTTTTAAGTAAAAATGATATTCATCAAGTTATTTTATTTAGAACCACTTTAAATAAAGCAATTCAAACAACTTGAATTCATTACAAAAGTAGCCTTTTTTGCAGTATTCTGACCATTTGGAATTAAAAAATCACTGAGCGATACAAAAAGAACTTCTAGCGTTACTTTTATAAATACTATAGTGATAATTTTGCCTCACTTTTAGGAAAAGTGCAAATATGGAAAACAATAACACATCAAAGCATCATTATTTTTACTCCGTAGGATTAAGCTATAAAAAAGCAGATGCTGAGATTAGAGGAAAGTTTAGTTTAGATGCCGCAGCAAAAACGCGGGTTTTGGAACAAGCTAAGAATGAAGGAATAGAGAGTTTAATAGTTACTTCTACCTGCAACCGTACAGAGATTTACGGTTATGCGGAACATCCGTTTCAATTGATCAAATTAATCTGCGAGAACAGTCAAGGCTCAGTTGAAGCTTTTCAAAAAGTGGGTTTTGTCTATAAAAATCAAGAAGCCGTCAGCCACATGTTTCGTGTGGGAACGGGTTTAGACAGTCAGATTCTGGGTGATTTTGAAATTATTGCCCAAATAAGAAACTCATTTTCACAATCAAAATCATTGGGCTTAGCCAATGCTTTTATGGAACGATTGGTGAATGCGGTGATTCAAGCCAGTAAAAAAATAAAAACCGATACCGAAATTAGTTCTGGAGCTACTTCGGTTTCTTTTGCTGCGGTTCGTTATATTATTAACAATGTGCAAGACATTGGGAACAAAAATATTCTATTGTTTGGTACTGGAAAAATTGGTAGAAATACGTGTGAAAATTTAGTAAAACATACTAAAAACGAACACATTACACTTATCAATAGAACCAAAGAAAAAGCAGAGAAACTAGCCGGAAAACTGAATCTAATTGTGAAAGATTATTCGGAACTGCATTTGGAACTACAAAAAGCAGATGTTGTTGTGGTAGCTACCGGCGCACAGAATCCTACTATTGACAAAGCGATTCTGAATTTGAAAAAACCAATATTGATTTTGGATCTATCAATTCCTAAAAATGTAAATGAAAATGTCGAGGAATTAGAAGGTGTTACGCTGATTCACATGGATTATTTGTCACAATTAACAGATGAAACTTTAGAAAATAGAAAAAAACACATTCCCGCTGCTGAAGCCATCATTGAAGAAATCAAAGAAGAATTTACTACGTGGACCAAAGGCAGAAAATTTGCCCCTACTATCAATGCTTTGAAAGCAAAATTGAATGCGATAAAAACATCCGAATTGGATTTTCAAAGCAAGAAAATTTCAAATTTCAACGAAGAACAAGCAGAGATTATCAGCAACAGAATTATCCAAAAAATAACTACACATTTTGCCAACCATTTGAAAGATGATGATACGATGGTGGATGAAAGCATCGATTGGATTGAGAAAGTTTTCAAAATAGGAGCGACTACAAAATAAAATTTACACCATTAAGGAATTAAATTTCATTAAAATAAACCTTTAATTCCTCTTGGTTTGAAAAAATAAAAATGGCAAACAAAACAATACGCATAGGAACCCGAGACAGTGAACTCGCACTCTGGCAAGCCCATACCGTCGAAAAAAAACTAAATGATTTAGGCTATAAAACCGAAATTATAGCGGTAAAATCGCAAGGAGATATTATCCTTGACAAACCACTTTACGAATTAGGAATCACAGGCATTTTTACTAAAACACTTGATATTGCCATGATCAACGGTCAGGTTGATATTGCAGTGCATTCCATGAAAGATGTTCCTACGGCTTTGCCAATAGGAATTGTACAGGCGGCAGTTTTGGAAAGAGCCAATACGTTAGATATCCTAGTGTACAAAGGAACCCTTGATTTTCGTAATGGAGCAGGAACAATTGCCACAGGCAGTTTGCGTCGTCAGGCACAATGGCTCAATAAATACCCCAACCATAAAGTAGTTGATTTACGTGGAAACGTCAATACGAGAATGCAGAAATTGCAGGAAAGCGATTGGAACGGAGCCGTTTTTGCGGCAGCAGGTTTGGAAAGAATCAACTTGAAACCTTCTAATTATATCGACTTGGATTGGATGATTCCGGCGCCAGCTCAAGGCGCAATGGTGGTTGTTGCGATGGCAAAAGATGAATTTTGCAGAGAGGCCGTTTCTGAGTTAAATGATATTGATGCCGAGGTATGTACACACATTGAAAGACAGTTTCTGAAAACACTCGAAGGCGGTTGTACGGCACCAATTGGCGCTTTGGCAGTATTTACAGATGAGGAAATAGTATTCAAAGGCGTTTTGTTTTCAATTGATGGGAAACAAAAAATCGAAATAGAAAAAACCGTTCCGATGCAGGAATGGAAGAAATTAGGCTTTTATTGTGCCAAAGAAATTTTAGAAAATGGCGGAGCGGAATTGATGACAGCAATTAAAATTAATTTGAAGAAATAATGAGCCAAACAAGCATTTTATCCACCAAAACATTATCGGCAGAACAAAGGCAAGTATTTATTGATGCTAATTTTGATCTTTTGGAACAAGATTTCATCGAAATAAAAAACAACCTTTTCGAACTCAGTACCATCAACAACAACTTAATTTTTAGCAGCCAAAATGCGGTTTTAAGTTTGATAGAACAAAACGGTTGGGAAGTTTTAAAGACGAAACCTGTTTTTTGTGTAGGTATTAAAACCAAAGAATTACTGGAATTGCATGGCTTTACAGTCGATGTTTATTTAGATTA
Source organism: Flavobacterium sp. LB2P53 (assembly GCF_003970305.1). Taxonomy (NCBI): domain Bacteria; kingdom Pseudomonadati; phylum Bacteroidota; class Flavobacteriia; order Flavobacteriales; family Flavobacteriaceae; genus Flavobacterium; species Flavobacterium sp. LB2P53. Next base: position 207,161 of record NZ_RYDG01000002.1, read on the forward strand.
TGCCTCTGAATTAGCTGAAATAATCACTTTAATTTACAATAAAGAAAGCTATACTTTTTTGAGCGGAAATTTGCGTAAAGAAACGTTGCCTGAAGCATTAAAAAGTGCCGGAATAATTTTTAATGAAATCGAAGTGTATCAAACAACACTAGCGCCTTTTAAAATATCAGACCAAGAAAATTTTGACGGAATTCTGTTTTTTAGCCCATCTGCCGTTGAAAGTTATTTGACAAATAATAAAATCAAGAATGAAGTTTGTTTTTGCGTAGGCACTACTACAGCAGCAGCATTAGAAACAAAGAAAATTAAAAACATAGTAATTCCCGAAACACCAACTATCGAAGCCGTGATTTTGGAAGTTATTGAATATTATACACCGGAAAGCATCTAGCAATCCGCTAAAATTTAAATACATGATCAAAAACGACCTATTTTTAAGAGCACTAAAAGGAGAAACAGTACAACGTCCGCCAGTTTGGATGATGCGTCAAGCCGGACGGTTTTTGCCGGAATTTATCGCATTGCGTGATAAATATGATTTTTTTACCCGTTGTCAGACTCCGGAATTAGCAGCCGAAATAACGATGATGCCGATTCGCAGAATTGCTCCGGATGCTGCCATTTTGTTTTCAGATATCTTGGTAATTCCGCAAGCCATGGGAATTGAAGTGTTGATGAAAGAAAATTTCGGTCCATTTTTACCAAATCCAATTCGTACGATTCAAGATGTGGAGAAAGTAATTGTTCCAGATGTACATGAAACATTAGGGTACGTTTTTGATGCTATTAAATTGACCAAAGAAATGTTGAATGATGAGGTGCCATTAATTGGTTTTGCAGGTTCACCTTGGACAATTATGTGTTACGCGGTGGAAGGGAAAGGTTCTAAAAGCTTTGATATGGCCAAAGGATTTTGTTTCGAACATCCAGAAGCTGCTCATGTTTTATTGCAAAAAATCACTGATACCACGATCTTATATTTGAAAGAAAAAGTGAAATCAGGAGTGGATGCTGTTCAAATTTTTGACTCTTGGGGCGGAATGTTATCGCCAGTTGATTATCAGGAATTCTCTTGGAAATATATCAATCAAATCATTGAAGCTTTGGCTGATGATGCACCGGTTATTGTTTTCGGAAAAGGATGTTGGTTTGCATTGAATGAAATGGGAAAAAGTAGGGCTTCGGCACTTGGTGTAGATTGGACGTGTTCTCCAAGAAATGCAAGATACTTGTCTGGCGGAAACATCACATTACAAGGAAATTTTGATCCTTCCAGATTGTTATCTCCAATTCCGGTTATCAAGAAAATGGTACATGAAATGATTGACGAATTCGGAAAAGACAAATACATCGTGAATTTAGGTCACGGAATTTTACCAAATATTCCTGTGGATCATGCGAAAGCGTTTATTGATGCGGTGAAGGAGTACGGGAAATAGTATACAGTAATTAGTGTTCAGTTTGCAGTCTTTACTACAAGGTTTTTTTAACCTTGTAGGGGTGTTTAATTATATGAAATTTTAAAAAACGTGGAAGATGAGAAAGCCCTTAATTATTGGAGATAAAACATACCAATTCAAAAAAGATGCAATTAGTCATTATCGAACGATTTTAAATTCTTATGACTTTGGACAATCTTTGAATGAGGAGGATTTCAACGATATAGTTGATTTGTTTTTATTGGAGGATGATAATAATTCAGAAACAGATTCAGAAACTACTAATATAAAAGAAACTTTTACTTTTGATAAAAATCATTTTTCTAATTATCAAATAGCAGTTTTAGAAAATGAAGATAAAAGATATATTAAGTGTCCGACAAGTAAAACTAAAATCATTAACTATGAAAATGTTGAACAATTAAGTAGAGATATACAGATTTTTAAAAATGAAAGGTATTTTTGTATTATCGATGGAGACTTTATTTTTGGAGACTTTATCGAAACTTTTTTGGTGTGTAGGAATATGAAAGCTAAAGAGTTAACTATTTCTACTTCATCTATGTCTCAACATAATGTTGACAGCCTTTATAGTTTATTGGAAGAGGGGTTCATTGAAAAATTAAATTTAATTGTATCCGACCGTTTTTTTACTTATGAAAGAGATAACCTCATAGAATATATTTATGAAACTTTAGATGTAGAAAAAAAGTTTCAATTATCCGTTTGCAATAATCAATCAAAGATAGTATTAATTCAAAGTGATGATAATGGAGGAAGAAAATACCTTATTCAAGGTTCTGCTAATTTGAATAGTTCTAATTGTATAGAACAATTTTCTATAGAAGAAAATGAAGAATTATTTGATTTCAATAAAATTGTCTTTGATGAAATAATAGAAAAGTTTAAAACTATAAATCATTTAAGGGACGTCGATTCTGACGAAGTTAGAGAAAATATAATTTTAGATGAAAGAGCAAGTTTTGATGAGTATTTTGAAAAGGAAATAGAAATAACTGATATTAAAGTTAGCCAAGTTCAATATGGCACAAAATGTTTTGAAATATTTTATGATGATTTGTCAAGCCATTACATTTCATATTTAATGATTTTAAACAAGACAAAATATAATCCAGAAACTTTGTTTTACAAAGCTTGTAGAAATGCTATTCAAAAAGATATGCTTTTAGTAAAACAAGATTTTTTCAATGCCAATTCCGTAAAAGGATATGTAAAATGTCAAGAAACAAATGAATTGTCAAAATGGGAAGATTTAGCGGTTGACCATAGACAGCCGAATACTTTCTCTGTAATACTTGATAGGTTTAAAGAAGTGAAAAATATCGACCTAGAAACAGTTGAATACACACTTGGAGAGAATAATTTTATTGTATTTAAAAATCAAGACTTAACTACTGAATTCATCAATTATCATAAAGATAAAGCTAATTTAAGAGTAATAAGAAAAGAATGCAACTTAAGTCGAACAGGAATGGGAAGGCTGAAAAGAAGTGCGAAAGATTTAACTATTAAATAATAAAGTCAGATAACAAAATAAAGAATACCTACAAGGTTAAAAAAACCTTTCAGGAAAGAAAAAATAAAACGAATGCATATAACAGAAAACTTCACCATAGACAAATTAAAACTAACAGATGCAAATCAGTTGTATCAATTTATGATTGACAATTATCAAAGATTACTCCTATTTTTCCCACTTACACTTTCAAGCAATTCAAGTATTGAAAAGACAAAAGAATATATTTCAATAAAGGAAAAGGAGATTCAGGAAAAATCAAATTTCACTTTAGCAATTCGAGAGAAAGATTCTCAAAATATTGCAGGATTAATTATTATTAAAAAAATTGATTGGGAGAAAAGAATAGCAGAGTTAGCATATTGTATTGGTTCAGAATATGAAGGAAGAGGCATGGTGTCATTTGCTGTAAAAGGAATTTCAAAGTATTCTTTTGATGAATTAGAGTTAAAAACTCTTCATATTATTTCTCATAAAACGAACCTTGGAAGTGTTAAAGTAGCTCAAAAATGCGGATTTGTATGGAGCGAAACATTAAAGAATGAGTTTACTCCAACAAATGGACTCCCGTTAGATATGGAATTATATGAACTAACAAGATGAAACAACAATTTTACTCCTACATACAAAACCTTCAAGACCAAATCTGTAAAGGATTGGAAGCAGTTGAAGGCCAAGCCAAATTTCGTGAAGATCTTTGGGAGCGTCCGGAAGGCGGAGGAGGAAGAACTCGTGTTATCGAAAATGGAAAAGTTTTCGAAAAAGGCGGAGTGAATATCTCAGCCGTTCATGGGAAATTACCAGAAGCCATGCAAAAAATGTTCAATGTGGGCGAAGCTGATTTTTTTGCCTGTGGACTAAGTTTGGTATTGCACCCAAAAAATCCAATGGTTCCTACGGTTCATGCCAATTGGCGTTATTTCGAAATGTACGATGATAACGGAAACGTGATTCAGCAATGGTTTGGTGGCGGACAAGATTTAACACCGTATTATCTGTTTGAAGAAGATGCAATTCATTTTCATCAAACCTGTAAAACCGCTTGTGACAAACACAATCCAGAGTTTTATCCAAAATACAAGAAACAATGTGATGCCTATTTTTGGAACGCGCATCGCAATGAAGCACGAGGAATAGGCGGCTTGTTTTTCGATTATTGCAAAGAAACGGAGACCATGACTATGGAGAACTGGTTCAATTACGTTTCGGAAGTCGGCAATAGTTTCCTTGAAGCGTATGTTCCAATTGTAGAAAAAAGAAAAGATTTACCCTATACGCCAGAAAATAGAACGTGGCAAGAAATACGCCGCGGTCGTTATGTCGAATTTAATTTGGTTCATGACAAAGGCACTTTATTTGGACTAAAAACCAACGGAAGAATCGAAAGTATCCTGATGAGTTTGCCACCAAATGTACAATGGGTGTACGACCATCATGCAGCAGCAGGAAGCGAAGAAGAGAAATTAGTTCACGTATTAGAAAACCCAAGAGATTGGCTTTAGATTTATTTTAAATTCTGAATTTTAAATTTTAAATGGGTTTAACTTTAAACTTTTAAACCTGAAACTTTAAACGAAAATATATGTTCCCATTACACAGAGGCAGAAGATTAAGAACAAACGAATCCATAAGGAGTTTAGTTCGTGAAACGAGTTTAAGTCCCTCGGATTTTATGTTTCCTATGTTTATAGCTGAAGGCGAAAATGTACAAGTAGAAATTTCTTCCATGCCGGGTATATTCCGTCGTTCGATAGATTTAACTGTAGAAGAAGTCAAAGAAATATTTGCATTGGGCATTCGTGCAGTAAATATTTATGTAAAAGTAAGTGAAAATTTAAAAGACAATACGGGACTGGAAGCGTGGAATCCAAACGGATTGATGCAAAATGCCATACGTGCCATCAAAGCTGCTTGTCCGGAAATGATTGTAATGCCTGATGTGGCTTTGGATCCTTATTCTATTTATGGACATGACGGAATCATTGCAAAAGGTGATATAGAAAACGATTCGACGAATGATGCTTTGGTAAAAATGGCTGTTTCTCATGCGCAGGCCGGAGCCGATTTTGTAGCGCCATCGGACATGATGGACGGACGTGTATTGCGTTTGCGCGAGGGTCTGGATACTGCCGGTTTTCATAACGTAGGTATTATGAGTTATTCGGCAAAATACGCATCTGCTTTTTACGGGCCGTTCCGTGACGCGTTAGACAGCGCTCCTGTTGACGCCACTGAAATTCCAAAAGATAAAAAAACATACCAAATGGATTATGCCAATCGCATTGAAGCCATCAAAGAAGCCTTGTGGGATGTAGAAGAAGGTGCCGATATGGTCATGGTAAAACCAGGGATTGCCTATTTAGACATCGTTCGAGAAGTGAAAAATGCGGTGAATGTTCCGGTAACCGTTTATCATGTTTCAGGGGAATACGCGATGATCAAAGCCGCTGCCGAAAGAGGTTGGTTAGACCACGATAAAATTATGATGGAGCAATTAATGTGTATCAAACGAGCGGGAGCCAGTTTGATTTCGACCTATTTTGCGAAAGAGGCTGCAATACTCCTTAACAAATAGAAATGAAAAAATGTTTAATAATAGTGGTTTTATTGCTTTCCAATAGCATTTTTGCACAAGCGGAAGTAGTTTCTACTTTCATAGAGAAATGGGATAATTCCAAAGATTATTTAGTGGCCGTTGCAGAAGCTATGCCGGAAGATAAATATGATTATAAACCCGCTGAACGTGAAATGTCCTTTAAAGAACAATTATTTCACATACAAGATAACATGAATTGGTTGGGCACAACTTATTTTTCGGAAGAGAAATATGTGAAAAAAGAAGCCGTAAAAGGGCTTTCAAAAGCACAAATAATCCAAGAGATAAAAACCTCTTTTGATGCAGCAAAAAGAGTTGTCCAAAAAACCAATGATGCTGAATTATCCCAAAAAGTTACTTTTTTTGCGGGTCAAAAATCAAAATTGCAAATACTTAATTTGATGCAAGACCATGTTACCCATCACAGAGCACAAATTTTAGTATATTTGAATCTGAATCAAATTCAGCCACCCAAATATATTGGATGGTAATTCTAGCCACTGAGCCACCTATAATTAAAGAAATTAACATGAGAAAGACATTATTTTTATTAGCCGTTTTAGCCTTAACTTCTTGTAAAAAAGAAGAAGCCAAAAAAGAACCTTTATACCCAACCACTACCGAAGAAATTGCTCAAACACCAGAGCAATTGGGAGAAGAAATTTTCAAAGGGAAAGGAAATTGTGTGGCCTGCCATCAGGTTGACAAAAAGGTTATAGGGCCTAGCCTGCAGGATATTGCTAAGATTTATAAAGATAAAAACGCAAGTATCGTAACGTTTTTGAAAGGCGAAGGCGAGCCTATTGTTGATCCTAGCCAGTATGAAGTGATGAAAACAAACTTCGTGGTTACCAAAGCCATGTCTGATGACGAATTGAAAGCCTTGGAAGCATACGTATATTCCAATTTGAAATAATCCTGGCGTTTTTCAGGAGCTACTCCCGCTATCCGCTGTATTCCCGATAAATAAAAACTACGGATAAAAAGCCTTGTTTTTCTAAATCGCGAGATGCCGCTGCTATCGGGGCTAAAATACAAGAACCATTCGTCTCTGCGAATGGTTTTTTTATGCTCAAAACACTTTAAGTGCATTTATTTCTGAACTTTATTACTTCTTTAGGAACAATGTGGGTATTTTTTTTATCTTTAAAATATGGAAACCGCATACATCAAAACGCCATTGGGAATTGCCAAAATCATAGGCGATGAAAGTGGAATATCACGAATTTCAGTCACCGAAGAAGGGTTGTGTTCAAATACAATTCAGGCTGTTTTACAACAAGCCGTTGTACAACTCAACGAATATTTTGAAGGCAAGAGAACCGATTTCGATTTTAAATTAAATCCAAAAGGGACTGAATTCCAACAAAAAGTCTGGAAATCTTTATTGGACATTCCTTATGGGAAAACGAGAACATATCTCGAACAATCCAAAATTTTGGGTGATGTCAAAGCCATTAGAGCCGTTGCATCTGCTAATGGGAAAAATCCACTTTGGATTGTCGTGCCCTGTCACAGAGTCATTGGAACAGATGGTTCACTAACAGGATATGCAGGCGGATTATGGCGAAAAAAATGGTTATTGGAACATGAGAATCCAACGACGCAACAAAGTTTGTTTTAGTTGTTGATGAATAAATTTGGTATATTCGTTTAAGAAAATCTGTAAAAATCCACGTAAGCTGCGTGCCATCAAATGATAGAAAAAATAAACCTCAATAACATTCTGTTTCTGGACATCGAAACCGTTCCGGAAGCCGAAGATTTCAATGCATTAGATTCTGAAATGCAAGATCTTTGGGAACATAAAACCCAATACCAGCGCAAAGACGAATATACTCCCGAGGATTTCTACGATCGTGCGGGAATTTGGGCCGAGTTTGGGAAAATCGTTTGTATCTCCGTGGGTTATTTTACTATCAAAGGCGATATTCGGAATTTTAGGGTGACTTCTTTTTTTGGTGAAGAAAAGAAACTATTGTTAGATTTTAATACTTTGCTGAATACTCATTTCAACCAGCCGCAACATGTTTTGTGTGGGCACAATGCCAAGGAATTCGATATTCCGTTCCTTGCCCGACGCATGATTATCAACCAAATCGCCATTCCAAACAAACTGAATTTATTTGGAAAAAAACCATGGGAAATCCCCCATTTGGATACCTTGGAATTGTGGAAATTTGGCGATTACAAGCATTTTACTTCTTTGAAATTGATGTGTAAAGTCCTTGGAATCCCTTCTCCAAAAGGCGATATCGACGGTAGCCAGGTAGGACATGTATTTTATGTAGACAAAGATATTGATCGTATTGTAACCTATTGTGAGAAAGACACGATCGCCGTGGCGCAGATTTTCTTGAGATTAAGACGGGAAGAATTATTGATTGAGGACGAAATAATTCATGTGTGATAATTTACCGCCAATTCGCAAATTGGATATTTTGCGAATCGAAATGTTTATTCCTGGTTTATTTTTATTAGCGAATTTGCGGTTAAACTTTTTAAATTTTTACATTTACAAAAATTATAGATTATGGTATTGAGTAGATTTTGGTTAGTCATTTTTATTTCAGCAATTGTATTTGTAGTGTTTAGTTTGTTTTCGGGAGACAGTTATACTATTGACCACGTTTTGAACGGAAAGAAAGATGATCCAATTCTGGTTTCGGAGAAATTTCCCGAAGAACTTCCTGCCTTTATTAAAGACAGCATCAAAAAAGCACCCGAACAAACCATGATAATTAATCGTGATACGCTAAATGCGGATACGACTTATGTTTATAAAAACAAAACCGTAAAAATATACAGTGGCGTTCAAAAATCAGATGGTTTACTGCCAACGTGCAAAAGTACTTTGCTTGATTTAGTCCTTCCGTTGATGGCTTACTTGGCCTTTTTCTGTGGATTAATGGAGCTTTTAATCATCTCCGGAGCTTCTGGAAAGTTAGCGAAAGCATTGAGTCCAGTTTTTGTAAAAGTGTTTCCTAGTATTCCTAAAAATCATCCTTCCATTTCCTATATGACCTTAAATTTTGCTGCTAATTTCTTAGGATTAGATTCTGCTGCAACTCCTTTTGGTCTAAAAGCCATGGAGAGTTTACAAGAGATAAATCCTGAGAAAGATAAGGCTAGTGATGCACAAATTATGTTCATGTGTTTGCATGCTTCAGGTCTTACTTTGATTGCAACCTCTATTATAGGGTATCGTGCTGCGGCTAATGCCAGCAATCCGGCGGATGTGATGTTACCTTGTATTATCACTTCTTTTATAGGAACTATTGCAGCATTTCTAATTGTTGGAGTGAAGCAAAAAATCAATTTCAAAAGTGCTTCTCTAGTGATTGTATTGATGGTTTTAATAGCTGCAATTGTTGGTTTGTTGATGTATGTGAACCATTTAGATTTAATCGGGAAAAACTATTTTACGGCTAATCTTTCTGCTTTAATATTAATTGGAATTATTGCTTTTACCCTGATTTTCTCCTTTATAAATGAGAAGAAGTTTACGGTCGCAAGTACTACAGTTTTTGATTCTTTTGTAGTAGGAGCAAACAATGGTGTGAAAACTGGAGTAACTATTTTTCCTTATGTATTGGGAATGTTGGTTGCCATTTCTTTATTTAGAAACAGTGGTTTATTTGAAATTATTAGCAATTGGATCGCTTTTATTTTCTCAAATATGGGTGTTAGCAAGCAAATCACGGATGCCTTACCAGTTGCGTTGCTTCGTCCCTTTAGTTCTGCAGGATCAAGAGGATTTTTGATTGACTCAATGAATACTTTTGGTGCTGATTCCTTAACGGCAAGATTGAGTAGTATTTTTCAATGTAGTGCCGAAAGTACTTTCTATGTGATAGCCGTTTATTTTGGTTCCGTAAATATTAAAAATACGCGTTATGCATTAGGAACGATGCTTATAGTCGATTTGATTTGTGTGATTACGGCTATTTTTGTGGCGACTTGGTTTTTCTAAAAGCTGAATTAAAAGCTGAATTTCCCTGTAAAAATCAAAAACAACTGATTATTTGAGATTTTTGTTTTGAGATTGAAATTACGACAAATGCTATTTTAAAAGTAAGTAAAAACGAATCTTTCTCTTTAATCACCTCTTACAAAAAAACAAAGTGAATTTTGGTTTTAAAATTGATTTTAAAATTGATATAATTAAAAATCATAATACTCAATTTAATTTAAAAACTAGATCCTTTATCTATTCACTATTAGATACTCCATGTTTTTTTTTGAAGTATCTATTTTAAACAAAATTAATTACACAAACATGAAAATAATAATAATCGTAATGGTTTGTATTTACTCTTTGTCGGGATTTTCCCAAACTAAAAAAGACATTATAAATTCAATAGGATTAGATGAAGTAGTTGTAAGTACACAACGATTTGCAAAACCAAAAAGAAAAATTACGCAACAAATTGAAAGTATTTCTAAAAAAGAAATCGAGTTTAATAACTTCCAGTCCAGTGCCGATGTGTTAGGGAATTCGGGGACTTTAGCAGTTCAAAAATCGCAACAGGGCGGCGGAAGCCCTGTTATTAGGGGTTTTGAATCCAGTAGAATTTTATTACTCGTTGATGGAATCCGAATGAATAACTTAATTTACAGAGCTGGACATTTGCAAAACATAATTACTGTTGATAAAAATATGCTTGAAAATGTAGACGTGCTTTTTGGACCATCATCTACTATTCACGGAAGTGATGCGCTTGGCGGAGCCATTTATTTACAAACTAAAATTGCAAAATTGCTTTCCGATACGGAAAACCAAAAGGTTAGCGGAACTGCTTTAACAAATTATAACTCTGCAAACCAAGGAAAATCAGGTCATTTAGATTTCAACTTTGCGGGTCAAAAATGGGGTTACTTAACTTCATTCTCCTATAATGATTATGGGGATTTAAAAATGGGAAAACATAAAAATGGTAGCAATGATTTTTTTGGAGAAAGACCTTTTTATGTGGTAACCAAAGATGGTATTGACATTAAAGTTACTAATGATGATAAATATGTGCAAAAATTTTCTGGATATAAACAATATGATTTTATGCAAAAAATTATTTTTCAGCAGAATATCAGCACACGACATAGTATAAATTTACAATTTTCTACCACATCAAACATTCCCAGATATGACAGGCTAACTGATTTGAGTTCAAACGGAAAATTTAAATCTGCAGTTTGGAATTATGGTCCACAAAAAAGGTTAATTTCTTCTTATAAATTAGACAAAAAGAAGGTATTCTTAAACAGTGATATGAATTTGGTTGCCAGTTATCAAAACATCGAAGAAAGTAGAATTACCCGTAATTTCGGCAATCCAACGCAAAGTTCAAGGATTGAAAAAGTTTCGATATTTGCCATCAATTCTGATTTTAAAACAAAAATAGGTAATGGTGATTTTATTTATGGCGCCGATGTTTATTATGATAATTTAAATTCTTTAGGAAATAAAAAAAATATTTTAACTAATGCTGAAAGCATTACTGATTCGCGTTATCCAGATGGAAAAAACAATACTTTTAGAGCCGAAGGTTTTGCATCCTACAGCAATGACATTAACAAAACAGCCTCGTGTAATGTAAGTGCTAGGGCTGGTTACACGACTTTGAATAGCGAAATTTTAACCAATTTTCTGAATTTACCTTATACTAGCGTATCACAAAAAAACTTTACCTATAGCGGTGCCGTTGGAATTGTAAATAATGCCAGCGAAAACACAAAAATAGGTTTTAATTTAGCTTCTGCATTTCGAGTTGCAAACATTGATGATTTAGCAAAAATATTCGAATCGGCAACAGGAACTTTAATTGTACCAAACAAAGATTTGAGGCCTGAAAAATCAGTAACGGCTGATTTGAGCATTACTTTTTGGGAAGGTAAGCGTTTTCAGTTTGAAAATATTTTTTATTACACAAGACTGTATGATGCAATAATAACGGGTTCTTTTACGTTAAACGGACAATCTTCGATTGTTTATGAAGGAAAAAACAGTCTCATTCTTGCCAATCAAAATCAAGGAAAAGGAAATATTAGCGGAATTTCCTCTACCTTAAGAAGTTATATCACAAAATCATTCTTGTTTTATGGCGTTTTCAATTTTACTCACGGTAGAGTCCAAAATGCGGGGGGTAATTTTCCTTTAGACCATGTTGCTCCATTTTATGGAAAAACAGGTTTTAAATATGAAAGTAAACTAGTAAATTTGGATTTATATATGTTGTATAATGGAAAAAAAGAGTTGAGCAATTACTCGCCTAGTGGAGAAGATAATTTGCAATATGCTCCAAAAAATGGAATGCCTTCTTGGGAAACCTATAATTTGAAAGGATCATTATCTTTAACGGAACAGTTCACTGTTTATTCCGGTATTGAAAATATTTTAGATATACAATACAGGACTTTTGCCTCTGGAATTAATGCTAGCGGAAGGAGTATTTACCTTGGAGGGAAATACAATTTTTAGAACCTAAATCACTAAATACAAAAAGCCCTAAATTTCATTAAATTGTGGTTTTTTTGTGTTTTTAAGACTCGGGCTACTCAATAACCATCTCCGGAATATCACCTTCAATAATTAAATCAGCTTCCGTAGAAGCGATGATATGCGCTACGGTTACACCCGGTGCGCGTTCCAATAATTTGAAACCTTGCGGCGTTACTTCTAAAACGGCTAGTTCAGTAACGACTTTTTTAACACAGCCAACACCTGTTAAAGGCAAGGTACATTTTTTAAGTATTTTAGATTCGCCAGCTTTGTTAACGTGCATCATGGCTACAATAATATTCTCGGCAGAAGCCACTAAATCCATTGCGCCACCCATTCCTTTGACCATTTTACCAGGAATTTTCCAGTTGGCAATATCACCATTTTCGGAAACTTCCATTGCACCAAGGATTGTTAAGTCAACATGTTGTCCACGAATCATTCCAAAACTGAATGACGAGTCGAAGAAACTTGCTCCAGGCAAAGTAGTTATGGTTTGTTTTCCGGCGTTGATTAAATCAGCGTCTTCATCGCCTTCTAAAGGGAATGGACCCATACCGAGAATTCCGTTTTCACTTTGAAATTCGACGTCAATTCCTTCTGGGACATAATTAGCAACTAATGTTGGAATCCCGATTCCGAGATTCACATAGTAGTTGTGTTTTAATTCTTTTGCAATGCGTTTTGCAATTTGATTTTTATCTAAAGCCATAATCAGAAAATTTTTCTCACGGTTCTTTGTTCAATTCTTTTTTCATATTTCACACCTTGAAAAATTCTATTTACAAGTATTCCTGGAATATGAATTTCGTTTGGATCTAAACTACCTACAGGCAATAATTCTTCTACTTCGGCGATAGTTATTTTTGCCGCTCCGGCCATACAAGGATTAAAGTTTCGTGCTGTTCCTTTGAAAACTAGGTTGCCGGCTTCATCACCTTTCCATGCTTTTACGATGGCAAAATCAGCTTTGAAAGCGTATTCCATAAGATGCATTTTTCCATTGAATTCCCGTGCTTCCTTCCCTTCGGCTACTTCAGTTCCATAACCGGCAGGGGTGAAAAAAGCTGGAATTCCTGCTTGTGCCGAACGACATCGTTCTGCAAGAGTTCCTTGCGGGATTAATTCTACATCGAGTTCTCCAGATAGCATTTGACTCTCAAATTCGGCATTTTCACCTACGTAAGAAGAAATCATTTTTTTGATTTGGCGTTTTTGCAAAAGCAATCCAAGGCCAAAATTATCTACTCCTGCATTGTTTGAGATACAGGTTAAATCCGTAGTTTCTTTTTTTACTAATTCGGCGATGGAATTTTCTGGAATACCGCATAATCCGAAACCGCCCAGCATGATGGTCATCCCGTTTTCAATTCCTTGAAGGGCTTCATGAACGTTATTTACTTTTTTGTTAATCATAAAATTGAATGCTAGTTGACGAATTTTAATTTAAAGAAGAACCCAATCTGTTTGTAGTATTAATAACAACAAGATTTAATTTTAAGAACGAATTGCCTAGCCCAGATAGAAGCGACATCCTTTTAGTCTCCTTCTTTAAGGAGACTAAAAGATATAGCGGATGGCTGGATTAGCTCCAGATGAAAATTTTACAATTCAAATTCATCGGTATTTTGTTCAATATTAGTGGTGTCTATTACTTTTGGAGCGGTGTAGCAGTCTACTTTTATGGATAGATTTGCGGGTCTTTCAAAGGATGCTTTGGATACTTTTAGAGCGGGATCTTCGTAACAAAGTTTCATAAAATAACCCCAAACCGGCAGTGCTGCTGTGGCACCTTGTCCGTAAGTTATGCTTTTGAAACGGGCAGAACGGTCCTCGCAACCCACCCAGACTCCAGTTACAAGATTAGGAACCATTCCCATAAACCATCCGTCAGATTGGTTTTGTGTAGTTCCTGTTTTACCTGCAATAGGATTTTTAAATTGATAGGGATATCCTGTCCAGCGTTTGTCTCCGTTTCCGCCGCCGGTGGTGCGCAAACGATCTCCGGACCCGCCTTCCGTAACGCCTTCTAATAATTTGATCACGGCATACGCGATGTCTTTGTTTAAAACATCATGTGATTCAGGGATGGGTTCGTAAATAATTACGCCACCTTTATCTTCGATTCGAGATATAAATTGGGGTTTCATATACACGCCTTGATTAGCAAAGGTGCTGTAAGCAGCAACCATATCTTCGACGGTTATTTCAACGGCTCCCAAAGCAATGGAAGGCTGAAGTGGAATCTCTGATTTGATGCCTAATTTATGGGCTAAATCGACTACAGCTGCCGGACCTACTCGGTCTATTAATTTTGCGGATATAATATTGATGGAATTTGCCAATCCTCGTTTTAGGGTTACCATTCCGCTGTATCTGTTGTTGGAGTTTTTTGGTTCCCAATCTTCGGTAACATTATGACGTCCTTTTCTAATCATAAAAGGGGAATCAATAATGGAATCACAAGGTGACATATTCAATTGCTCTATGGCTGTAGCATAAACAAAAGGCTTGAAAGTGGAACCAACTTGTCTGGCACCTTGCCCTACGTGATCGTATTGAAAATATTTATAATCGATACCCCCAACCCACGCTTTTATATTTCCCGTTTGAGGTTCCATCGCCATGAGTCCGGATTGTAAAAAATGTTTGTAATACCGAATGGAATCCAATGGCGTCATAATAGTGTCTTTTTCTCCCTTCCAAGAGAAGACTCTCATTTTAGTTTTTATGCTAAAGGATGCTATAATTTCTTCGTCCGTTTTTTCCAGTGATTTTAATACCGCCCATCTGTTCGAGGATTTCATGGCTTGGCTTAAAATGCGTTGTGTTTCTACAGAAGAGATGTTGACAAATGGCGCATTTTTATTTGTTTTGGATTGCTCGAAAAATTCTTCTTGAAGATTGGCCATGTGCTCCGTTACTGCTTTTTCAGCGTGCAGTTGCATTCTGGAATCAATGGTAGTATAGATTTTTAGGCCATCTTTGTAGATGTCATAATCTGAACCATCCGGTTTTTTATTTTCCTCCGCCCATTTTTTTAGGTAGTCTCTTAAATATTCTCTGAAATAGGTTGCTGTTCCGTCTTTGTGCGTTTGTAATTTGAACTTTAATGTGATTGGTAAAGCTTGCAGTCTTTCTTTTTCTTCTTTTGAAATTATTTTTCCTTTTTCTAATTGCAGAAGCACTACATTTCTTCGGTTTATCACTCCTTGTGGATTTCTCACAGGATTGTAAAGACCAGAATTTTTAAACATTCCCACTAATATTGCCGACTCGCTGATGGTTAAGTCCTTTGGTTCTTTAGAAAAATACGTTTTTGCGGCTGAACTAACTCCGACAGAATTGTTTCCAAAATCGTATACATTACAATACATGGCAATAATTTCATTTTTAGTGTATTGTCTTTCTAATCGGATGGCAATAATCCATTCTTTTATTTTTTGTACAATTCTAAAAGGCAGGAATTTAGATCCTTCTCCGTGAAATAATTGTTTGGCTAATTGCTGCGTCAAGGTACTGGCTCCTCCGCTGGTTCCTAAGCTCGAGATGGCTCTCAAAGTACCTCTTCCGTCAATGCCGGAATGCTCATAAAAACGAGCATCTTCCGTTGCGATTAGTGCTTGAACCAAATTTTTTGGCAAGTCAGAATACTTTAATTGAGATCTGTTTTTTTCGAAATATTTCCCTAAAACCACTCCGTCAGCGGATATGATCTCAGTCGCTAAATTAGAATCGGGATTTTCTAAATCTTCAAAAGAGGGCATCGAACCGAAGATTCCCCAGGAAGCAAACAGGAAAAATAAAGCAAGACTTCCTAACCCTACAAAGAATATTTTCCAAAAAATATTTTTGTAATGAGCCATGTCTTTGTCATTATCTTTAGCGGGACTGTTGTTTTTTTTGATAGCCATAATACTATTTTATTCTTTTTTTTCTATTCTAAAACCTACATCTGTAACTCCGTCTAAAGCCGTCACGCCGGGAACTTTGCCGTTTTCTCTGACTGCTTGCTTAATATGAACGGTGTATTTGGATCGAAACCGTACATTTTCCTTATAAAAAAGTTTGCTTTCTTTTATGTCTGAAAATCCATTCCCTAATAGTAATCCCTCCGGATCAGCCATTTGGTATTCGAGCGTGTCTACTTTTGTAAAACCATTAGGTAGTTCTAAAGCTACAATTAAAAACAAATTGTTGTATTGATACGCATTATTCGCTCTCAAATTCACAAACAAATTATAGCGTTTTGTGGAATCTAGTTCTGGTAAATGGAACGTTACAATGCTGTCTTTATGCCACGCACTACCCACAGATTGATAGTCATCAAAAACCCTTTTTTTATCACACGACCAGAATAGAATTACTGCCAAAAGAAGTAAAGCGCTATTTTTTATCCACATTTTTAGTAATAATTATAGGTTTTCTTGGCTCCACAGGCTTTTTGTCATTTGGAGTTTGACGGGTATTGTTTGCAGGTTTGTTGCTGTTTGCTACAATTGCATTTTCACCGCCCGGTTTTCGTTTTTTATTTGGTTTTTTCTTCGTTTTGGGTTGATCAAAACGAGTTAAACTTTCTTGTCCCATTGCATTATTGAAGTTTTTCTCTGGTTCTGCAATGATTTCTATTGCAAAATCTTCTAGCGAAGAAACTTTATTTTTCAGTTTGTTTTCAGCGATGATTTCTCGGACTTGATCAATTTTCAATACGTGCCAATTTGCAAAATTATTGGTGTAGGCAAACCACATTAATCCTTTGAAAATATCTTGTTTCTGGCAAATGGCATCTCCTTTTTCCGTTACCAATTTTGTTTCAAAATCCGGGAAGTCTTTCAAAGCATCCATGTACGTATCCAGTTCATAATTCAAACAGCATTTCAATTTTCCGCATTGTCCGGCTAGTTTTTGTGGATTCAAAGATAGTTGTTGGTACCGTGCCGCTGAGGTATTTACACTTCTAAAATCCGTCAGCCAAGTCGAACAACACAATTCTCTTCCGCAAGAACCTATTCCGCCTAAACGAGCTGCTTCCTGACGGAAACCTACTTGTTTCATTTCTATTCGGGTACTGAATTCTTTAGCAAAATCTTTAATTAATGCTCGAAAATCAATTCGGTCATTTGCCGTGTAATAAAACGTAGCTTTTGATCCGTCCCCTTGAAATTCGATATCTGAAATCTTCATTTCCAGTTTTTGAGCAATCGCCAGTTCCCGTGCGCGCACCTTCATTGGCTCTTCTTTTTCCCGTGCCGCAGACCAAATATCAATATCTTTTTGGGATGCTTTTCTATAAATTTTCGGAATTTCGTTGCCCAGGTGATTGGCTCCTTTTTTCTTCATTTGAATTTTAACTAATTCTCCTGTCAAAGTAACAATTCCTATGTCGTGTCCCGGAGAAGCAACAGTAGCCACGATATCGCCCATGCTTAACGTTAATTTCTCTGTATTGCGGTAAAATTCTTTTCTGCCGTTTTTGAAGCGTACTTCCACACAGTCAAAAGGGGCGTCACCATTAGGCAGACTCATATTAGAAAGCCAATCAAAAACCGTCAATTTATTGCAGCTGTCGGTGCCGCAAGTCCCATTATTTTTACAACCTTTAGGTGATCCACCATCAGAAGTTGAACAACTTGTACATGCCATAATTTTATATATAGTGTTGCGACGAGCACAACTTATGTTTTTAAAACGTTTAATGTGTAAAGATAGTATTTTTTAATTTTACGTCACAACGCATAAAAGCACGAATGCCTCATAAATTTTCAATAAAAAAACCCATTACAAATTAGTTTGTAATGGGTTAGTTTTGAATCCCTTCTTATAAAGATATGATGTGTTTTATATCTATTTTTTCAAAGATTGTCCCATGAATTTCTCCAACCGTTGAAACGGTTGGTTATAGTTTAATGGCTGTGTGTGTTTTGAAGATAGCCCACGGTTTCAACCGTTGGCAACGTAAAGAATAACACATTGTTTTTCAAAGATTGTCCCATGAATGTCTCCAACCGTTGAAACGGTTGGCTATAGTTTAATGGTTGTGTGTGTTTAGAACATAGCCCACGGTTTCAACCGTTAGCAACGTAAAGAATAATACATTATTTTTCAAAGGTTTTCTCATGAATGTCTCCAACCGTTTAAACGGTTGGCTATAGTTTAATGGCTGTGTGTTTTTTGAACATCGCCCACGGTTTCAACCGCTGGTAACGTAAAGAACAATACATTGTTTTTCAAAGATTGTCTCATGAATATCTCCAACCGTTGAAACGTTTGGCTATAGTTTAATGGTTGTGTGTTTTTAGAATATAGCCTACGGTTTCAACCGTTGGCAACGTAAAGAACAATACATTATTTTTCAAAGATTGTCCCATGAATGTCTCCAACCGTTGAAACGGTTGGCTATAGTTTAATGGTTGTGTGTGTTTAGAACATAGCCCACGGTTTCAACCGTTAGCAACGTAAAGAATAATACATTATTTTTCAAAGGTTTTCTCATGAATGTCTCCAACCGTTGAAACGGTTGGCTATAGTTTAATGGTTGTGTTTGTTTTGCATATAGCCCACGGTTTCAACCGTTGGCAACGTAAAGTAAAGAACAATACATTATTTTTAAAGGTTTTCTCATGAATGTCTCCAACCGTTGAAACGTTTGGCTATAGTTTAATGGTTGTATGTGTTTTGAACATAGCCCACGGTTTCAACCGATTGTAACGTGAAGAACAATACATTATTTTTCAAAGATTGACCCATGAATTTTCCAACCGTTGAAACGGTTGGTTGTAGTTTAATGGTTGTGTTTGTTTTGCATATAGCCCACGGTTTCAACCGTTGGTAACGTAAAGAACAACACATTGTTTTTCAAAGATTGACCCATGAATTTTCCAACCGTTGAAACGGCTGGTTGTAGTTTAATGGCTGTGTGTTTAGAACATAGCCCACGGTTGAAACCGTTGGCAACGTAAAGAACAATACATTATTTTTCAAAGATTGCTCCATGAATGTCTCCAACCGTTGAAACGGTTGGCTATAGTTTAATGGTTGTGTGTGTTTTGAAGATAGCCACGGTTTCAAATTTGGCTTAACCCATGTAATTTTATAAATTCGTCAAATTCATCTTGAGAATTTTTCTTTAAATGATGTTGCTTTTGATTCTTTATGTAATTATAAACGGATTCTAATTGAGATTCACTAACGGAATAAGCGGCATAACCTGTTTGCCAAGCAAATTTTTCAATCATTAAATTTTCTCCATTTATAGAATGTGACGAGCTCCCTTTAATTTGTTTTATTACATCTGCAATTGATTTTTGTGGATTTAATAAAAATAAGGCGTGAATATGATCTGGCATTCCATTAATGATTCGTACGGGACATCCCAATTCAATTAATTCTTGTCTGATATAGTCGTATACTTGTTTCTCTATTGAAAAGTCAATTAATTCACCCCTGTTTTTGGTTGCCCAAACAGCATGAATCCATAATTTATTAAAGGAATGTGGCATACAATTAGTTTTAAATTTCCACTAATCTACAACTTTATATAATTTATCTGACAATCGAATCCGGAATGGCAATTTAAAAGTACAAGTATCTCCAGAAACTGCTTTTTCTTGTGCTAAATCGTTCACCAGCATTTCTTCAATAATTACTATTTGTTCTCCGGTTGTAGCTCCTTTAATCAGAATCGTATCACCAATTTTGATTTCGTTTTCTTCAATTAGAAACTGACCAATACTTGGTTTTGGATAAAAGTGAGTTCCTTTTCCAATGTATTGTTTTTTGATCTTTATTTCTTTTTTGAGAACGGTAGCTACTCTGCGAGCAATTTTTGACTCAGCCAATTCACTAAGATTCGGAACTCCTGCTAATGGATCTTGATTATTTTTGAAAGTCAAAACGTCTGATTTCCCTTTTTTGAAGATCTTATTTCCGTTTTTAATTCCTCGTCTAATAGCTTTCTGTTCTTCTTCCGGCAAATGAATTATAGTTACACATTCAGCAGAACAACAGTTTTCCATTTTTCCCTTGCAAGAGTCACATTGAATAAAAAGTAAATGACAACCTTCGTTCACGCAATTGGTATGTACGTCACAAGGTGCGCCACATTGATGGCATTGCGAAACAATATCGTCTGTAATTCTTTCGCCCAAGCGATGATCAAATACGAAGTTTTTCCCAATGAATTTACTTTCTAAACCTTCGGCTTTTACCTGGCGGGTGTATTCAATAATTCCGCCTTCCAGTTGGTACACGTTTTCAAAACCTTTATGTTTGAAATAAGCACTGGCTTTTTCGCAGCGAATTCCTCCGGTGCAATACATCAATAGTTTTTTGTCTTGTTTGTGTTCCGTAAGCTGCTCTTCGATAATGGGTAATGATTCCCGAAAAGTATCCACATCTGGTTTTATAGCTTTGGTGAAATGTCCAATTTCACTTTCGTAATGATTTCGCATATCGACTACAATCGTGTTTGGATCTTCTAGAAGTTCATTGAATTCTTTGGCTTTTAGGTGAATTCCAATATTCGTTACATCAAAAGTTTCATCAACCAAACCATCAGCCACAATCTTATCACGCACTTTTACAGTCAGTTTCAAAAACGAGTGATCGTCTTGTTCTACGGCAATATTTAATCGGATTCCTTTCATAAAATCGTAGACCTCGATGGAATCTTTGAATGCATAGAAATTATCGGCAGGCAATGATAATTGGGCGTTGATTCCCTCACTGGCTACATAAATCCGACCCAAAACTTCAAGTGGGTTCCACGCCAGAAATAATTCGTTACGAAATTGTGTTGGATTTGAGATTTGCGCATAAGCATAGAAAGACAAAGTAAGACGTTGTTTTCCGGCATCATCAATCATGATGGCTCTTTCCTCTGCGCTTAATGTGTTATACAGTTGCATGCTATAAACAGTTTTAAGTTGAGAAATATATTTTTTGCAAAAGTAGACAAAAAGGTTAAGAGAGGCAAAGTTTTGAAGGGACTAAGGTTCATAATCAATAACAAGGCATACTTAATTTACGGTAATGTCTTGATTATTTAATTTTTTAGGAGCTCTTCCTGCTGTTCACTATATCTGTTGTGGCGAACCCCGCCACAACAGGATGCCGTTTCCATCTGGGCTAGGACATTAGTGACAAATAGAATGTTTAGTTTTCCAAAATCGTAATTATCGCTATGAGCCAAACGAAAGGATTCGTGCGGGTGCGGGGAATCGATTATTTTTCAATTAATTTTTTGGAAGGCTATATTTTTGGTCTTTCAGTATTGCTATAATCGCATCTGATATTTCAAAAACTTTTCCGTTAAAGTTGTTGTTTAATAGAATTACTGTAAATTTCTCATCAATATCCGAAACTAAAATTGCTTCATAATTCCCGGATCTTCCATCATGTAAATGCTCAATTAAATTTTCGCCTTTAAATTTTGCTTTTCCCAAAGCGGATTGAGTTTCTTGCAAATCAAATTGTTGACCTATTTCGTAAAGTGATTTTTTATTGATTATTTTTTTTGAATGAAGACAATTTGCCCATTTCAGTAAATCAAAGGTTGTTAAGTAAGTACCACCGGTTATTGGTAAGTCGGTTTTGTCCGAAACTAAATTATTATTAAATCCTTTAGCTATGTTTTCTACATTTTCAAAAGGTGTCATAATAGAAAAATTCATTTTACAAGGTTTGAAGATGAATTTTTCTACATAAGTTTTATAAGACATTCCAGTTAATCGTTCAACAATAAAGTGTCTTAAAAAAACATTATTGTTGTTATAATCGTAATTTGTTCTTGGTTTAAAGTCAAGTGAGTTGATTAATTTTAAACCATCAAAAATATCTTTATCATTTTTAATCCCCGCCCATTTGACATTAGGTATCCCACTTGTATATTGCAATAAATCTATAATTGAAACTTCATTTGCCCATTTTTGTAATTCCGGAATGAATTTAGAAATCTTATCGGTCAATTTTAATTTGCCTTGTTCTTGTAACTGCAGTAAAGCAACTGCACTAAATTCTTTTGTGATAGAGCCAATATTGAATCTATAATTGGTAGTTAATTTATTGGTTTTTGTTGCATCAGTAAATCCGAATGAAGCGTTGTATAATATTTTATTATTTTTTGAAACAAGTACATTTCCATTAAAAACTCCAATTTGGTTTGACCATTTCATTAGAGAGTCAATTTTAACTATTTTTCTTTTTTGAGAAAATGCATTATTTGTCAAAAGTAAGAGAATAGTGAAAATTGAGAATAGCTGTTTGTAATATTTCATAATTTATTTTTTGTCGTTTTTTAATATTATTGATTAACATTGGCCTAACTATTTAATCTTATCAAAGATACACCTCTTTTTCTATCCTAAATTTTTCTAGCCCAGATAGTAGTAAAAATCCTTTTTTATCCGCTTTTTAGCGGAAAAAAAGATTGTAACTAATAGCTGGAAAAAGCTCCAAATAAAAAAATTATACAAAGTTTACGTTGTTTATAAATAAAAAACCCTCCCAGGGTTTAGAACTCTGAAAGGGTTAATGTATTGTATAATAGAACTTTTAGCAATACTCGTTGAACGCATCTTTTAAGTTTTCAGCAATTAGTTCTGCCGGGCGACCTTCAATGTGGTGACGCTCTAGCATGTGCACTAATTCTCCGTTTTTGAACAAAGCCATACTTGGCGATGATGGAGGAAAAGGGAACATATGTTGTCTCGCAGCATCAACTGCATCTTTGTCAACTCCTGCAAAAACAGTGATTAAATGGTCTGGTTTTTTAGCGCCATCCAAACTCATTTTTGCTCCCGGACGTGCGTTTCTGGCAGCACAACCACAAACCGAATTTACAACTACAAGTGTTGTTCCTTCTAATTTCATTGCGTTCTCTACTGCTTCTGCACTATGTAAATCTTGAAAACCTGCAGCGGTTAATTCCTCTTGCATTGGTTTTACCATTTCTTCTGGATACATATCTTTTTTATTTTAAATAAATACTAATTTCAAGTTGCAAAGTTACAAAGTTTACAATCAAGTATAGAAGTTGAATTATAAAGTTTTGTTATAGTTTGATTTCTATTTCATTGCTCTTGAAGCCACATGAAAAATAGCTTTTATAAATAGCATTTTTGGGCATTTTAGGATAACAGTAATGTCCTCAATAAAAGAAGTTTCCTCATCCAGAAATTTAAAAATCAAAGTTGGATTTCCTTTTTTGAACATCGAAGAAAAGATAGAAGAACCCAATTCATTTTTTCGGTCTAAGATGTCTAACAGAAGTAAATCGTAAAACCAGAATTTAGTGCTTTTATGAAACTTAGTAAAGTCGGTTTCCCTTTGTAGAAAGGCAACCAATTCTGTTGATTTTTTATCCGAATTTTTGAAAGTATAGCCCGTACTAGCTTTCGTCCAACCACCGGCAGTTCCTATGTTGATTGCGTTTTTCGTATTTTCTTTCCAAAAAGGATAACACGTCATGGGAATGCTGCCTTGCTCTTTTTCGACGATTTCATAGTTTGTAATCCCAAGTTTTTCGATATATTTCTGGATTTCGTTTTCGTATTCCTCGGTTTTTAAATGTTTGTGCGAAAACAACGTGTATTCCAGCAAAGCTTCAGTTTTGGAAGTAGGTAACACATACATAAAACGGGTATTTCCTTTTTGCTCCACCGAAAAATCCATGAAAGTAGCTTGTTCGGGATTGAATACAGCTTGCTCACTTTTGATAAACCAACCTATAAAATGCTGTTGTAAAACAGGATATTTTGTCTGGTTTTCTGCTTTTTTGTTGTTGTAAATGCTGTTGAACAACTTGGAGCAGGAAAAGGATTCGCTTTCGGTTTGTACCATAATTATGGTTTCGGATTCTTCGATTTCCAAAACTTTCTGGTTGATGAACGTGATGTTTTCTTGTTTTGAAAGCAAATCAAATACCTGATTATAGAAATCCAACCCTTTCACCATATTGTAGCGGTAGGGTTTCAAGTCTAAATCTCGTCGAAAATCTGAATTGGCAAACAATGCCGAATCCCATTTCTTTGAAATAGATTGTTCCCAAAGTGAATCGTTAGTTTTCCAAAAACACCAGGTTCTGTCGTTTGTTTTTTTGGTATTTTCATCCAATAACAAAATACTTTTATCTCGGAATTTACCAGATTGGACCATTTTATACACGGTCATCAAAGCCGATAATCCTGCGCCGGTAAAGATGTAATCGAAGTGTTTCATTTGAGAATTTGACATTTCCTCAAAAATAGACAATTTTATTCTTTTAGTTTGGCTAAAATCAGCTTAAATTCTTTTGGGTTTAAGTAGCCGTTGTGCTGAAAAATAATCTCATTTTCACTGTTCAAAACACACAAAACAGGAAAGTTCAGTTGCTTATTTACTGTTCCTAATGCGATTGCGAGCTCATGGGTTCCAAAATTATTTCCAGTCGGCTTATATTGAAAACTGGTTTTGTTAAAAATAACCGTTCGCTTTTCCTCGGCATTAAAATCAATAAAATAGAAATTAGAATTGAGCTGGGTAATAATTTCCTTGTTTTTAAAAGTGGTGTTTTTCATGGCATGGCAAAACGAGCACCAATCGGTTTGAATGAAAACAATCGTTTTTCTCTTTTTGTTATTTTGCAAACTGTCTATTTTTTCGAATGAAACCGAATGCAACTGCGCAAATCCAGCGGGAATCGCACAGCATAAAAGCAACAGTATGAAAAGTTTTTTTCTCATTATCTCAAGGTATATCGGATTCCGAAAAAACTTCTGATTCCTTGATTGGGTCCATACACATACGTCGTGTCAAACGTCAACCCATACGGGTTTTCAGGCGTTGCCAATACTTGTCCGTTTGTGTCGTAGGTTACATTTTTATCAAAAGGATCATTTGTTCGTGCAATTAAAAACGGATTATTTTGTTTAGGCAAAAAGTTTAACAGGTTTTTAATTCCGGCATAAAATTCAAAGTTTTTAAAACCAGAATAGGTGAATTGAATGTTTTGTAAACTGTACCAAGGTGATTCTGGAGCACGGGGATCTAAAGCGCTTAAAAGTGGGAGTCGCATAGGGCTGTATAGATTTCCGGTGTAATCAATATTTAAATCGATAGCTTGAATTTTATAGGAAGCACTCCAGGTTGCAGTAAATTTTTCGGTTAGAAAAGGTGTTTCTTTTAGGCCATTTTGAACGTTTTTGTTGTCTAACAAAGAAGCACCGGTGATAATTTTTAATCCATTAGGAAAATTGATATCAATATTCATGCTGATTCCTTGACTTATCGCATAGCCATTGATGTTGTCATAAATGATTTGGTTGGGATCAGTAACATAATCCGAAACAATTTTATTACTGAATCTGGTATGGAAAAAGGAAGTTTCAATGCCAATAAAGGTTCCGTTATCAAAATTTATTTTCTTGATATAATTCAAATTAGCATTGATGGATTGTTCCGGCTTCAAATTATTTACGATTACAATTTCACGAGCGCCAGTCAAGGCAGCATGATCTTCGGTAAATAAATTTACCACTCTAAAACCTGTTCCGGCGTTCAGTCGAATAATATTATTATCGTTCAATTTCCATTTATAGGCAATTCTTGGCGTCAAGATACTTCCGTGAAACGAGTTGTAATCGTAACGCAGTCCCAAGAGTATCTTGTGTTTTTCGGTAAATGTAATTTCGTCCTGAACAAAAATTCCCGGCAGCCAGGTTTTCTCGGGATTGTTATTTCCCTGTTTTAATGTTGCCGGTGTATTGTCATCGTAATAATTGTATCGGGTAGCAATTCCGGTTAGTAAATCATTTCTCCCTATTTTTTTATCCCAAGTCAATTGTAGAAAACCAATTTTTTGATTGGCAATATAACTGGTTGTCCCGTAGCGACTGTCTTGAAAATGTACATTTCCTGAAAAGGATAGCATCAGTTTTTCCTGAAAAGGCAATTGGTAACTTCCTATTAATTCGGCTCGTTTTGTATAAATGCTTTCGCCATAGATCTCGTCTCCGCCACGGTGTTTTTTCTCCCAACGCACATCGCCGCCAAAACGGTCTTCATAAACCCCACGCGCCGCAATAGTGAACAAACGGTTTTCTTTTCTGTTGAAAGTCCATTTTTGAAAAAGGGAAATTCGGTCTGAAAGGGTAACATCAGTGAAATTGTCGCCATCGTTGTCTATTTTTTGATTGTAGCTAAAATAATTTAAACCTAAAAGTGCCGTTGCTTTCTTGCTAACATTGAGTTTTACGCCTAAATCAACATTGGTTTCCAACCAAGAAGTAGAAAACACATCCGCGGAAAATAGGGGCGCGTTTGTTGGGTTTTTGGTAATGATATTAATCAAACCGCCCACGGCTTCACTGCCGTATAAAGACGAAGCGGGACCTTTTACGATTTCGATTCGTTCCACCAGTGAATTCGGAATTCCAGATAATCCGTACACCGTCGATAAACTGCTCACGATGGGCATTCCGTCAATTAGAACTAAAGTATACGGACCTTCAAGCCCATTAATATGAATGTCGCCCGTATTGCAAACGCCACAATTAAGCTGTGGTCTAACACCATTTACATTCTGTAATGCTTCATAAATACTGGCCGTTGGATTTTTCTTGAAAAATATTGGGGAATAAACCTCGACAGGAACGGGACTTTCCAGTCTTTTTACGGGTTTTAAAGTTCCGGAAACCACAACTTCGTTAAGTTGGTTTTCATTATTTGAAAGTTCCAAATCCAGAATAGTGTTTTCATTAATTTTGACCGTTATATTCTTTTTTAAAGTTTGAAAACCTTCTGCAACAATTTGTATTTTGTAATTCCCTTCAGCAATATTCGCTATACTGTAATTTCCTAAACTATCCGTTTGGGTGGCGTATTTTGTTCCAATTAAAAAAACTCGAGCCTCCGAAACCCCTTTTTTTTCTGATGAAATAAATCCAGAAAGATTTGTTTTTTCTTGGCCGTAGCCAAAGTGAAACATAAGGAAAACTAATAATGAACATAATTTTTTCACAATGCTTAAATTAAATTTAGGCAAAACTAAAAATTATATTTTGCAAAACCAATTTTTTAATTACATTTGTATCAATAACTTAATTGGTTTAGTGAGAAGTCTTCAAGAAGAAATCAATAAATTGATTTGTATTAAAATTTAAAAAGAGTATTCAAAAAACATAGCATGACCTTTTCAGAAGAAAATTATCTCAAGACCATTTACCACCTTACGGCTGTTTCAGAGGTGGATATCAGCACCAATGCGATTGCCGAAAAAATAGAAATCAAGGCGTCATCCGTTACCGATATGCTCAAGAAACTCGCCGAAAAAGAGTTAGTCAACTACATCAAATACCAAGGTGTTTCCCTTACTGATCAGGGACAATTAGCCGCTAAAATGATTGTTCGAAAGCACCGGCTTTGGGAAACTTTTTTAGTTGAAAAATTAGATTTTTCATGGGATGAAGTGCATGATCTTGCGGAACAATTGGAACACATCAAATCTGAAAAACTCATCAATAAGTTAGATGATTTTCTGGGAAATCCCACTGAAGATCCACATGGAGATCCGATTCCGGATGCTAACGGAAGAATTATAAAAGTAGACAAACAACTGCTTTCTGAATTCGAGAAAAACCAAATCGGGATTTGTGTGGGTGTCAAAGATACATCTTCTGATTTTTTAAAATATTTAGACAAACAAGAAATCGCTTTGGGTTCCCAAATTGAAATTATCGAAAAGGAAAGTTTTGATTCCTCTTTGAGAATTCGGGTTGGAACAAAAGAAATAACGGTTTCAAATAAAATAGCCAGTAATATATACATCAAATAATTATGTTTCAATCTGTAGTAGATTATTTCACGAGTATCGACCCAATATTAGCCGCTTTGTACGCGAGTTTATTCACTTGGTTTCTTACGGCTTTAGGAGCCTCGTTTGTTTTTTTGTTTAAAACCATGAACCGGACGGTACTGGACGGAATGCTCGGATTTACCGGGGGCGTAATGGTTGCTGCAAGTTTTTGGAGTTTATTGGCTCCAGCTATAGAAATGACCGGCGGCGAAGGTTTTCAAAAAGTGATTCCCGCAGCTTTTGGTTTTTTTCTTGGTGCCTTGTTCATTTTTGGGATTGATAAAGTATTGCCACATCTTCACATTAATTTTAAAGTTACGGAGGGAATTAAATCGCCTTGGCAGCGTACTACATTACTGGTTTCGGCAATTACACTGCACAATATACCTGAAGGATTGGCCGTAGGGGTTCTTTTTGGGGGAGTGGCTGCCGGGATTCCGGAGGCTTCCATTGCGGGAGCTGTTACCTTGGCCATTGGTATTGGAATTCAGAATTTCCCCGAAGGTATTGCCGTGGCCATGCCGTTGCGGCGTATGGGAATGAGTAGAAGAAAAAGCTTTATGTACGGACAATCATCAGCTTTGGTAGAACCTGTTGCTGCTGTTTTAGGCGCTTTTGCAGTCACGTTTTTTACCCCAATTTTACCGTACGCTTTGGCTTTTGCCGCAGGCGCAATGATTTTTGTTGTGGTAGAGGAAGTGATTCCGGAAACACAACAGGATAAAAATACGGATATTGCCACACTGGGATTTGTTGGCGGATTTATAATGATGATGGTTCTGGATGTGGCTTTGGGATAGGGTTTTTAATTTTTGCCATTTGTTATTAAAAAGAAGCGTAGCTTTATCTTTTAAACCGCGTTTATGAAAAAGTCAGTAGTATTCCTTTGTATGATTATCAGCAGTGCAGTTTTGGCGCAAATCCCAAAATCCCAAAAGGTCAAATACAGTACAATACATCAGAAAATATGTCCCAATCAAAAAGGATTTCAGTTGGTTCTAAAATCGATTTCTTCAGATTCCCGTTGTCCGGAAGGGGTTACTTGTATTTGGGAAGGGGAAGTTTCTGGAGTCGTTTCTGTTTACAAAGATTCAAAATTAATTGAAAACAAGATATTGGTTTTTTCGATGAAAAACGAAAACGAAAATAAAGAGTGGTTTTCTAAATATTTGCCTAAAAAGCAAAAAAACATAAAAAACTATAGTGTTCTTCCGTATCCAAAAGAAGGTGTCAAAATCAACCCGAGTGAATACTATGTGAAAATTGGGTATTTAAAATAACTTTTTATATCACTACTGAATGACTGCATATCACTATAGCAAAATGAAAAATATTTTCATTGGGATTAAATATATATAACTTATATATCAGATTTTTGTTAAAATTATGATGGTCTAATCGCATACGGATTACTAATTCATAATAGTACCATAATTTCAATTTTTGTAGGGATAAAACTAAAATCATGTTCAAAGTCAAATTAGATACAAGTTCAAATTTGAAAACATTTTCTAAAACATACAAACGTAAACAGTTGATATTGAGTCTAAAAATTCATTCTATTAAAGTACCGCACTTTTTTTATATTTTAAAGAAAGCACAGACTTATTGTTTTTTAAGATAGTTCAGACTACTACCAAACATTTTACATGGGCTCTTTTTTAACGTTTAAATACGAAATAAAATTTTAATGGCAGCCGCAATCACCACCACTGCCACAATTTTTATCTGATTTTTTCTTTTTGAGGAAGAATTTTTTAATCAAAAAAGCAAGTGCTATTCCAAGGGCAAAAAAAGCTAAAATTTCTTGAATATCCATATTGTAAAAATAAGAAAAAGCAACCAAAAGAGGTTGCTTTTTTGAGTTAAACCAATGAGAAAGTTTTTTACAACTGTGCCATAATTCCAAAATTGATGTTAAAAGGCATTCCAGGTCTTAATCCTGCTGGAACTCTTGAAACGGCATACTTTTCATTCATTAAATTAATGATATTCGACATCAGGCTCACTTTTTGACTAAGGTGGTATCTTGCTGAGAAATCTACAATAAAATTATTGTTTACTTTGTTTTGGGACGGAATAGTTCCCGTTCCTGCCAATGTTCTAAACGCATCTACATATTTTCCACTGATGGCCAAATTGAATTTTTCTGTTTCGAAAGCGGCAGTCAGAGCAAATTGATTTTTGGCGATGTACGGAATCTCATCTCCACGTGTTACATTTCCCCATATTGGGCTGTTAAAGTTACTATTTAATTTCGTATCCGTCAAAGTATAGGAAAAGCTAAGCGGTAGTTTATATCCTTTTTCTGAATTTTTCAGGATTTCATACGTGGCCAAAAATTCAATTCCCTTTACGATTGCAGCACCTGCATTGAATAAATCTCCAGTTCCAGTTCCGCCACCGGACATGTTATCCGAACCTTGTAAATTAGAAAAATCATTGTAATAGCCAATCAATTCTCCGTAAAAGGCATTTTTTTGAAAGCGAAAACCCAGTTCTGAGTTGATACTGTTTTCGGCATCTTCTCCAACTTTAGCGCCCGGAGGAGAAAACCCTTTGTGAACACTCGTAAACACATTGTAATCTTCATTTATTTTATACAGAATTCCCATTCCCGGTATCCAAACATCAGAACGGTTATTTGCATTTACGATATTTGTACCGGTTCTTGTAATATCGTTGCTCCCGTAATTAATCGATTCTAAATTGATATTTTCATATCGGACTCCTGGCGAGAACGTAAATTTGTCATAGGTAATCGTATAAAGCACATGAGCGGCAATTGCTTCGGCGTAGGTAATCCTATTTGCATCTGTGCCTGGAGTTCCGTTTGAAGTTCTATTCATCACTCCATTTTGTATGGCGTATCCGTCAACCCATTGAAAGCGATCTTCATAATCTTCGTGGTAGCGAAATCCAAAATCAAAATCGTGTTTCAGCGCTCCTGTTGCAAAATTATAATTGGCTACTGATTGGATTCCTTTGGCCTCGTACATCCTATTGTTGGCTTTAACTAATAAAGCATTATCAGCAGTGTTATTAGCTCCTGTTAAAGCTAAATATTCCGCATTATACTTTATTGGATCAATTAATATAGAATTGATTCCTACTTTTGTAGTTCCAAGTTTTAAGGCATCAAGTTTATACCAATTTCTGGCAAAATCATTCTTGTAGGCCTTTGTGGTGATGTTGAAATTTTTTGAGGGTTGAATAAAATGGGTCAACATGATTTGTTTGTGCTCCGTATCAAGATAATCTTCATTTGATCCGGCATACCTTCTGTAAGGACTCTTGTTGTAATCGTCTTCGGTCAAACCAAGGTAAGTTTCATTGGCAAAATCTTCGCCAAACTGGACTTTAGCGGTTAAGGATTGAAAGATTTTGGCATCGAGATCCGTATTAATTCTAAATTTAGCAACATAATCATTTCCCTGAAAACCGGTGTTTTTAGAACTGTTGTCTATTTTTTTAAATCCGTCTGAATTTCGGTTGTTGTATTCTAAAACGTAACCAAAATTTTTGCGTTCATCTCCAATATTTACGTATGTTTTTTTGGTATTGAAACTACCAATGCTGGCTACAACTCGGGCTTTGAAACGATTTGGGATTTGAGTAGAAACCATATTGATGGCGCCGCCGGTAGTATAAGGACCGTATTGTATTTGACTTCCTCCTTTTACAATTTCGAAAGACTGCATTCTGTTTACTGTTGGGAAATAATACGCGGCAGGAGCGGCATAAGGAGCAGGTGCTATTAGAACGCCATCCTCCATTAGTGTAATTTTACTCGAACGATCTGGGCTGGTTCCTCTCATACCAATATTTGGGCGGAGTCCAAACCCTTCTTCTTCCTGAATATTGATGCCGGGAACGGTTCTTAGAATCCTGGAAACATCATCATAATTAAAGGTTTTTAATTCTTTTGGAGAGATAAAATATGTTGATCCGGCTTTATTTTTGGCTTTAAATTTACTTCCAATGATCGCATCGGTGGTAATAATAACTTCGTTTAAACTTTCAATACTATCTTTTTGAGTTTTTGTAAGTTCCTTTTCTTGTGCAAACAAAACGGACGTAATTAATAGCGAGCCGATAATTATAATATTTTTCATTTTTATTTAGATTAATTCTACACTGCAAATGTAGAACCTAAATCTTATTTAGACAAATTAAAAATAATAAAAATTTGACATTTTAACTTTTGTTGACATATAAGTAATGAGATTAAAATAATGTCGTATTTGTTTTTAACTCAACCTCAGTCTTTATTGAAGGTTTGACATTATAATATGTGACAATATATCGTTCCTATTACTTAGTTCTCATAAAGGAATTAAATTTATGAGTCTTAAAAGCATGTATAACCAAGTGCTTTATCCTATTTTGCTTGATCTTCTTAATTTCTTTTGCTGCTAATTCGCAAATTGTTTATCCAACTTGGAGTTATTTAATAAGTAATCAAATCGCACGGCAAAAGGCTAAGATCTGCATTTTAATTTTTTTAAATTTTAGCTTTTTTCACCCACACTCATACGAGTGATTTTAAAACCATTGTAGTGTGTGATTACTTTAAAATTTGGTATGCAATTAAAGCAACAACATACGCAAATCCGGACATAAAGATCAATTGTCCTGCCGGCCATTTCCAGGAATTGGTTTCTTTTTTAGTAACGGCGAGTGTACTGGCGCATTGCAAAGCAAAAGCATAAAAAAGTAATAGTGATATTCCGGAAGCAAAATTAAAAACCTTTTCTCCGGTAACCGGATTAATCTCGGCAGCCATTTTATTTTTAATAGTGACTTCATTATCGCTACCACCCACACTGTAAATAGTGGCTAATGTTCCCACAAAAACCTCCCTGGCGGCAAAGGAACTGATGATGGCAATTCCTATTTTCCAGTCGTAACCCAGAGGAGAAATAGCAGGTTCAATGGCTTTTCCCATGATTCCGATATAAGAGTTTTCCAGTTTTTGGGAGGCCACTGCATTCTCAAATTCAGCTTCAGGCAACGGATTATTTTTGGTGTTTTCAGTGACAATGGTTTCTGCATCATTGAATTTTTCTCCTGGTCCGTACGAAGCTAAGAACCATAAAACTATAGAAATAGCCAGTATGATTTTTCCGGCACCAAAAACAAAGGCTTTTGTTTTTTCGATCACATTAATACCTACGTTTTTGAAAAGCGGTAATTTATAATTGGGCATTTCTACCACAAAGTATGTTTTTCCTTTTATTTTAAGGATTTTATTCAAAATGTACGCTGAAAAAATAGCCGTTCCAAAACCCAAAAGATACAACAGCATCAAGGTCATTCCTTGCATGTTCAGAAAACCCAAAACACGAGTATCCGGAATTACCAGAGCAATGATTATGGCATAAACAGGTAATCTGGCGGAGCAGGTCGTGAATGGGGTGACCAGGATGGTGATCAATCGTTCTTTCCAGTTTTCAATGTTTCGGGTTGCCATAATTGCCGGAATCGCACAGGCCGTACCGGAAATAAGTGGGACTACACTTTTCCCTGATAATCCAAATTTACGCATAATTTTATCCATCAGGAAAACAACTCGGCTCATGTAACCGCTTTCTTCAAGAATTGAAATAAACATAAATAGGAAAGCAATTTGAGGGATGAAGATCAAAATACCTCCAATTCCAGGAATTATTCCCTGCGAAATTAGATTGGTTAAAACGCCGGCCGGTAATTGCTCGGCAGCAAGAGCGCTTATTGTAGCAAAGGTACCGTCAATGAAATCCATTGGAATTTTAGACCATTCGAAAATAGATTGAAAAATAACAAACAAAATCATGAAGAAAATCACATAACCCCAAATCTTGTGAGTCAGGACGCGATCCAGTTTGCTGCGAAAATCTTTAGCAATTGTCTCATCGACTTTTAATCCTGTTTTCAAGACGTCATTGATGAATTGGTAGCGTTTTATGGTTTCTTTTTGTTGCAAACGCTTTAGATCCGAATGCGATTTAGTAAATGAATTTCGGATTTCATTTCGGTCTAAATTCAGGAAATTGACGTCTTGAGTAATGACCAGCCATAATTTATACAAGAGCTGGTTGGGAAATGTTTTTCTTAAAGTATTAAAATATTCCGGATCAATGCTTGAGGCATTCAAGCAGGGTTCATTCGAAAGGGATTTGTAGTTGACTATCAATTTTTTTAGTTCATCAATTCCAAAACCTTTTCTCGAACTGATCAGCGCAATTTTTGTTTTTAAGTGCGCTTCAAGATACGGAATATCCAGCGTAATTCCTTTGAATTTCATTCTATCGGCCATGTTGATGACTAATATGGTTGGAATTTCAAGGTCTTTTATTTGGGTAAAAAGTAATAAATTTCGTTTTAGATTCTCCACATCCGTAACTACAAGGGCTACATCAGGGTATAATTTATCGTTTTTATTCAGTAATAATTCAATGACAACGTTTTCATCAATCGAACTGGCATTTAGGCTGTAGGTTCCCGGTAAATCCAAGATATTAGCCTTGATGTTATTGGGTAATTTGCAAAAACCCATCTTTTTTTCAACGGTAATTCCAGGGTAATTCCCTACTTGTTGATTCAAACCCGTCAATTGATTAAAAACAGAGGTTTTTCCGGTGTTAGGATTTCCAATTAAAGCAACATTGATATTTTGATTGGTCATTATAAATTGGTTTTTAGTATTTCAACTTCAATCTCACGGGCAGTTTCCAATCGGATAGCAACGTGTGAACCATTGATGTTTAAATATAAAGGATCGCCAAAAGGAGCAATTTGAAGTAATTCTACCAGATTGCCCGGTAAGCAACCCATTTCCAATAATTTTAATGGAACTGTATCAATGTCAAAGTCTTTTATAATGGCCTTTTCGCCTTTTTTGAGAGAATTTATCGTTGTTTGCAAATCTTATTTAGATTGAATTAAGATTGCAAAAATACACATTTTAATACAAATAAAAATGATAAATATCACATTTAAACCTTAATTAAGACAAAAAAAATGCATGGATTGGGATGGGATTTATCAGAAAAGGCGAAGAAATTAAAGGTCAATTAATCTTATTCGGCACTCAAAAAACGAATGTCGTCGATTAATCGTTTCATGTCTTCTTTGTTAGTACCGTCATAAAACCCACGAACTCTTTTTTTAGTATCTACCAATACAAAATTTTCCGTGTGAACCATGTCGTATAATTCGCTTGGTTCTCCCAGTTTAACGGCCAAATACGATTTTCTGGCCATCTCATAAATTTCTTTTTTATCGCCGGTGACTAAATTCCATTTTGAGGCATCTACCTTATATTTTTTGGCGTAAGCCTTCAAAACCGGAACGCTGTCCGTCTCTGGAAAAACAGTATGCGACAATAACTTCACCTTGGGATCATTGGCAAAAACTTTCTGGATATCCGATAAATTGGTGCTCATTTTTGGACAAATGGAGCCGCAAGTGGTAAAGAAAAAATCAGCCACATATATTTTTCCTTCATAGTCTTTTTGGGTGATGGTTTTTCCGTTTTGGTTGACAAACGAAAAATCAGCAATGGTATGGTATTTACTTTTATACTGAATCGTACTGTCTACTAATTCCGGATTTACATCAGAAGGATTAAAAATAGGAAGTGTTTTTTTTGGCTTTAAGGCCGAATAAAATAAGGATAAAACGACTGCAGAAAAAACCAGGAAGACGCCTAAAAAGATTCGGTATTTTTTTAAAATTCGTAACATAATGTTATTTTAATACAAAAATACGAAAACGAAATTTGTTTTTAATTCAAATTAACACAATCTTATTGGGATAAAATTTAACAAGAAGTTAAAAGTTTTATTGATAGCTTTGTAAAACTAACTAAATATATATTAAAAATGAAAAAGAACATCAATAAGCAGTTGCTTTTTGTGATTCCTGCAATCATGGGTTTTACGGTAAGTCAAGCCCAGAACACAGCCGTGGCGAAAGAGCCAGGAATCAATGTGAACCACATGGACAAGAATGTACAACCCAACAATGATTTTTTTCGCTATGTGAATGGAACATGGTTGGATAATACAGAAATTCCAGCTGATAGAACCCGTTGGGGAAGTTTTGATGAATTGCGTCAAAAAACAGATGCCGATGCTTTGGCAATCTTGAAGGAAGCCACTAAGAATCCGAGTTATAAATCAAATACTGATCAAGGGAAAGCCGTTAATTTATACCAGTCGATATTAGATACCATAGGAAGAAATAAGCTTGGGATAGCGCCTTTAAGGCCGTATTTGACAAAAATAAACGCAGTTAAAAATGCGAAAGACCTAGAGGCATTATTAATTGAAATGGAGCCAATTGGCGGTATTGGATTTGTGGGAGCCAGTGTAGGCACTGATGCAAAGAACAGCAATAGAAATGTAATTAATGTAGGATTGGGTAGCGTAGGTTTGCCAGACAGAGATTATTATGTTTCTGAAGATGCCGACTCTAAAGAAAAACGAGCTAAATACGTGCTTCACGTTGCTAAAATGTTACAGTACCTTGGTGATACTCCGGTAGTTGCTAAAGCGAATGCCGAAAAAATCCTGGCACTTGAAATCGCCATGTCTAAACCAAGATTGGATAGAGTAGAAAGAAGAGACCGTCGTAAATCATACAACCCAATGACGGTTAAAGATTTACAAAAACTGACGCCTTCAATCAACTGGGATAATTATTTCACAAAAATAGGATTGCCTAAAGTGGATTCCTTGATAGTGTCGCAGCCTAAATATATGACTGCTTTAGAAACAATTTTCAAAGAAAATAAAGTAGAAGACTGGAAAGCATACATGCGTTGGACTTTATTAAACAGAGCATCAAGTCAATTGTCAACTACTATTGAAGACGCAAACTGGGAGTTTTACGGAAAAACCCTGACGGGCGCTGTAAGTCAAAGACCACGTGACGAAAGAGCACTTCAAACCATCAACGGAACGGTTGGAGAAGCGTTAGGAAAATTATATGTAGAGAAAATGTTTCCGGCTGAAGCCAAAGCCAAAGCGGAAAAAATGATCAAAAATATATTTCTTGCTTTCGAAAACCGAATCAATAATTTGCCTTGGATGTCTACAGAAACTAAGGTAAGTGCACTTGCTAAACTGCATAAATCAAGAATAAAAATTGGATATCCAGACAAATGGAAAGATTATTCAGCCTTGACCATTAAAAGTCCAAAAGAAGGCGGAACGTATTTTGATAATGTTAAAAACTTGGCAAAATGGCGTTTTGAAGAAAACATAGCTGAATTGAACAAGCCAGTCGATAAAGAAAAATGGGGCATGTCTCCACAAACGGTGAACGCCTATTTCAACCCATCAAATAATGAAATTGTATTTCCAGCAGCTATTTTGCAACCGCCTTTTTACAATTATCAAGCAGATGAAGCCGTAAATTATGGTGGAATTGGAGCCGTTATCGGGCATGAAATTTCACATGGGTTTGATGATTCGGGATCGCGTTACAATGCTGACGGAAACTTAGTAGATTGGTGGACCGCTGAAGATTTGAAACAATTCTCTGCTTTAACAGGAGCGCTTGCAGCTCAATACAGCGCTTTGCAACCTATTCCAGGAACTTTTGTAGATGGTAAATTCACGCTTGGTGAAAACATTGGAGATTTAGGAGGCGTAAATGCCGCTTATGATGGTTTGCAATTGTACCTGAAAGCAAACGGAAACCCGGGATTAATCGATGGATATACTCCGGAACAACGGTTCTTTATTTCCTGGTCAACGATCTGGCGTTCCAAAATGCGTGATGAAGCCTTGAAAAACCAAGTGAAAACAGATCCGCATTCTCCAGGAATGTACCGTGCGTATGTGCCTTTGCAAAATATTGATACGTTTTATCAAGCCTTTGATATTAAAGAAAATGATGGAATGTACATTGCTCCAGAAAAGAGAGTGAAAATCTGGTAGAAATTATTCACCAGAGTATGATCCTGATGTGATTTCTCCTTAGTCGAATGACACAGAGACGTAGCTTCAGTCCAGAAAAAAATACAGGTATAAAAATTATCTTGTAGTATGAAAAAGTCCCATTTGCCTGAGCAAATGGGACTTTTTTTATTCTGTTTTGATACTGTTTTTTCGGGTTCTTCTCAGCGAATAATTCACCAGATACAAGCCAAATAAGGTGACGCCACCTCCTACGGCTATGGCAGTATTGAGGGTTTCCCCAAAGATTATTGCGCCTAAAATCACGGCAATAATTGGGTTGATATAGGAATACACACTACTGATCTCCGCAGGAAGATTTTGAAGAGCATAAATAAAGGCAATGAAAGTAAGTATGGAACCAAAAACAACTAAATAAGCGATAGACCACCAGGAAGCAGCAGGAATTTCGCTTAATTTGACGGAAATTCCAGTTGCGCCAGTGTAGGCGAAAACTAAAATACTAGAAATAAACATTTGCAGTCCCAAACTAAAATACGGATTAAAAGTGGCTGCTTTTTTCTTCGTGTACAAGGTGCCAAAAGCCCAAGTTAAAGTAGAAATTATGGAAATGATTATTCCAAATCTGAAACTAGGAATCAAAAAATCACTCAGGTGGTCGTAAAAAATCACACAAACCCCACTGAAACTGATAATCAAACCCACAACTGATACTCTGGATAATCGTTCGCCTCTAAAAAAAGTAATGATCACAATCCATAAAGGGACACAAGCACCAATAATTGCGCCTAGACCACTACTGATATACTTGACGCCCCAAGTGCTTAATCCGTTGCTTAAAACAAAATTAAGAATGCTTAGAATGATGATCGTTTTCCATTGTTTTCCCTTTGGCCAAGGCGCCTTTTTAAATAAAAAATAGGAAATATACAGGAATCCTCCTAAAAATTGTCTGATGGCGACAAGTTGTAAGGCGGGCATGTGTTTCACGCCCTCTTTAGAAGCAATCCAGGTAGTTCCCCAAAAAAAACTGACCCAACACAAAGCCAAAATTGGCAGTCCAATAGTGTCTATTTTGGACGAAACGGCATTCTTAATTTTAGTTCTCACATTACAAATTTGGTTTCGTAAAAGTATACTTTAAAACCGTTTCTATGCGAGCACTCAAAATTATTTTTCCAGTTGAATTTTCTTCTGAATTAAATTTTGGCAAAGCTAAATCCAGATCCTTCGCTTTTTGGGTGTAGTACTGTTCTCGAGAAGGATGAAATGGAGCCACTGCATTGAAGGTTTCATTCCATGAATCCGTTTCAATAATTTTTTCAATGATTCCAATACAATCGTCTTGATGAATTAAATTAATGGTTGCATTAGGGTTGTCAAGATTTTCTCTGCCGGCCAAGAATTTTACAGGATGGCGGTCCTGGCCAATTAATCCGCCAAAACGCAATACCGTCGTTTTAAAATGACTGTTGTTTAGCAAAAGCTGTTCTGTTTCCAGTAATTGTTTGCCGCTTTCCGTATCCGGTTTTGGGATAGTTTCTTCAGTAACAAAAATAGCTTCATCATTATAAACAGATGTCGAACTGATGAAAAGTACGTTTTCAACAGAAGATTTTTCGATAGATGGAATCATATTTCTAATCTTGGCAACAAAGTTTTCTTGCGCTAAACCACGAAGTTTTGGTGGGACATCAATGATTAAAATTTTAGAATTTTCCAGAAAATCAGAAAGGTTTCCTTTGGTTTTATTTTCTGAAAGCGCAATTAAGAAAGGAGCGATTCCGGCATTTTTCAATACGTCTAATTTCGCTGTAGAAGTCGTCGAGCCCTTCACGGAAAATCCTTTCGAAAGTAAGGCTTTCGCCAAAGGCAAACCCAGCCATCCGCAACCCAGAACACTAATTTTTGTCATTTTCGTTTTTTGTAATCAATCGTAATTTTTAAATTTATATGCGGTTACAATTGGTGGCCGTGCATTCTCTTAAATTTAAATTTCTTCAAGGTCATAAAATGTGACCTTAAAGAAATTCCATCATAATTTTTTCAAACTGTCTTTCACTACTGCTAAACTATCTTTTACAACAGGATTTGTTACAGTAGTATTCAAAGTATTCTCAACAACCGGACTCGCTTTTATTTTTTGCCTAATGACAACCGCATCGTTCAAAACAAAAGGGGTTGGCATCATCCAGTTTTCTCTTTTTGTGATTTCAAATAAAGGATTTGAAAGTAGGTCAAAAGAACTTTCTAACAGTTCCATGTTGAACGCAGTTGCAGCATTAAAACTAAACTGCAATTCTAAAGGGGCGTTTCCTACCACATAATAACTCAATATCTTCTTTCCTTTTCGCTGGTAAATTGAATTTTTCCGACCTAGTGTAGTCACGCCATTCGCTTTTAAATTATGAAGTATCATTTTTTCATTGGCAAAAATGTCATAGCGATTAACGTTTCTGTTCGGGGAAATTTTTATTTTGACATGTCTTTGATTTCCTATAATTCGGTCTTCCAGAAATGCGATAGTTGGTTTCGGAATCGCTTTTTTAGGAGCTTTGGCAGCATAGGTAAAACCAGAATTGTATTTGCTAAACAACGGAATTTCGTTCAAATTGGTTGCCTTTTTCGGGTTTACACCCAAATAGCCTGTGGTCCAGGAATCGAGATTGGTGTCATACGTGGCCCAATTGGCTTGATCTGTGTCAGCATTATAGAGGTATAATAAACTATTTGACTTCGCTTTTCCGGGTTTGTATCCCGACTCTAAATGCGCTTTCGCAAAAAAGCCAATGGAAAGCAAAAGCAGGAGTATAGACCAGATTCCCTTTTTGGCGAAAGCCCCAAAAATAGGCAGCAATAATCCGAATAGCAATACGGTAAGAAGGGCACTTCCAAACAATACCTTTAGTCCCAAACCGATAGGAAACATTTGGATAAAAGGAGCTATAATGATCAAAGCAGGAATGCTAAAAATAAGATTTAATGTTTCGCTTGATTTTTGAGTCACAATGAAAACCCCAAAAAGGAATAGACCAAAGTACACCGGAATAATCAAGAATCCAGCTCCCGGTAACATAAAAGCTATGATGGCATTAATCACAATCCAAATAAATAATGGCGCTACATAATGATTGATGTTGACTTTACGACATGAAAATAAATGATAAAAGACCATGCTTATTGCTAAAGCCAGCAGTACGAAAGCAGCTATGTAAGCATGTCCGTTATAGGTAAATCCGTTCAGCAAATCCGTGTATTGAGGATAGACGAGCAGCAATCCTTTCCATCCAAAAAAGGTAATTATTCCCGTTGCCGTCAGGGAACCAAACAGCGGAATGAATCCTTTTACAATTTCTCGGGCTGATATAAGGCGTTTGGCTCTTCCTATAAATAATAGCGAAAGAAACAACGCTAAAGCGAGTAGAACCATAGGCAAAACCCAACTGAAAGGATAGCTTATAAAAGTGTATGGAATGGTAAAATAGACATACTCTTCACTGGATTGCACCGCATTTAAATCCGTATTGGAAAAATAATTTAACAACGGCATTAAATATGAACCCTGATGAGCCAGCGTATTTTTGTTTAAATGCTGGATGTCATCCTGAGCGGTATGGTAGTTAAAATGGTCGTCAATAAATGCAAAGTTATAGCCCTGAATATCGCCTTGTTCCCTAAAAACGGTCAAATCAGTGTCGTTGGGTAACATTTTATAAATACTGTACATCAAGGAATTAGATACTGGAAAAGTCGCTTTTGCAGCAGCAAACTCTTTTACTAATCCTGCATTTCCATTGTTAGTTTCCATCAGCATGTAGCTGGGGCCGGAAGAACCACGGGCTTCAAAGTTGAGTACCAGTCCCACTTGTTTTGCCCATTGATGTTGGGTTACAAAAAGTGCAGCACCATTAAGTCCTAACTCTTCTGCATCCGAAAACAGAATAATAATATCGTTTTTATGCGGGGTTTTATTGTATAAAAAAGCCCGAACACTTTCCAGAATTGTAGCTACACCGGAACCCGCATCACTAGCTCCAGGCGAGTAGGAATGGGGTGCGCTGTCATAGTGTGAAAGCAACAACAAGGCTTTGGAACTATTAGAACCTTTGATACGAGCCAAGATGTTTTTTGATTGTACAAGATTTCCCCAGTCACTTAGCGTATAGCCGGTTTGAACAGAAGTCTGCAGTCCTAACTTTTTTAGCTCTTTCAGGAGGTAATTTGCGACCACATCATGATTGTCGGAGCCTACATAATGAGGTTTTTTTGAAATGGATTTGATGTGATTCAAAGCCCTTTGGGTCGAAAACTCAGTAAGGGACCCTTGATCATTGGAAGTCCATTGCGGCATCATCGTAAAGTAGATTAACGCTAGGGTTACTGAAATAAACAAACCGGCAAAAATGGAGAAATAATCTTTTTTCATGGTAAGTAAGTAGATTTGGATGCGGTGTTAAATGTCTTTTTTGACTAGCATGTAATACTCATTGTCTAAAACTAAATACCCCTGATCGTACAGGAAATAGTAAGTATTTCCTGTTTTGGTTCGCAGAATATTAGTAAAAAATTCAAAATCAAAACCTTTGCTTAATAATTTTGCGCGGGTGGTTTTTGATTTTCCATCGGGATTAAGTTCAATTAGAATGCGGTAATTTTTACGCAACTTATTGTTGATGTTGCGCATAAAATTAGTGCTGTCTTTGTTCATTTTATTGTTGTAGGCGTTGCGACATCCGTCACTGCAAAACTTTTTATCTTCACGGCCTACAATTTTCTCTTCACATTCTAAGCAGGTTTTTGTCATGGATTTATTTTTTTGATATCGTATAAATCAGTTCTACGGTCTTTTAGAATGCGTACGCTACCGTGCTCGTGAAGCTCTTTCAGTAAATCTAAATCTACGTCTACAATGAGTGTCATCTCGGTATTTGGGGTTGCTTCGGCTTTGATTCCATTACTTGGAAAAGCAAAATCAGAAGGTGTAAATACTGCTGATTGCGCATATTGAATATCCATGTTGTTTACCTTTGGAAGATTTCCTACACATCCTGCTATGGCTACATAACATTCGTTTTCAATTGCTCTGGCTTGTGCGCAATGTTTGACTCTGGTATAGGCGTTTTGAGTATCTGTTAAGAACGGTACAAATAAAATATTCATGCCTTCATCTGCCATTAATCTAGAGAGTTCCGGAAATTCAACATCATAACAAATCATGATGCCTATTTTACCACAATCGGTATCAAAGGTCTTAATTTGTGATCCTCCGGTCATCCCCCAGTGTTGTACTTCGTTTGGAGTAACATGAATTTTGGCATACATTTCTGAAGTTCCGTCTCTCTTGCATAAAAAACCCACATTGTAAAGCGTGCCGTTTTCTAAATGAGGCATACTTCCTGTAATAATGTTGATGTTGTACGAAATGGCTAGCTCCTGAAAGCGTTTGCGAACAGGCTCTGAATGTTTGGCTAATTCCCGTATGGCTTCTGCCTCGGACAAATGATTGTAATCCGCCATCAACGGAGCGGTAAAGAGTTCTGGAAATAATGCAAAATCACTGCCATACCCGGAAACGACATCAACAAAAAATTCACATTGTTCAAACAAAGCTTCCAGATTGTTCAGTTGGCGCATCTGCCACTGAACGAGTCCCAGGCGGATGACACTTTTCTTGAGGTTTATTAATTTAGGGCTTTCGTCGTAATAAATATTATTCCATTCTAGTAAAACGGCAAATTCTTTAGAATCGGTATCGCCTTCCAGATAGTTTTTCATGACCCGGATTACGTGAAAATCATTGCTCAGCTGAAAAGAAAGCACAGGGTCGTGTAGCTCTTTTCTTTTTACTTTTTCGATATAATTTTTAGGAGTGAGGGTTTTGGCGTGTTGCCCATAATTTGGAATCCTGCCGGCAAAAACAATTGCTTTCAAATTCAATTGTTCACATAGTTCTTTACGGGCGTCATACAAACGTCTTCCCAAGCGGAGTCCTCTGTAGTTTGGATGAATAAACACATCTATTCCATACAAGACATCCCCTTGTGGATTGTGGGTCGAAAAGGTATATTTTCCTGTTATATCAGAATAATTATGGTTTTTGTCTACTAAGCTTTCAT
The DNA here is from genome assembly GCF_003970305.1 of Flavobacterium sp. LB2P53. Lineage (NCBI taxonomy): Bacteria > Pseudomonadati > Bacteroidota > Flavobacteriia > Flavobacteriales > Flavobacteriaceae > Flavobacterium > Flavobacterium sp. LB2P53. The sequence continues at coordinate 251,085 of NZ_RYDG01000002.1, forward strand.
CCACAATTAGCGATAATGCAGAGCCTACAACTTTGCCGTCTACTAAGATTACGAGTTGGCCTTCCGGAAAAATGCTCAATAATTTTTCAATATGATGTTCTCTCCAATAGGAACCAACCATTTCCGGATACGATTCTACCATTGATTTTTTGAGCTCTTTATAGTCTTCAATCGCTAGATTTCGTAACTCTACTTTGTTTATTTTGGCTTGCATGAAATAATGATTTTATCAAATATAGCTAAAATTTACCAATTACAAACGGTTACAAATAGTTACAACCGAAAGTAAATAGTTAACAACCGATTACCTTTTAGCAATGATCGCATCTTTGCCCTGTTGATTTGAAAGACCAATTCAACAAACATACACTAACATTTAAATAGTATACGCCATGAGCACATTAAGAAACAAAGTACAGTTAATTGGACATGTAGGAAATGATCCGGAAATCAAATCATTTGACGGAGGAAAAAAACTAGCTAATTTTTCCTTAGCTACAAATGAAAGCTACAAAAACGACAAAGGAGAAAAAGTAGAAGAAACCCAATGGCACAAACTCGTTGCTTGGGGAAAAACGGCTGAAATCATAGAGAAATATGTTACCAAAGGAAAAGAAATTGCCATTGAAGGAAAATTAACCCATAGAAGTTATGACGATAAAAATGGAGAAAAACGTTACATCACTGAAGTTGTCGTTGATGATGTTTTGCTTTTAGGGAAATAGGTTTTTCAAGACTAAGCAATAAAATAATGCCCTCTGTATCAGAGGGCATTTATGTTTTGAATCAGGATACTTTTTTTAATAAATCAAACAACGGACACCGCTTACAGCGATTGTCTTCCCCTTTTTTGAATTTTTTGCAACATTTAGATTTGCAGTTTTCTGCAATCTTAATGGTTTTAAGGATTTCTTTTTGATTTTTTTTCTTTTCCTTTTTTTTCTTTTCCAATTTTTATAAAGAATTAAAAACTAAGGCAAATGTATGTTATTTTTATCTGTTCTAAATAAATTTTAACATTTAAATAGCAGGTTTGACAAGCGCCACTTGTTGTAAGTCTCTGTCAAATAAGTATAAACCGCCTTTGTCATCTCCTATTAAGTTGATTTTGTCCAAAATAGATTTTGCGGTCGCTTCTTCCTCAATTTGCTCGGCAACATACCATTGCAGAAAGTTATGTGTGGCATAATCTTTTTCAGAGAAAGTGATGTGTACCAACTCATTTATCGAATCCGAAACAAAAATTTCATGTTTATAAAGTTCCTCAAACATATCTTTGAAGGTTTCATAAGTAGTTTTTGGGGCTTTTAAGTCCGTTATTTTTGCATGGCTACCACGTTCATTTACATACTTGATTAATTTGAGCATGTGCAGGCGCTCTTCGTCAGATTGGGCAAACATGAATTGAGCAATTCCTTCCAGTCCGCTCACTTCAGCCCAACACGCCATAGAAAGGTAGGTTTGCGAGGATTCTGCTTCAATGCGAATCTGTTTGTTTAGGGCAATTTCAATATTTTTAGATAGCATAATTTTAGTTTTTAGTAAAGTTAAAAAAAATAAGTCACTACTGATTCATCAATTCCTGAAAACAATCCACAAATTGTCCCAGATGAAAACCGTCCATTAATCCATGATGTACATGAACAGACATGGGCATGGTTCTTTTGCCACTAGGGGAGACTTTCATTTTGCCAAAAGATATTTTTGGACAGCTGTCCGGAAAGGAAAAACTTCTAGCATGGGATAAAGAGGAAAAATCCAGCCACGGAATTGCTGAAAAATGGATCACGTTATCCTCCTCAAAGGTTCGGGTAAAAAGTCCTGTTGTGGTTTGAATGCGGGCAATCTCTGTAGCGGCGGTCGTTTTGAAAACTGCAAAATCAGCATTGTATTCGATTAAAGAAAATCCGAAAGTGCCGTCCTCCCGACCAATTGTAGCTGAAGCATTAATTTGGTCACAAATATATATTTGGTCCTCTGAAACTCGATACTTAAAAGATTCAATGGTATTTACCGCTACTAATGTTTGGTGTAAATAATAATTAAAAAAAGAAGAATTTAGTGATTTTGCAGCTGCATAAGCTTTCGTACAATCAATTTTGACTGTGGCTCCAAAAAAAGGTTCTTCAAATTGTCTAAAAAAATGAAAATGTTCTTTTCTGGGCCAATTTTCTATATCTAAAAGGGTTCTCAAAATGAAGGGATTTTATTTAAAGTTCAAAAGTACAGCTATTCTTTGTGAATAGTTAGGAGTTAGTTGATTCTCTATTCTAAAATGGAACAGTTAGATAAGGTGTAGTTCTAAAAAAAGCCCTAAAGAAATTTTCCTTTAGGGCTTTTTTATAAGTAAGTATGAAGCTTATTTTACGGAGAACGTAACTCTTCTAACTAATTTTCTTGCATTTACTGAATTTTTATCTACAGAGGTATCTTCACCGTTTGCAACAACATTCAATCTTGATGCATCAATGTTAGCTTTTACCAATGTAGTTTTAACATGGTTAGCTCTTGCTGTAGATAATTTATCATTGTAAGCAGATCCTCCTAATTCATCAGCATGACCAATAATGTCTACTGAAGCAGAAGGATTGTCTCTCAAGTATGTTAAAATAAAACTAGTAGCTTCTGTAGATACGTCAGTTGGTCTTGATTGATCAAAGTTAAAATAAACAGCAACATAACCACCATTAATTAAACTTTTGATTAGTTCGTTATCATATACAACGTTACTATCGGGGGTTTTGCTAGCATAATTCTCTAGGACGTAAGCTTCTGTTTCATCAGGAACATTGTTGTTATTTTTATCAATTGATCTTCCTTTTGTGTCAACCAAAGCTCCTGCAGGGGTATTTTCTTCTTGATCTAAATAATTAGCTACGCCATCTCCATCCGTATCCAGCATTTTATTTTCGATAGCCATAAATCTTGTATCAATTGCATCAAATTTACCTTCGTGATCGATAACCCAGTCCGCATGTTTTTCGTTTTTACCTAAGTAAACTGTTAAACCTACTGTACCATTAAAAAGAATTCCTGAGAAACCTCTGGCATCACGAGTACTTGCACCATCAAAAGCGGCATCTTGCGCAGCATTAAGAATAGTTGTGAAATCTCCCGTTAGAGCAATTCTGTTTGATAGTTTAATTTGACCTGTAACACCGGCCATAAAGTTACCCATTCTGTCTTTCAACGCCGAATTTTGGTCTTCTAATTGTGCTAAACCAAAACCTGTATGACCCAATAAACCGAGAGTGTTTGTCCATGTTTCAAAATTCATGATTCTTCCTAAATTAGCGACGGCTTGAATATCTGCTCTGTAATATTTAGTGTCAAAATCAATTGAATTGTTTTTGCCTTGGAAGCTGTTGTATCCAATGTCAGCCTTTAAACCAAATTTGTTGTTGAACATATATCGAACTCCAAGATCAGCAACAAAAGGACTAGGTGTAGAGGTGAAATAACCAGCAGTCATTGGTCTTTGTGTTTTATTAACACCACCTGCTAATTCAACAGACCATTTGTTGTAATCGTTTTCAGTATTTTTCTGAGGTTCTGTTTGAGCGCTTAAAGTTGTAATCGCTGAAGCAAAAACTAACGTAAGTATGATTTTTTTCATCATATAAAAATTTAAAGTTTTTACAAACCTACAGTACAAAAATGGAGGATAGCCGGTAAAGAGTAAATTATATAAGGATTCGTTCCAATTGTAATAAACAATGTACTAAAACGGGCATTTTTTGAATGTTTTAAAGCGTTTTTGATAGCTCAAAATAGGTATTTATATGCTGAATTTGTGTCTTTTTTACTTAAAAAAGAGGTTTAAAGGGGCTAAATTTAAGACAGAACAGATCCGACAAATGCACTCGCATACTCTAATTTTAGCCAATTGGATTGGTGGATTTATCGTAATTCCAATCGTTTTAAAACGTCTGTTATTTTTTTGAAAGCAATGAAATTTTCGTGTTCTATTTTATGGTCAATTTTTTCATGTGCCCAAGTGGTATGAAACGGAATGTGAACGGCATGTCCGCCAATGGCTAAAACCGGAAGTATATCTGATTTTAAGGAATTGCCAATCATAAAAAATTCCGAAGGTTGTATTTCCAATCGTTTGATGAGATCGGAATAATCTTTTTCCTGTTTGTCTGACATCACTTCTATATGGTGAAAATAATGTCCCAAACCAGAATTGTGCAATTTTCGGCGTTGGTCTAATAAATCGCCTTTGGTAGCTACAACCAATTTGTATTTTCCGTTCAATGCGTCTAAAGTTTCTTGAACACCATCCAATAAAACGATAGGTTTCTCCAGCAATTCTTTTCCATATTGAATAATTTTTTCGATTATTTCAATAGGAATGGTATTATTCGAAATATTCATCGCGGCTTCAATCATCGAAAGAATATAGCCTTTGATTCCGTAGCCGTATAATTTCAGATTGTCAATTTCGACCTTGAAAAGTTCTTTAGAAATTCCCTGATGCGATAAATAATCTTCCATCAAACCGCAGAATTTTTTCTCCGTTTCATCAAAATAGGTTTCGTTGATCCATAAGGTATCATCGGCATCGAAGGCAATTACTTTTAAGCTCATATTTTTTTATTTACCGCGAATTCGCTAATTAAGTAAGTCGAAAGTTTAAAAGTCGTAAAGTCAAAAGAATTAACCTTAAGTAAAACAGCTTAAAATCAGATTGTTACATAATTTCATCCTGATTTTAAAATACGACATTATACCATGGTTATTACTTAATATATTTAAGATTACATATTAATTAGCAAATTTGCGGTTGTTTTTTCTTAATTTATAGTCTCTCCATTGGCAATGCCATCGGTATCCGGATTTACAAAAACCAGTTTCCCTTCGGCATTAGTGGTCATCAATATCATGCCCTGACTTTCTACGCCACGAAGGTTTCTTGGAGCCAAATTCACTAAAACAGTAACTTTTTTCCCTATTATATCTTCGGGCTTAAAACTCTCCGCAATTCCTGAAACAATGGTGCGCACGTCAATTCCAGTATCTATTTTCAAAATCAAAAGCTTGTTCGCTTTCGGCATTTTTTCGGCTTCCAGAATTGTTCCTGTACGGATATCCATTTTGGTAAAATCCTCAAATTGAATTGTTTCTTTCTGTGGTTCGGCTACTTTATTCTCTGCTTTGTTAGCCGTTTTAGTCGCCTCTAATTTGTCAATTTGTTTCTGTATTTCCTCGTCTTCAATTTTGGCAAACAATAATTCCGCTTCTCCAATTTGGTGACCAGCTGGAATCAAATCAGAGTTTTGAGCAACAGTATTCCAATTCAAAGGACTTTTTATTTTTAGAATTCTTGATAATTTTGTAGCTGTAAACGGCAAGAAGGGTTCGCAAAGTGAACTCAACGCAGCCGCAATTTGCAACGCAACGTACATTTGTGTCTGCACGCGCTCCGGATTGTCTTTGATTACTTTCCAGGGTTCTTCGTCGGCTAAATATTTATTTCCTAAACGAGCCACATTCATCAACTCGCTCAACGCTTCCCGGAATCTGTAACGCTCCAGAGAACTTGAAATCACCGCTGGATACGCTTTTAATTCCGTCAAAGTAGCTTCGTCCACTTCCGAAAGTTTATTTGGAGTAGGTACAATTCCGTTGTAATATTTATTGGTTAAAACTACCACGCGATTAATGAAATTTCCGTAAATCGCCACCAATTCATTATTGTTTCTCGCCTGAAAATCTTTCCAGGTAAAATCATTGTCTTTTGTTTCCGGTGCATTTGAGGTCAACGCATAACGCAACACGTCTTGCTGATTCGGGAATTCTTCCAAATATTCGTGCAGCCAAACCGCCCAGTTTTTTGAAGTCGATAATTTATTTCCTTCCAAATTTAAGAACTCATTTGCAGGCACATTGTCCGGCAAAATATAACTTCCTTCGGCTTTCAACATCGCCGGAAAAATAATGCAATGGAAAACAATATTGTCTTTCCCTATGAAGTGAACCAGTTTTGTATCCTGATCTTTCCAGTACGGTTCCCAATCTTTTCCTTCGCGCAAAGCCCATTCTTTTGTAGAAGAAATGTAGCCAATAGGCGCATCAAACCACACGTATAATTTTTTTCCTTCGGCACCTTCAACAGGAACGTCAATTCCCCAGTCCAAGTCACGAGTTACTGCACGAGGCTCTAAACCACCGTCAATCCATGATTTTACTTGTCCGTAAACATTCGGTTTCCAGTCGTTTTTATGTCCAACAAGAATCCATTCTTTCAGGAAATCTTCATAACGATCCAAAGGCAAAAACCAGTGTTTCGTTGCTTTCATAATTGGCGTTTCGCCTGTAATGGTCGATTTTGGATTAATCAAATCCGTAGCATTCAACGTAGAGCCACATTTTTCGCATTGATCGCCGTAGGCTTCTTCGTTGCCACATTTTGGACACGTTCCCACCACAAAACGGTCTGCCAAAAATTGATCCGCTTTTGCATCATACAATTGCTCGGTCACTTCCTCAATAAAATCACCTTTATCATACAGCTTTCTAAAAAATTCCGAAGCGGTATCATGATGGATTTTAGCCGAAGTTCTGGAATAATTATCAAATGAAATTCCAAAATCAGAGAATGATTTACGTATAATTCCGTCATATTTATCGATTACTTTCTGTGGTGTAATACCTTCTTTTTTAGCTTTCATCGAAATCGCCACGCCGTGCTCGTCACTTCCGCAAACAAACAAAACGTCTCTTCCCTGCAATCTTAAATATCTGGAATATATGTCCGAAGGTACGTAGACACCCGCCAAATGGCCAATGTGAATTGGGCCGTTCGTATAAGGCAATGCCGCTGTAATTGTATATCTTTTTGGATTCTGTATCATGATTCTATTTTATTGAGCACAAAAATAAGCAATCCAATTTTTATTTGGAGCTATTTCCCACTATCCCTTGCAAATATATTCACGGAACGTCGCAGGAAATAAAAGTTAAGATAAGTAATTGTTCTGTTTTTAAGATAAAATAGAATAGATTTACAACTATCGGGGATTAAAACTATAGTGTGTATCCGATTTTATTTTGCCTACCGATAACAAGGAACCTCAAAAGAAGATCATTTGGATAGAATTCTGAGATCTATAAAAGGATTTGTTCTATAAAAAACAGATTTTGGATCCAAAGAACAAAATAAAAGTAGCAATGTTTAGTATTTGACGTTAAATCAATATATTTGTAAATAATATAACAATTTTTAATAAAAAAGTTACAATGATAACAATAGCAGATCAATTCGGAATCAAAGACGCCCTAAAGCAATTAGGGATTGAGGAGGTAAATGAAGGAACATCAACAGGAGCAGCTAATTTTGCCAATGGAAAAATCATCGAAAGTTATTCACCAGCAGATGGGACTTTAATTGGAAAAGTAAAAACGTCTTCTAAGGAAGACTATGAAAAAGCAATGCAAAAAGCTTCGGAAGCATTTTTAGAATGGCGTATGGTTCCAGCTCCTAAAAGAGGGGATATCGTTCGTCAGATGGGAGATGAATTAAGAAAATTCAAAGAGCCTTTAGGAAAACTAGTTTCTTATGAAATGGGAAAAAGTCTTCAAGAAGGATATGGCGAAGTACAGGAAATGATTGATATCTGTGATTTTGCGGTGGGATTATCCCGTCAATTGTACGGATTAACCATGCACTCTGAAAGACCTTTGCACCGGATGTATGAGCAATACCATCCAATAGGAACGGTTGGAATCATTTCAGCGTTTAACTTTCCGGTAGCAGTTTGGAGTTGGAACGCTATGATTGCTTGGGTTTGCGGTGATGTTGCCATCTGGAAGCCAAGTTCAAAAGTACCTTTATGTGGAATTGCTTGTCAGAACATCATTAAAACAGTGTTAAAAAGAAATAACGTTCCTGAAGGCGTTAGTTGTTTAGTAACAGGAAATGAATCCGGAGACTTAATCAATAATGATAGGAGAATTTCGCTGGTTTCTTTTACAGGATCAACTAGAATAGGTCGTCACGTATCAAAAACTGTTGCCGAACGTTTTGGAAATACTATCCTTGAATTAGGAGGGAACAATGCTATTATCGTTTCGGAACACGCGGATATCAGTATGGTATTAGTCGGAGCGGTTTTTGGAGCGGTAGGAACAGCAGGACAGCGTTGTACCTCAACCAGACGTTTAATCATTCACGAAAGTGTATATGACAAAACGATCAGCGTGTTGAAAAATGCGTACGGTCAATTGCAAATAGGAAATCCATTGGATGAGAATAATCACGTAGGACCGCTGATCGATAAAGGTGCTGTTCAGGAATATTTGAATGCGATTGAAAGCGCTAAAAAAGAAGGTGGAAAAATTATTGTTGAAGGTGGTTTGGTTGAAGGCGAAGGATATGAAAGTGGTTGTTATGTAAGACCATGTATCATTGAAGCTGAAAACCATTTTAACATTGTGCAAACAGAAACTTTTGCTCCTATTTTATATGTAATGAAATACAGCACGATTGAAGAAGCGATTGCGTTGCAAAACGGAGTTCCACAAGGACTTTCTTCTTCTATTTTTACAAACAGCATGAGAGAAATGGAATTGTTCCTTTCTCAATCGGGTTCCGATTGTGGAATTGCCAACGTAAATATTGGTACTTCAGGAGCTGAAATTGGTGGTGCTTTTGGAGGGGAAAAAGAAACTGGCGGCGGACGTGAATCGGGTTCTGATGCATGGAAAGCCTACATGAGAAGACAAACTAATACTATCAATTACGGAACCCAATTGCCATTGGCACAAGGAATAAAATTTGACTTGTAACCCCAAAATAGAATTAACTAAAAAAGGCAATTTGAATATTTCAAATTGCCTTTTTTAGTATTACAAATTCCTTGCAAACTTATTAAAAAACCCGCACAATAATCTTTGTGATGTAATCTAACCCGTCATACACATCGAAAAAAACAAACCCTTTTCTACAGCAATAATAAAATCCAAAGTGCCCAGACAAATATATTTGACTTAGACGATTTTTTTTGTTTTTTAAAGCTTGTGCAAGTGTTAATGTGGCAGTAATAGATCACTTTTAAACACAGGTTTAAAAAAATAGGATATCTAATTTCTTCCTTTTTCGTCAAAATACAATTGGTTCAAAGGTTCACTTTGCCAAAACTCCTTGGTGTCAACATCCATAATAGTCAATGGTCCTTTGAAGGCTGCTCCGGTATCTACATTCCAAACATTTGCCTTTTGAACGGGAGTCGTTTCACCTATTCGGGTGACAGGCGTGTGACCAATATAGATTTCATTATATAAAGTAAAGCGTTTTGGGTAAAACGCATGGTCGGTTTTCATTGTCGTGTCTAATGCCAAGGCCGTTTCCCATAAGGTTCTGTCCCAATAGAAAAGCCCGGGAAAATATTCAAAGTCAACACCATTCATATTCGTAAAACCGGCATGGACAAAAAGCCGTTGTTGCTCGTCCAGATGAAAATTTTCTAATGATTTCAGGAATTCAATGTGTTTTTTCTTGGTTTCTAAGCCAACCGTTTCGTAGGCTAAAACAGTTGCTTCTCCACCATGTTTGTGCCAAAGCAGATTGTCTTTGCTTTCGCCGAGCCATTCCAGCAATAAATCATCATGGTTCCCACGGATGCAGATGCAGTTTTGTTTGGTTTTCAGAGCAATGATAAAATCTAGTACTTGAGGCGATTGACTCCAGCCATCGACGTAATCTCCCAGAAAAATCAGGGTGTCGTTTTTAGTAACATTGGCTCTTTCCATAATTTGGTGCAATGCTCGCAAACCACCGTGGATATCGCCTATAACAAGTGTTCTCATGTACGGGTTGTTCATTTATTAGTCTAAAAACAGCAAGAAATACGAGCTGTCTTTCAAGGTATAAAATTAAGTAAAAGAGTGGTGAAGTACTACTTTTTAACTTATTTTTTTAACTAAAGTTAAAGGAGCTCTTTTTTAAAAATTCTGATTTTTATTGCAAATAACAGGGCTAAATTCCTCAAATCTCATTTTAAAGTAAAACTTAAAATATCACTACTTTAGGGGCTTATTTTACTTTTCAGGACATTTTAAAAATAAATAAATCAACAAAAAATTACTGCACATCATATTTCATCTTTCTCAAAATTCGCAACGCTTCCTTAAACGATAAATACACGTGGTTGAAAGGTTTCAACAGTACTTTGGCATCTATTAGCTTTTGTTTGGCTTCTTCAAAACCGTTGAGGTAGCAAATCATAAATGTTGAGGGTAAATTCTCTAAATCTTTTTCTTCTCGTTTGCTTAATGAAAGTCCTTTTTGGAGTTTGTTCAGCAAAGTAATATTGGCATTATAAATATGGAACAGCATTTTCTTGTTGAATTCCGGTGGTTGAAAAAGCATCTCTCTCTCAATTTTATAATAGCCATTGTCGTGAAAATGAATCGTTTGTTTTTCTAAAGGATAATAACTCGTTTTATCATTCAGACCCAAAGGAACATACTCAATAATGGTAAAAGTATCTTCGTCAAAAGTGATTTCGACCACATCCTGAGCCGAATAAAACAGCTTGATTTGTTCGTTGATCAATTCAATATCCACGCGGGATAAATACGTTTTATCACGGGATTTTTTTGCAATTCCTGCCCAGCAAATCACAAATAACTCCTTGAATACTTTATACTTTGGCGACATGTCTTTGTGGCGTAAATTCATAAAATCAATCACGCCATCAAGTGTGTATTCAATGCTGTTTCGGGAGTTGTTTTCAATGCCAATTACGGTTTCCGTATTCTGATAATTCTTTTCAATTTCGCCTTCAACCGGTGTCGTGTTGCTGCCTCTTCGGATAAAAATACTGTTGGCAGGAATCGTGTGAATTCCTTTTTTGAAATAGGAGGTGTTGCTTTTTGGCTTGATTGTTACCAGTCCGATAACCTTGTCCTTTGGTAGATTTGGAAAAGGTATATTTTCATATTGAATTTTGGGTGGATTCTCCAGATAGGCATTCACTAAATTCTGAATCCGACTGTCATCAAAAAAATCATCCCCCACAATAGTATTGTCTTGGTCTTCAACCCCCACTACAATATAGGAGTTATTCATAGGGTTTGAATTGGACAGCGCGCAAATGTGTTTGAGAAACTTGGCTTTTCCTTCCCGTGTATGCAAATTTAACTGGCGCTTTTTGTCATAAAAACTACTTTCATCATTGTGAGCAAGCAGGTTTTTAATAAGAATGCGTTTGTTGATCATTGGTACTGTTTATTATGTATTTTTTTTTTCAGTGTTGTAAAGACATATTTGTTGATCCTATTTTGATCCTTTTCTATCAGAATATTTTAATAAACTACCGCTAATTCGCAGATTTTAAAATTAATTAGAAAATCTGCGAATTAGCGGTTGCATTTTTACCTGTTGCATTTTTTGTTTATTCCCTTTTATAAATATAATGATAACTCGATGTATTGTAGTGTTTTATAATAAATAATGGGGATAATCAATTCCTTTTTAAAATAGTAGCAGCGGCTTGTGCGGTTGGCAACACCATCAAATCGGCAATATTTACATGGTACGGTCTGGAAACTACAAAGTGAATAATGTCAGCAATGTCTTCAGGATGTAATGGCTCAAAACCTTTGTATACATTGGCGGCTCTGTCTGTATCGCCTTTGAAACGCACTTCACTGAATTCTGTTTCCACGGCACCGGGATGAATGGCTCCCACCCGGATTCCATAAGGATTCAAGTCCATTCGCATAGCTTGGTTTAAGGCATCAACAGCATGTTTGGAAGCACAATAGACGTTTCCGTTTGGATATACTTCTTTTCCGGCTATGGACCCAATGTTGATAATATGACCTGATTTTCGTTCGATCATTTGTGGGATTATGGCTTTTGAGACGTACAAAAGTCCTTTTACATTGATATCAATCATGGCATCCCAGTCGTCTAAATCTCCTTTTTGAATGGGGTCTAAACCATGTGCATTTCCGGCATTATTAATCAAAACATCAATTGTAGCAAAGACTTCCGGAATAGAATTGATGCTTTCGAAAACCGCTTTTTTATCTCGAACGTCAAAAGACAACGTATGCACTTTGGTAAATGCTGAAAGCTCCTTTTTGAGTTCAGTCAATCGGTCCTCACGGCGTCCGCAAAGAATAATCTGATAGTTATTTTTAGCTAATATTTGTGCTGTTGCTTTACCAATTCCGCTGGTGGCTCCGGTCACTAAGGCTGTTTTAGTCATGAAATTTTTTTCTTTTTTGATTCTAAAGTTGTTGAGTTGAATAGGGATTCTAGGCTACATTTGTTCCCATACTTGCTGCCCAAATTGCAAACCAATCTTCTTTGTCTAATTCTAATTCAACGGCTTTCATCAAGGATTGGATTCGGGCTACATTTACCGTTCCGGCAATAGGAATTACTTGAGCAGGGTGTTTTAAAATCCAGGACAGCAAAATCGAGTCGGAGCCTAAATGGTATTTTGAAACTAAGGTCGCCAATAATTTTTTTAAGCGATGGGTTTGCGGAATATCTTTTCTGAAAACAGATCCAAGTGGATTCCAAGACATAGGCCGAATGTTATTGGCCTGCATATAATCAAAACTTCCATCCACCATAGGTTCGAAATTAGTGGCCGAAAATTGGACTTGATTGTACAAGACTTCTGTTTTTTGACCAATTAATTCGGTTTGTGTAGAAGTGAAATTAGAAACTCCAAAATCGATGATCTTCCCTTCTGATTTTAGCTTCAAAACGGCTTCGGCAATTTCATCCGGCTGCATCAAAGGACTGGGTCTGTGTAGTAAAAGCACGTCTAAATAATCGGTATGCAGGTTTTTTAAGGAGTTTTCAACGGACCAGATAATGTACTCTTTTGAATATTCATAATGTTTGATCGTATTGTTCCGGTTTTCGGTCACCATTTGGATTCCGCATTTGGATATCAATTGCATTTTTTCCCGGTCAATACTGCTGGCTGTAAATGCTTTTCCAAAATCAGACTCGGTGGTGTAATCCCCGTAGATATCAGCATGGTCAAAAGTTGTGATTTTATTTTCTAAACACACATTAATCATGTTTTCCATTTCTTTGGTATTGAGATTTTTATCCCAAATCCCCCAGTTCATGACGCCTGCTACAATGGGTGATAATTTAGTTTTATTCATGTTTTTTATTTTTTATTAAAATGCGTAAATCTTCAAATTCGAAATATATTTTTCAAAGTTCTTAAAAATATAAAAATTGTATCATAATTCGGCCTTAAAATTAAGTCTTTTGTCGAAGTTTTAACCATTTTTTAACATCTTACTTCTAAAAAAAAATTCAATTTGCACCTTCAAAACGACGGCATTAAATTCAAGGTTTTAAAAATAATAAAATGGAAGAAAATACAGCGGCTTTAGACATCAGAGCAATCAATGAAAAAATTGAAAGAGAGAGTGCTTTTATAGACCTTCTCACAATGGAAATGAACAAGGTTATTGTAGGTCAAAAGCACATGGTGGAGCGTTTGTTGATTGGACTTTTGGGTCAGGGTCATATTTTATTAGAAGGAGTTCCCGGATTAGCAAAAACATTAGCGATCAATACGCTTTCACAAGCCGTACATGGTTCTTTCAGCAGAATACAATTTACGCCGGATTTATTGCCTGCGGATGTTGTGGGAACAATGATTTACAATATTAAGCAAAATGAGTTTTCGATAAAAAAAGGACCAATTTTTGCTAATTTCGTCCTTGCGGATGAGATAAATCGTGCACCTGCCAAAGTACAATCCGCCTTACTGGAAGCCATGCAGGAAAAGCAAGTAACTATTGGAGACACTACTTTCAAACTAGACCGTCCATTCTTGGTTTTGGCTACTCAAAATCCTATTGAACAAGAAGGAACGTACCAATTGCCTGAAGCCCAGGTGGATCGTTTTATGTTGAAAACGGTTATTGATTACCCAAAAATGGAAGACGAACGTTTGATTGTTCGCCAGAACCTGAAAGGGAGTTATGAAAAAGTTAATCCAGTAGTTTCAGTAGAGCAAATCTTGCGCGCACAGGAAGCCGTTCGGGAAGTATACATGGATGAAAAAATAGAGAAATACATTCTGGATATCGTTTTTGCCACACGGTACCCGGAGAAATACAAATTGGCTGATTTGAAACCGTTAATCAGTTTTGGAGCATCTCCTCGAGGAAGCATCAATTTAGCAAATGCTGCAAAATGTTACGCTTTTATCAAACGTCGCGGTTATGTAATTCCAGAAGATGTTCGGGCGGTAGTGCATGATGTATTGCGTCACAGAATTGGTGTTACCTACGAAGCAGAAGCCGAAAACATTACTTCAGTCGATATCATTAACAAAATTGTAAACGAAATAGAAGTGCCATAAAAGTGAATAGTAAAAAGTGAATAGTAATTAGCCTTTTTTGGTTGCTACTCACCACTCACTTCTCACTAATTACCAAAGAAATGGATACAAAAGACCTCTTAAAAAAAGTACGAAAAATAGAAATCAAAACCCGAAGATTGAGCGATCACATCTTTTCGGGGGAATACCACACATCTTTTAAAGGGCGCGGAATGACGTTCAGCGAGGTGCGTCAATACCAGTTTGGAGATGATATTCGTGCTATTGATTGGAATGTTACGGCGCGATATAATGAAGCGCACGTAAAAGTGTTTGAGGAAGAACGGGAATTGACCATGATGTTGATGGTGGATATATCAGGATCAGAAAGTTTTGGTTCGAAAAATCAATTCAAGAAAGATATTGTTACGGAGATTGCGGCAACAATGGCTTTTTCAGCCACACAAAACAATGATAAAATAGGTTTAATTTTGTTTTCTGACGCAATCGAATTGTATATTCCGCCAAAAAAGGGAAGATCGCATGTATTGCGCATCATCAGGGAATTGATCGAATTTCAGCCCAAAAGCCGTAAAACAGATCTTGCCCAAGCCTTAAAATTTTTATCGGGAACCCAGAAAAAGAAAGCTATTGTGTTTGTAATTTCTGATTTCATGTCGGAAGAGTATGAACATACATTAAAAATAGCCTCTAAAAAACACGATATAACTGGGATTCGCGTGTACGACATTCGGGAAGAAAAAATGCCGAATTTAGGGATGGTTTCTATGCTTGATGCCGAAACCGGAGCAATTGAATTGATAAATACCAGCTCGAAAGCAGTGCGAATGAATTATGAAAAACAGTACCATAATAAAGTAACCTATTTTAAAGAAACATTCAGTAAATCAGGTTCAGGTGTGGTAAACACAAGAGTTGATGAAAGTTATGTGACTAAATTGCTGAGTTATTTTAAATCGAGATAAGGGTTCAATAATAAAAGATGAAAAAACAATTATACCTACTATTGCTGCTTTCTACGGCTGTTTTTGCACAACAAAAGCAAGTAGTCACAAGTATTGATACAATTAAAAATAAAATTGGTGCCGAATTTAAATTATCTATAAAAACTACTGTTGATACTTCGTCTAAGGTCATTTTTCCAAACTTAAAAAACCTTGGCGCTTTAGAGGTGATTCAGTCGTATCCTATTGATACGGTCAAAATGGACGGCCGTTATGAATTAATCAAGAAATACGGGTTGACCCAATTTGATTCTGGCAGATATGTGGTTCCAAGTATCAAGATTTTTATCAACAGCAAGCCGTTTTTTACGGATTCGCTTTTGGTTGAGGTAGCGAATGTTCAAGTGGATACTTTGAAACAAAAAATGTACGACATCAAGGACATTGCTCCTGCGGATAATTCAATTGGGGATTGGTGGAAATACCTGCTGATTGTTGCTTTGATTGGTGGTATAGGAGCGTGTATTTATTGGTTTATTAAAAAACGACAAGAGAAAAAACTACACAAAGAAATTTATAAAACGCCTATAGAAAGAGCGACTAGTTTGCTAGATTCTTTGGAGAAAAAAGAACTTTGGCAAAAAGGAGAAGTCAAGGCCTATTACAGTGAATTGACTGATATTGCCCGAAATTATATTGAAGAAGCCATAGAAATTCCAGCTATGGAAAGTACTACATCAGAGCTGATTCTTGGACTTAGAGCGGCTTCTGTCAAAAAGAAAATGACGCTTTCGAAGGAAATTATAGATAATCTGGAGCGTGTTTTGAAACAAGCCGATTTAGTGAAATTTGCCAAATCGAAACCATTGGATTTTGAAATAACCGAAGACCGAAATAAAATTCAAAAAGCAATTTTAACCCTGGACAGCTCCATTCCGCTGGAAGTTCCAGAAGCAGAAGAGATACTGTTGAATGAAGCACAAAGACAAAAACAAATTCAAATTCAGTTGCGCAAACAAAGAAATAAACGGATTCTTACGGCCAGCGCTATTGTACTTTTTTTATTGGCAGCGACCACCACTTTTTTTATTGTTACCAAAGGGTTTAGTTATGTGAAAGACAATATCATTGGTCATCCTACAAAAGAATTATTAGAAGGCGAATGGGTAAAAAGTGAATATGGAAATCCAGGAATTATCATAGAAACACCAAAAGTACTCAAGAGAATAGATCTGACTAAAACGCTTCCTAAAAATGGAATGGCATTGATTAAAGAGATGCAATCGTTTGTGTATGGTAGTGTTTTAGATCGTTTTTATGTGATGGTTTCTACGTTAAAATTCAAAGCAGAAACGCAAATTGATTTGGCTAAATCGATGGACGGGATATTGCAATCATTAGAATCCCAAGGAGCTCAAAATATGATTGTTAAACAAGAAGAATTTGAAACCAAAGAAGGGGTCAAAGGGATTAAAGCCTACGGCACTTTTTCCCAAGTTGATGGCGGTGATGCGACAGGTGTAAAAATGTACTATGAAGCAGTATTGTTCAGTCAGGAAGGTGGATTACAACAAATTTTACTTTTTCATGAAGAAGGAGATACCTATGGCAATGAAATCTCAGAACGAGTTTTGAACTCGGTCGAATTAAAACAAGCAAGTAAATAATGGATAAAATAACTTTTTTGAACCCAGAATTTTTTTGGCTGTTTCTACTGATTCCAGTTGTGATTGCCTGGTTGCTTTGGACAAAAAACGAACAGATCGCAACATTAAAAATTAGTTCTATAGCAGGATTTAAAGGCGCAGAGTCGTATTTGACAAAGTTAAAGCCACTGTTGAATGTATTACGGGTTTTAGCATTGTGTTCTTTAATTGTTGCCATGGCCAGGCCAAGAACGGTGGATGTAAGCAGTAGAACAAAAACAACTAAAGGAATTGATATTGTTATGGCAATAGATGTTTCTGGAAGTATGCTGGCCAAAGATTTGAAACCAAACCGAATGGAAGCATTGAAAAGAGTCGCAGCTGATTTTGTTGAAGAACGACCAAATGACAGAATAGGATTAGTGGTGTATGCCTCGGAAGCGTACACAAAAACACCGGTGACCAGCGATAAAGCAGTAATCCTAAATGCGATTAGCACTATAAAATACGATACTGTTTTGCAGGACGGAACCGGAATCGGGATGGGATTAGCCACTGCCGTAAACCGATTAAAAGACAGTAAAGCCAAAAGTAAAGTCATTATTCTTTTGACAGATGGTGTGAATAATGCTGGGTTCATTGAGCCGGAAACAGCCTCAGACATCGCCAAGCAATATGGAATAAAAGTATACACAGTAGGAATTGGAACTAACGGAATGGCCATGTTTCCCTATAAAATAGCACCTAATGGAACGTTTTTATTCCAAATGATGAAAGTGGAAATCGACGAACAATTAATGAAAAGTATTGCCAGAAAAACGGACGGAAAATATTTTAGAGCCACCAGCAATAGCAAGCTGGCCGAAATTTATGCCTCCATCAATAAACTGGAAACTACAGAAATAGAAGAATTAAAATTCTATGATTACGATGAAAAATTCAGGCCTTTTATATGGTTTGCCGGTTTTTTGTTGTTGCTGGAAGTAGGACTAAGGAATACAGTTTTTAAAAGCTTTATATAAAATCCCCACCCCAGCCCTCCCCGAAGGGAAGGGAGCACGAACTGGAATATTGGAATTAGAATGACCAAGTTTAGAATTTTGATTTAGGGTAAAAATCTAAGATCAAAATTCATAAATCTAAAATTAAAAATGGAATTAGACGAAAAAAAATATTTATACCTTCTTTTTATACTGCCTCTTTTAGTGTTGGTTTTTCTGGCCAATTTATATTGGAAAAGAAAGAAACAGCGCGAGTTTGGAGATTTAGAAATGGTAAAAAAATTAAGTCCGGAAAGTTCCGTTTTTAAGCCAGTATTAAAAATAGTCGTGCTGATTTTAGCTTTTCTTGGGCTGATTTTTGCTTTGGTAAACCCAAAGATTGGCACCAAGATGGAAACCGTAAAACGGGAAGGGATTGACATTGTTTTTGCAATGGATGTTTCTAAAAGTATGCTGGCCGAAGATGTTGCGCCCAATCGATTGGACAAAAGCAAGCAAATTGTCTCACAAATCATCAACCAGTTAGGAAGCGATAGGATAGGTATTGTGGCGTATGCCGGAAGTGCTTTTCCGGTATTGCCCATCACTACGGATTACAGCGTTGCAAAAATGTTTTTGCAAAGCATGAATACTGATATGGTTTCCTCCGTAGGAACATCGTTCAACGAGGCAATCAAATTATCGTCAACCTATTTTGATGATAAAAAAACGAGTAAGTTATTGATCATGATTTCGGATGGTGAAGACCATAATGAAGGTGCTGAAGAAGCGGCTGAAGAAGCCAATAAGTTGGGAATTAAAATTATTACAATTGGTGTTGGAACTGAAAAAGGAGGTACAATCCCATTGAAAAGAAATGGAATTATTGAAGGTTTCAAGAAAGACAATAACAACCAAGTGGTTATAACGAAGTTGGTTCCAGAAAGTCTGACAGCGATTGCTAAAGCCACAAAAGGGGGTTATGTAAACGGAAATAATACCAAAGAAGTGCTTGAATATGTAAAAAATGCATTGAATAATATTCAAAAAACCGAATTTGAAGCGACGGAAATGGCGGATTTTCAATCGCAATTTCAATGGTTTTTGGGGTTTGCCTTCTTGCTGTTATTTGTGGATGTCTTTCTATTGGAGAGAAAAACAAACTGGGTTAAGAAATTGAATTTATTTAACGAAAATAAATAATTATTTCCTAAAGGTTCTTAACCTTCTGGATTTATAGATACAATAAATGAAAAGATTTAAAATTATCATAATTGCTTTTTTAATGATTGCTTTCTGCGGAACGGCCGGTTTGTACGCACAACAAAAAGACCGAATTTTGCCTAAAGCAAATGCAGAATATGCGGAAAATAAATTCGCAGAGGCAGAGGCTAATTACAGAATTTCGGATTCAAAATTCCCTAATAGTACCGCTGCGTCCTTCAATCTTGGAAATAGTATTTACAAGCAAAAGCAGTCTGGAGAAGCCAAATTTGCGTACGCCAAAGCATTTAAAAATTCAAAAACGAGACCTCAAAAACACAGAGCCCTGCATAATTTGGGAAACGTATTCATGAATGAAAAGGATTATACTCAGGCGGTAGAAGCGTATAAAAACGCCTTGCGAAATGACCCAACCGATGAGGAAACCCGTTATAATTTTGCTTTGGCCAAAAAAATGCTGAAAGACAATCCGCCAAAGGATGACAAGAAAAAAGACGACAAGAAAGATAAAGATAAAGACAAGAAAGACGATAAAAAGGACGATAAGAAAGACAAAAAAGAGGAAGATAAAAAAGACGATAAAGGTGATCAGGACAAAGATAAAAATGAGCCAAAACCCAATGAAAATGGGGAGCCAAAACCAGCACCTGGAGGTATCTCCAAGCAGCGTCTGGAAAATTTACTAGATGCTGTAAATAGAGAAGAAAAGAAGGTTCAGGATAAGGTGAATGCCCAGAAAGTAAAAGGAAAACCAGTTAAAACGGAGAAGGATTGGTAATTCAATTAGACAGTTTGAAAATGAAAAAATATATAGCAGCAATCGTTTTATTGGTGTGCAGCTCCCTTAATGCTCAGGTTCAGTTTGAGGCCAAAGTCAGCAAAAGTACGTTGGGCTTAAATGAGAGGTTGCGTATTGATTTTATGATGAATGTAGATGGGGATAATTTTGTGAAGCCTTCATTTGAAGGATTTAGAATTGTTGCCGGGCCCAGCCAGCAAGTAAGTCAGTCCTGGGTAAACGGGAGAAGTTCTTTTGAGAAAGTCTATTCATATATTCTTTTGCCAAATCAAAAAGGAACCTTGGTTATCAAGCAGGCAGCCATAGAGTTTAATGGTCAAATTTATAAGACAGCACCAGTAAAAATAAATGTTACTGAGGCTACGCAACAACCCAGAGATCCAAACGATTCACAAGTGTCTGCGGATGAAAACTTATATCTTGTTGCCGATGTGTCTAAAACAAATCCGTACATCAACGAACCCATTACGGTCGTGTACAAATTGTATTTTGCAAATATTGGAATCTCAAATTTAGGAGAACTAACCAAGCCAAAATACAATGATTTTTGGAGTCAAAATATTGAAATAAAACAGCTTGCTGCCGAAGAGGGGATGTTTAAAGGCCAAAATTATCGCTATATCGTGCTAAAAAAAGTAGTGCTATATCCGCAAAAATCAGGAAAACTTAAGATCGAGCCCCTATCATTAGCAGTTGATGTGCAGTTACCAACGAACCAAAGGGATATGTTTGGTCGAATGGTACTAACGGAAACGACCCAAAGAGTTTCGGCCGGAGCCAAAACCATTACCGTTAAACCACTACCCGAGTCTGGAAAACCAGAAAATTTTACCGGAGCGGTTGGAAGTTTCGACTTCAAAGTCACACCGTCTAAAACCGATTTAAAAAACGGAGAAAGTCTGGATCTTGTTGTCAGCGTAACCGGAAAAGGGAATCTAAAATTGTTCAGTTTGCCAAAACCAGTTGTGCCAAATGCGCTGGAAATGTATGATGCCGTTCACAGCGAAGACATCAGTACACCACTTTCCGGTATGAGCGGAAAAATGTCAGACAGTTATACTATAATTCCGCAATACAGAGGGAATTATCCAGTAAAACCAATGCTGTTTTCTTATTTTGATTTGGATTCCCGTACGTATAAAACACTCCGTTCTCCAGAGATTATGATCCATATTCTTGATGGCCCCTCTCCGGCAGATTCTTCTGCTACAGCTGGAAATAAAAATAAAATTGCAGCGGTTGAAGAATTTAAAACGATCAAGTCAAAAACTAATCTGGTTACCATTGATAAAGAGGATTTCTATGGATCGAATTTGTTTATTGGATTGTTAGTACTGCCTTTTTTATTGGTTCCAATAATTGTGTTATTCAAAAAGAAAAAGGAAGCTATGGATGGCGATATTTCCGGAAACAGAATCCGAATGAATAATAGACTGGCCAAGAAATATTTATCAGTGGCCAAGAAACAAATCAATAACAAAGAACTGTTTTACATTGCACTGGAGAAAGCGATGCATAATTTCCTGAAGGCAAAATTACACATTGAAACCTCTGAAATGAGCAAGAATAATATTCAGGAATTATTGTTGTCCCGAAATGCAAAACCAGAAGCTGTAAACGATTTTATTGCGCTTACTGAAAATTGTGAAGTGGCTCGTTATGCACCTTCATCCAGTGTTACAATACAACAGGATTTTGATAAAGCAGTTTATATCATCGCTGCGTTGGAAAAACAGATTGCTTAATAAAAGTACTAAAATTAATTTTTGAGTAAATACACTTTGAGCCTTTGTGCCCTCGTTGCAAAAAAAGATAATGATGAAAAATATACTATACATACTTTTACTTTCAACTCAGTTTTTCTTTGCCCAAAACGGCTTTGAAAAAGGGAATGCGTATTATGAAAAGGCAAAGTACACTGAAGCCGTGGCTGCCTATGAAAGTGTTTTGAAAACCCAGCAGCAGCACTCTTCGGAATTGTATTTTAATTTAGGAAATGCCTATTATAAATTGAATCAGGTTGCGCCTTCGATCTACAATTATGAAAAAGCATTAGTGCTCAATCCAAACGATCAAGGAAGTATTAACAACCTGAAATTCGCTCAAAAAAGAACAATTGATGAAATTAAAGTAATCCCAAAAGTAGGTTTTGCAAAATTAGTTCGTGATTTCACGGGAATTTATCATTATAATACCTGGGGATGGGTTTCTGTAGGATTGGCTGCCGCTTTTTTGTTGTTTTTTATCGGGTACTATTTTTTACAAAGAACACTTCCTAAACGGATTTTCTTTTTTGGAATGTTTCTGGCTGTTTTTCTTTTACTAATGACGCTGGTCGCAGCTATTATTGAGAAAAGTCATTTTGATACCGAAAAACCAGCCATTGTTTTTGCCGAAATGGCGAATGTGAAAAGCGAACCCAGAAATGGCGGTAAATCTATTTTTGTGCTGCATGAAGGAACTAAAGTTTATGTGAAGGAAGTCATCGAAAAATGGAAAAAAGTGCAACTAACGGATGGAACCGAAGGCTGGATAGAGAGCAGTGCAATTAAGAAAGTGAAATAATAGTTCACGGTTTCAAATTGTCCAGTTTCTTTATTTATAGCAGAAACAGGGCGGTTTTCATGGTAATTAAACTGACCGCCACCATATTTAAAATCAGTTTCAAAATTGCAAATTCTACAGTTGGCATTTAATATTTGTCCCATGTTTTTATATTGAAACTTTAAAAACATAATCACCCCATGACATAAGTATTATTGCGATTAAATGCCCAATTTACTCTGAAACTTAGTGAGAATTTAATGCAGAAATAAATACAGTAAATTATGAAAAATTGTTTTCCATTTAATTTGGTTAATTTTACCATCATGAATTAATAAAATCCTCCCTTTCGTAAGTTTTAATGATTGACTTTCTGCAATTTCAGAGTTTATAAAAACGCTATCACCTTTTGATATCTCCCAGTAATTTTTTTGATGTACTGTAATTTCTGTTTCAGAAGAAGTTTTGTAAATGTTAACTGTAAAAATCTGTATTATTGTATTGTTTTTGACTTCATATTTTTTTTTTCGTTGCTTATTTGATATGAGCCGTCTTTAATAACCTCATTGTTTATAGATACTTTATTTCCAATTTCTACTTCTGCTAAATAATATGATCTTTCTACTTCAAAAATTTTGCCATCAACAAGTTTTTGCTCAACAATAAATAATTTTTCCCGACGAATGTTATTCAAATAATTTCCAATATCTAAATCTGGAATTACATTTTCATTTGCTAAAGTGAAAAGCTTAATGCCTGTTTTGCACGAAATCGCAAGCTGGGGTAATTCAAATCAAGCAAAAAAGATTATTGCAAAAATGGTAAAGTAGAAAATTGTAATGGCTGAAAAAAATAAGAATTCATTAATTTTTGTTTAGAATCTCTTAATTATGGTAAAAGTATTTGATCTAATATCTCAAGATTCAAGGCCTATAAGTCTATTGCATCATAAACCAAAACTTTCTCCCAAAGATGGGAACAGTTTTTTACAAAATCCTGATGAATAGGGTGGTCCTGATATATTTTTTGACCCGCTTCATCATCAAAAAATAACAGCTCTGAAACGTCCCAAGAAGTGTCTACTACTTCCCGTTTTTCCGTAGAAGCTAATATACCCAAATGAAATTGGCGAACCGTTGGAATTGCTGCTAAAGTTTTCAAGCCGGAAATCAATTGCTGTTTATCTTCTTCCGATTGGGGGTTCTTTAACCAAAAAAACACATGGTGTATTAAATTTTTTTCATTGGAGTGTTTTGTGAATCCAAAAACACCTGCAATACCTACTAAAGCCGCCGAACCAATAAACTGTCTTCGTATCATCTGATTAATTTTAAATGTAAATATCTAAATTAAAAATAGAATAGGATCACTATTTATCTCAAATTTTAAAAGGAGAATGACTGCTGTTTTTGAAACAGAACGGTTTTTGCAAAACAAGATAGTTTTTCTCATTAATCACCATGAAGCCCGGCTTTCACTAAAGCCTTAAAACAAAAAAGACCTTACATTGCTGTAAAGTCTTTTTAAAAAGCTCCTCTCTTGGGCTCGCCCCTCGGGACAGATTAGCAGTTAAATCTCGACTGCGCTCCATTTGACAAGATTGATACGATCTAATTATTTTATTTCCTTATCTAAAATAATGGCAGGAATTTGCTGTTTCATTACAAAAGCATTAAATTTCTTGACATCGTTATCCACGATATCTTTTATTTTCTGGAGTTCGGCATCTATTTTCATAGCTAAATCTTCATAAACAACATAAGCATTTCGGGTTGGTTTTGATTCCGATGACGAAATATTGGATCCTAATCCAGCCATTTTATCGTTCAATTGAATTGGGAAAGCTAACACATCTTGTGGTGCTTTAGCTTTTGGCTGCATTAATGATGACTCAATTTTATCCAAATTTTCCAGAGTCGATTTCGTCATTTTTTTCATTTGATTGACTGCCACAGTATCTTTTACAGTTGCTATGTATCCATTAATTTGCGTGCGTATTTTTCGCAATTGGTTAATCGCGAGATGAGCTTCATTGACTTTTTTATTTACTTTTTGGTGCAAGTCAAATTGCTCTTTTAAATCAGCATCACTCGTGGTCATTCGAGGATCAAGTTTGATTTCAACAGCTGCCTCTGCAATAATGGTTTTGTCTTCAATTAACCGAACAATATAAGATCCCGGTACTACTTTTGCGCCAGTACCAGATCCTGCCCACATTACATTAGTTCCGTCAACTGCAGTTGCATTTGGATAGCGCATATTCCATACAAATGAATTCATACCTGCTTTTGCGGTGATGAAACCCGCTTGCTCTTTTTTTGGATCTTGATAAAATTCCTTGGAAATTTTCATGGGTTCACCCTTCATGTCTTTGGTTGAAGAGTAGGTATTTATCGTATCTCCTTTGAGTGTCAGAAACTGTAATTTTATCTCAGTTGAAGGTTTCTTTTTGAAAAAGTAACGTACAATTACTCCATTTGAGGCATTAGTTCCTGAACTCATGTCATCGCTTTGTCCGCCTTGCATTCTATAAGCAGGACGCGGTTTGAAAAGGTGTTTGTCTCTTTTTACTGTTTTGTCTTTTATTTCATAAAGCGGTGTAATATCATCTAATACCCAAAAAGATCGGCCGTGGGTTGCAACGATTAAATCCTTTTCTCTTTTTTGAATTCTTAAATCTCGGATAGGAGTAACCGGTAAATTCAAGTTTAGTTTTTGCCAAGAATCCCCATCGTTGAAAGAAACATAAACGCCTCGCTCAGTTCCAGCAAACAGTAATCCAGGTTTGTTAGGATCTTCACGCAATACTCTGCAATATTCATCAGATGGAATTCCATTGGTTATTTTAGTCCAACTTTTTCCATAATCAACCGTTTTGAACATATACGGTGTACGATCGCCGTACATGTATTTATTGGCTGTTAAATATGCTTTTCCTTTTTCGTGTTCTGAAGTGTGAATCATACTAATCAAAGAAAAGTCAGGCAATACTGTTGTTGGTAATGAGATATTCTCCCATTTTGCCCCATTGTTTTTAGTGATATGTACTAAACCGTCATCAGATCCGGTCCAAATTACCCCTTTTTCTAGCGGTGATTCTGAGAGGGTGAATATAGTAGCGTATACTTCCGCTCCTGTTTGATCCTTAGTTATTGGTCCGCCCGTTTCTCCTGTAGTTTTTGGATCATTTCGTGATAAATCAGGACTTATAATTTCAAATGAATGACCTTGATCTTCCGTCACGTGTACTACCTGAGAGGTAACATACATTCTTTTTGGGTTGTGAGGCGAAAAAACAATTGGGTACGTCCATTGAAAACGGTATTTTTTAGCACTAGAAGGAGCCCCAATATTTGATTCTGGATACGGAGAGATATCTTTTCCTTGGCCTGTTTTTTTGTTGTAAGAACTCAATTGACCGTCGTACTCGCCACCGTATGTAATGTCAGCATTCGTTGGATCTGCCTCGATGTATCCTGCTTCGCCACCTGCAGCGGCGTACCAAGATTCAGGACCTATACTATTGCCACTAGTTCTAGAAGCAATCCGAATGGAAGAATTGTCCTGTTGAGCTCCATAGATATTGTACGGGAATTCATTGTCTACTGATACATGATAAAATTGAGCGGTTGGTGTGTCTAGTTCCGTGAAGGTTTCCCCACCATTAAAGGTAACTTCTCCACCGCCATCATCGCCTATGATAAAGTTATCTGGGTTTAAAGGATTTATCCATACATCATGTGTATCTCCGTGTCGGACATTTATTTTTTTAAAGCTTTTACCGCCATCGCTAGTTTTCCAAGCGTCTACATTTAATACAATTAATCCATTTTCGTTTTTAGGATCGGTTTGTAAATTCATGTAATACCATGGTCTTTGCCAAAGATTTTTATCTTCATTAATCAATTCCCAGTGCTCGCCTGCATCGTCAGATCGATACAGTCCGCCTTTTGTATTTTCGATCAAAGCATACAAGCGATTCGAATTTACTGGAGACACAGCGATTCCCATTTTTCCGAGGATTCCAACTGGCATTCCTGGTTTTTCGTTAAGCGATTTCCAAGTATCACCGCCATCAATAGATTTGTACATTCCAGATCCTTTTCCTCCTGATGACATAGAATGACCGTTACGATATCCTTCCCAAAGCGTTGCGTAAACAATTCTAGGGTTGGTAGGATCGATACGAACACACATAGCGCCCGTTTTTTCATCTTTAGAAAGAACTAATTGCCATGTTTTTCCACCATCTTGTGATCGGTAAACACCGCGTTCTGGATTAGATTTAAAAGGATTTCCCATTGCTGCAACAAAAACGATGTTAGCATCAGAAGGGTGTACTTCAATATTAGCGATTGCATCCGCTTTATCGAGGCCAGATTTTGACCAAGTTTTTCCGCCGTTTACAGATTTATACATTCCGTCACCAAAAGAGATATTGGATCTCATATCCGCTTCGCCCATTCCTACATATACTACATTCGCATCAGATGGAGCAACTGTAATTGCACCTACAGCAGATGATTTAAAAATACTATCAGAAATAGGAAACCACTCATTTCCTCCATCAATTGTTTTCCAAACGCCACCTCCTGTTGAACCAAAATAATACGTCAAAGGATGGTTGGCATGTCCTGCTACCGCAAGTGATCTTCCCGATCGAAAAGGTCCGATATTTCTCCATTTAAGCGCATTAAATACGCTATCTGAGACAAAATTTGAAGTTGTTTTGTTTTTTACATTCTTTTTTTGAGCATAGCCTAAGCTAGTGGAAAGTGTTATAAAAAAGACAAGAACGATACTAAAATTAATTCTTTTAAAATAAGTTTGGTTCATAGGTTTTAATAGATTGGTTAGTGGTTGTTAAATTTTAAACTTCAATAAGGATTTGCCATTTTTAGTTTTAAACACTGCATATTGGAAAAACACATACCTAGTTATTTATCAAATATAAGAATTAATTTAGTAGTAATTGTAGTTGTTAAACGGCGTTGCATGGAAGCACAGATTTGTAACTAAGTTAAAATGGTTATCAACAAATTTTCTATTTCTATCTTTGAACTAGGTGAGGTCTTAATTTCATTGTGAATTTAAAACAAAAAAGACCTTACATTGCTGTAAAGTCTTTTTTAAAAAGGTTCTACCGATAGCTATTGAGGCTTGTTCGGGTGATTTATTCGATGATTAACTTTTTATATGTTTTCAAGTAATCTCATTGAAATTTCAGGATTCTGTATTAGGTTTTCAATATCAATTTTGCTTTGCATCTTCTTGCTTTAAATTAAAGTTGTAACCAACGTACAAGTGATTTAATAGATGCGGGTAGTTTTAATTTTAATCTTTTAAAACTATTTATAGTCTTGCGGTAATTTTCGAATTTTTGTTGCTTTTTCAAAGGCAAATCCCATTTTTAAAAGGCTGTCTTCATGATACGGTCTGGCTATAAATGTAAGACCCCATGGCTCTCCCGTTGTTTTGTAACCCATAGGAATAGTAAGGCAAGGGTAGTTGGCCGCAGCGGCATGACCGGCGTTATTATTGTTTATGGATAAGATAGCATCGAGTTGGTATTTTACCATCGGTTTTTCAAAAAAATTGACTCCTTCTTTTTTGATTTTGGCCTTTATTTGCAGTAATTCTGCTTCAGTAGTGTTTTCGGCTAGCATTTGTTCAAAACGTCCTTGTCCGTAGGGAATTTTTAGTATCGAATCATTTTTATTGTACGCTATAATGTCAGCAATAGAGCGGATAGTAAGTTCATTTGATGCATATTTATTCAAATAATTAGGAAGATCAACTTTCATGTCGGCACTAAGTATGGTGCCAAAACCGTCGAAGTTCATTGGTTCTGGATCATATTCAACGACTATGCCACCTAACTTAATTATGGTATTGATACTCTGCTTATAAATTGAATCTCCTAAAAAGTTTTTAATGGCACCAAATCGTAATCCTTGCAGCGTTCCCGACTTTAGATCATCGAGGTACTTTATGTTTTTTGGATTGTTCTTGGTTGCAGGATCATTATTGTCTTCTCCACTCATAGCCGAAAGAAGGATTCCACTATCAGTAACATTTTTTGTCATTGGCCCAGGCGTGTCTAATGTACTTGAGATTGGAATAATACCCGTTCGGCTCAATAAACCAGTAGTTGGTTTTAGACCAATAATTGAATTTTGCCACGAAGGAGAAAGAATAGAACCTGAAGTTTCAGTTCCCACTGCTGCCGCTGCATAATTGGCGGCTACCGCAGCACCACTTCCTGAGCTCGAACCACCAGTGTCAAATATTTTCCGTCCATAGGGATTAAGCGTTTGTCCTCCCACTGCACTATAGCCATTAGGACCAGTCAGGAAAAGGAAATTAGCCCATTCGCTTAAGTTTGTTTTACCTAAAACAATAGCACCTTTATCTTTTATTTGGGTAATTATAAATGCATCTGCAGCGGTATTGTTTCGTAACAAATGTGTTCCTGCGGTGGTAGGCATGCCTTTAACGTTTGTATTGTCTTTTACAAGTATTGGAATACCGTAAATTGGATGGTCGTGATTGGATTTGTTTTTATCTCTCTTTCGTGCTTCATTAACTGCTTCAGGGTTAATAGCTACAATTGCATTTAGCATCTTATCTTTATCATTTTCATATTTGACAATTCTGTATAAATACCACTGTGTCAGTGTTTCATAGCTAAGGCTGCCAGATTTAATATGGGATTGAATGGTGGGAATGTTTTGTTCTAAGATTAAAGGTTTTAGTCTTTGATAATCGTCCTCCGAAAAAGCACCTATCTGTTGTGTTATGTTTTCCCAAATAGTGTTTTTATCCAGAATTTTTGACTGGATCAATTTGTATTGCATTCTTGTTGATGCGTTGGTAGCATTTTTTGCTAGTTCTTCGGTTTCGTCATAAGGGGCCCATGCCGGAATAACTGTTTTTTGAGTTGGCTTACAAGCCAGTATAAAAAAGAGAGAGAGGAAAAGAATTTTCTTCATTAAATCTAAATTTAGGGTTATGTATTGGTTTTTTTTAGGTCAGTTCTAGTTCGTTTTTACACTATTTACTTAATCGAAGCAACTATAAACAAAAGGTGTTGGATGTATATTCGAAAGAAAAGATATTAAAATCCGCAAGTTCAAACAGCATTAAGTGTCTTTATTTATTCCCGAACCTATTTGTAAATAATAAGTCATGTGATCGAAATTCAAAGATATACAATTAATGTACTATTAGCGTAAAATTATAGCAAAGGCAGGATAGGATTCTTTAAAAAAAGGAGGTGGGTTTTTGGCAAGAGGCACTATTAGAATTGTAGTTTTTTTTTGATTCATGTTTCCGTTTTTTAGAGTTAAACAATTGGCATGACAAGTCAGAATATAAAATGGGTACCTCGAGATTTTAGATGGGTACCGAATAGTGTGCCTTTTTTTTATAAACGAACCTAGTAACTTGGCAAAATCTAGAATTAGCTTTTATCTACTGAATCACCCTGAAGTCCCGATTTCACTACCGCTTTAAAACAAAAAAGACCTTACATTGCTGTAAAGTCTTTTTAAAAAGCTCCCTCTCTTGGGCTCGAACCAAGGACCCTCTGATTAACAGTCAGATGCTCTAACCAACTGAGCTAAGAAGGAAACTGTATATTTTTATTCTGGTAAAAAATGAACGTTTTTGTGTGCTTATTAATGAAGTTTATTTCACTTGTAAAGCGGTGCAAATATAGGGCTTAATTTGATTTCTGCAAGCAAAAATAAATTTTTTTTTAATTTTTTTTACTTCCCTACAATTGCCTTGTAAATGTCGTTTCCGTTAGCAAATAATAACAGTGTTATAAGTAATACGAAACCAACCATTTGCGCATTCTCTAGGAATTTGTCACTTGGTTTTTTACCACTGATGATTTCATATAATAAAAACATAACGTGACCTCCATCAAGTGCCGGAATAGGCAATAAGTTCATTACACCTAGCATTATGGATAACAATGCAGTGATGTTCCAGAACACTTGCCAGCTCCAGGTATTAGGAAAGATGTTAAAAATAGCAGCAAACCCCCCAACTTCTTTATAGGCTTCAGTTTTAGGATTAAATATCGTTATAAGCTGATTCCCATAATCAACTAATCCATTAAAACCAATATTAATCCCAATTGGAATTGATTCTGCAAAACTATATTTCTCACGATTAACTTTATAAAGATTCAATTTTTCAATATTAGAATAAGGTAATCTTGAAGCGTAAGCTATTCCTAATTTTGATTTGTTATTAAATATTACTGTTGTCTGAATGATTTTACCATCTCGTTTTAAAGTTACGGGAACCGTTTTCCCACTAAAGTTTTTAAATTGTGATATTGCTTGATCAGCATATTTTATAGGGCTGCCATTAAAGTGGGTTATAATATCTGCAGATTTTATAGTTTTAAAATTAGGAGAACTCTTTTCAATCTCACTAACGATAAATGGAATCCTCATTTCTACTAATGTACGTTTAACGCCAGAATTACTTATTTGATTGATAATATTTATAGGAAACTCAATTATTTTAGTTTCATTATTTCTTTCAACTGTAACTTCTTTAGCTAAGAATAAATTTTTAGAGATATCATCATAACGTTCCATTTTCTTTCCATTTATAGAGAGTATTTTATCGCCTGTTTGTATTCCTGCTTTTTCAATAGCTGGATTTGTTACCCAAATTCCATCTTTCAAATCCGCATTTGCTATGAAAATATCGCCATAAGCAAATGCCATTCCGATATATATAATGAAAGCCAAAATAAAATTTACGGTAACGCCTCCCAACATAATAATCAAACGTTGCCAAGCCGGTTTAGATCGAAATTCCCATGGTTGTGGGGGTAAAGCCATTTGTTCTTTGTCCATGCTCTCATCAATCATTCCCGAAATTTTCACATAACCGCCAAGAGGCAACCAACCGATACCGTATTCGGTTTCGCCAATTTTCTTTTTGATAAGAGAATATTTGACATCAAAAAATAGGTAGAATTTTTCGACTCTGGTTTTAAACAGTTTAGCAGGAATGAAATGTCCTAATTCGTGAAGTATAATCAGTAATGATAAGCTCAATAAAAATTGAGAAAGCTTGATAACTATGTCCATTTATTTGTCATTGCGAGGAGTGAAGCAATCCTATCCTCTTATTAATTTAGATTTTAAAACTCACAAAAGTAGGGTTTTCTATTTGTATATTTTGCAATAATTGTTCCATACCGTTTTAAATGTTTGTTAATTAATGAAAATTCAGTCCCTCGTTTCGCTGCTGTCTCGTAACTTTACTTTTTTTAAAAGGAAATTCCCTTTGTCTTTATTTTAATTACATACTTAAATTACTACTATGTCATCTCAATTATTTTCTCCACTCCAAATAAAAAGCATCACGCTTAAAAATAGAATTGCAATTTCTCCTATGTGCCAATATTCTGCTCATGATGGCTTTGCTAATGATTGGCATCTTGTGCATCTGGGAAGTCGCGCCAGCGGAGGCGCAGGATTAATCATTCAGGAAGCGACTTCGGTTTCTCCAGAAGGCAGGATTTCTCCGGGCGATTTGGGACTTTGGAAAGACGAACAAATCGAAAAAATGCAGCAAATTAATCAATTTATCATCAGTCAGAATTCAATTCCCGGAATCCAATTGGCACATGCCGGAAGAAAAGCCAGCGCCGCATCACCATGGAACGGAGGTAGAAAAGTAGCTAAAATACAAGACGGTTGGGATCCAGTAGCGCCAAGTGCTGTAGCCTATCATGACAATGAAGCAATACCAATTGCATTAGACCAAACAGGAATTCAAAAAGTAGTTTCCGACTTTAAATCAGCCACAAAAAGAGCGCTTCAAGCAGGTTTTCAAGTGATGGAAATCCATGCCGCACACGGGTATTTGTTGCATCAGTTTCTTTCGCCTTTGTCTAATTTTAGAACCGATGAATACGGTGGAAGTTTCGAAAACCGAATCCGATTGACACTCGAAGTCGTTGTAGCAGTTCAAGCTGAGTGGCCGGAAAACTTGCCTTTATTCGTTAGAATCTCAGCAACAGACTGGGCAGAAGGCGGGTGGAATGCTGAGGAATCTGTACAACTTTCGAAAATACTAAAAGAAAAAGGAGTGGACTTGATTGATGTTTCTTCGGGAGGATTAGTTTCGCACCAACAAATTCCGTTGGGACCAAATTACCAAGTCCCTTTTGCAGAAAGCATAAAAAAAGAAACCGGAATCCGGACTGGCGCCGTAGGTTTAATCACTGATGCCGCCCAAGCCGAGGAGATTGTTGCTTCAGGTAAAGCGGATTTAGTGCTATTTGCCAGAGAGTCCCTGAGAAATCCAAATTTAGGATTGACATTTGCCCATGACTTAAAGGCGGAGAGCGAATGGCCAAAACAATACGAAAGAGCAAAAAAGTAAAATTTTGAAACATATAAGTCAAATACGTTTTACTTTTAAAAAGTATAAAGTGACACTGTATAAAGGCATTTTAATTCTTCTATGAACTTAAATTCATTAAATGCTTAAAAAAACAAGAATCTTTATTTTGAAAAGATAATGAGTTGAGAAGAATTTATAGTACTCCTCTAAATTTTAAAAACTTACAGGACTTACATGTTTAAAAATAATACGCCAATAATTTGAAAATTACTACCATGCAAAAAATAAAAACAGCTTTGCTTTCCTACGGAATGTCCGGAAAAGTATTTCATGCTCCTTTTTTAGAATTTCATCCCGGATTTGAGCTGCTTGGTTCTTGGGAACGAAGTAAAAAATTGATTCATCAAGATTATCCTTCGGTGAAAAGTTATGCCACGATGGAAGAGCTATTAGAGGATGATCTTGATCTGGTGGTAGTCAATACCCCTGTAGAGACACATTACGAATATGCTAAAAAAGTGCTGTTGGCCGGGAAACACGCCATTGTCGAGAAAGCATTTACCACAACGGTTGCCCAAGCGCAGGAATTAGCTGCTATCGCTAAAGAAAATGGATTGAAACTGGCCGTTTTTCAAAACAGACGATGGGACAGTGATTTCAAGACCGTCCAGAAAATCATTTCAGAGAAAGTTTTGGGAGATCTTATAGAAGCCGAAATCCATTTTGATCGGTACAATCCGCTTTTGAGTCCAAAACAACACAAAGAAACCGCCAATTCCGGTGCTGGAATTCTCAAGGATTTAGGGCCACATTTAATCGATCAGGCCTTGTGCTTGTTTGGATTGCCACAATCTGTTTTTGCTGACATCCGCATCACACGGGAACATTCTTTGGTTGATGATTATATCGATATTTTACTGTATTATTCTAACTTTCGTGTCCGATTAAAAGCGGGTTTTTTTGTCCGGGAAGCGATTCCCGCTTATATTATTCATGGAAAAAAAGGGTCATTCCTGAAACCGCGTGGCGATGTACAGGAAGACGAATTAAAATTAGGAATGAAACCCAATCTGGATGTTTGGGGAACGGAATCAGTTGAAAAAAGAGGGTTGTTACACACGGAAATAAAAGGCAAAACGGTTCAGGAAATCACACCCACGCTTCAAGGGAATTATTATGACTTTTTTGACGGCGTATATCATTCGATTACAAATGAATCTATAGAACCGGTTACGGCACAAGAGGGTGTTCAGGTTATGCGAATTATTGAAGCGGCGATTGAGAGTAGCGCTCACAAAAAAGCAATTGATTTGTAGTAAGTATTTTACGAAAATAAAAATGTAGTCACTGATTCACTGATTATATGCCTTTATAAAATCAGTGAATCAGCGGTCTTTTTATTAAAAAACCGATTTTAGATTTATAAAATGTACCGCGAATTCGCTAATTTTTTTAAACTTTTGTGAAAATTAGTGAATTCGCGGGAATTACTTTTTATGAACAATAACGTTGTAGCTTGCATCAAATGTGTGGCTCTGACACAACCAATCGTTGCTTTTTGTAATTTTGGCACAATAAAATTCTAAAACAAATCACTTTGATAGATTTAAACTTTTTAGGAAGGTCAAAAACGAAAGCTAAATTCAAGAAAACATATAAAGATGCTAAGATTTCGTATCTGAAAAGAATTCGTTGGGCAGTTTCTATGTTCTATTTTGGTATGGGTTTGTGTTTTGCTACTTGGGCCAGCCGAATTCCGGATATTAAAACAGCATTGCACCTAAGCGAAGGGGATTTAGGGAGTATTTTATTTGCTTTGCCACTAGGACAACTGGTGGTGATGCCTTTTTCCGGTAAATTGGTCACTCGTTTTGGCAGTCATCGGATCTTGATTTTTTCCTTGCTTTTTTATGTTTTTAGCTTGACAAACTTGGGCTTGGCTGTTGCGGCTTGGCAATTGTCATTGGGATTATTCGTGTTTGGAATTTTTGGAAACTTGTCTAACATAGCCGTGAATACACAGGGTGTTTACACAGAAGTACTTTTCAAAAAAACAATTATGTCCTCTTTTCATGGGATGTGGAGTTTTGCCGGATTTACAGGTGCTTTAGTAGGATTGGGTATGCTGGCATTTGAGTTGACTCCGTATGTTCATTTTTTGATTGTTGCCGGAATAGTACTATTGATGATGGCATTTAATTATAATTTTTTGGTCAAAGCCAAAGAAACGATCCAAGTCGAGAAGAAAAAAATGTTTTCAAAACCAGATAGCGGTTTAATTTGGCTTGGTGTCATTGGCTTTTGTTGCATGGCCAGTGAAGGTGTTATGTTTGACTGGAGCGGCGTTTATTTCAAAGATGTTATCAAAGCACCCGGACCATTAGTGATTTTAGGATACACTTCTTTTATGATTATGATGGCAGGTGGGCGTTTTTTAGGGGATGGACTGATCCGTAAATTTGGAAGAAAAAGAGTCTTACAAATAAGTGGTATCATGATTTCGGCAGGACTTTTTACAGCAGTACTTTTTCCTTTTATTATTCCCGCAACCCTCGCTTTTATGTTTGTAGGGCTAGGTGTTTCTACTATTGTGCCTACTGTATATAGTGTTGCCGGGAAAACACCAAACGTTTCTCCCAGCGTAGCCCTAACTACAGTTTCCAGCGTAAGCTTTCTTGGATTTTTGATGGGTCCGCCTATTATAGGGTACATCGCTGAGTTGTCCAGTCTGCGATTTTCATTCGCATTTATAGGTATTTTTGGATTTTTGATAGCACTGATGGTATCCCGAATTAAAGCTATAGACTAATTGAATTTTTGATTTGTAAAACAAGTTGTCTTCGTGTTTTTAGAATCAGATCTCCAAAAGACCTCTGTTGGAGTAAATTAAACCGAAAGACTGGTGGTCAGACATGCTTTTATAATTTAAAATATTTTCAGATTTGTATTTTATGCTTTCTTCAACCTGAGCTTCCCATCCAAAGGTATCATTCGGAAAATCGTTTTGGAGTTTTTCGTAGGAACCAATAAAAGCAGTCGTTAGTTCCTTGTGATTTGATGCAGTGTATGGCTTTTCGCCAAAATAAATAATTTTCTTCAGTACAGAAAATACTTTTTTATTAATGCTGTCTGCTACAATTGGGAGTTCTTTAGCTATTAGGATTTTTAAGCTTATTGTAGGACATGGCTTTTTGCAGTGTAATGTAGTTGTTGTTACAAAATTCTGGTATTCAAAAACTAATTCATTAGAGCACCGTGTGATAGAAAAAAGGATAAGTGAAAATAAGACAATGTATTTCATCCTGTAATAGATAATTAAATACTATGGTACCTACTTGAGGCTTGGTAAGAATGAATTAAACGGTAAATTTGTAAAACAATCGAGCATTTTAAAATTAGAAGATATGAAATTTAATACTAAAGTGATTCACGGTGGACAACACCATGACCCAAGCACAGGAGCCGTTATGCCACCGGTATATCAAACATCTACATTTGCACAAACAAGTCCCGGACAACCCATAAATCCGGATTATGAATATAGCAGAGCTGCAAATCCTACCAGAACCGCACTGGAAAATGCATTAGCAAGTATAGAAAACGGAACCCGAGCATTGGCTTTTTCTTCAGGGTTAGCGGCTACAGATTGTGTTTTGCGTTCTTTCAAAGCAGGGGATGAAATTATAGCAATGGATGATTTATATGGAGGAACCTATCGCATGTTTACCCGTATTTACAAAGATTCCGGAATAAAATTTCATTTTGTGGATATGAATGACATAGAGAAATTCAAGTCATTGATAACTGAAAACACAAAATTAGTTTGGGTAGAAACGCCAACAAATCCTTTGATGAAATTAGCAGATATTCAGGAAATTGCTAAAATCACCAAAGAAAAGAAAATACTTTTCGCAGTTGATAATACTTTTGCAACGCCTTATTTACAAAAACCATTAGACTTAGGTGCTGATATTGTCATGCATTCGGCGACGAAATATCTTGGCGGTCATTCTGATGTAATTGCGGGAGCTTTAATTGTAAAAGAGGAGGCGCTTGGGGAACAATTGCATTTTCAACAATTTGCAACTGGAGCTACATTAGGGCCAATGGATAGTTTTTTAGTGCTTAGAGGAATAAAAACGTTGCATTTGCGTGTCGAAAGACATTGTCAGAATGGAGAGAAAGTAGCGGATTTTTTAGACAATCATATAAAAGTAAAGACGGTGTATTATCCAGGATTGCCAAGCCATCCG
The DNA here is from genome assembly GCF_003970305.1 of Flavobacterium sp. LB2P53. Lineage (NCBI taxonomy): Bacteria > Pseudomonadati > Bacteroidota > Flavobacteriia > Flavobacteriales > Flavobacteriaceae > Flavobacterium > Flavobacterium sp. LB2P53. The sequence continues at coordinate 288,200 of NZ_RYDG01000002.1, forward strand.
TTTCATGCAATTGCAAAAAAGCAAATGAGCGGTTATGGAGGAATGGTCTCGTTTACCTTTGTTTCTGGTAAAAAAGAAGATGCTATTGCTTTTCTAGAAAAAATTAACGTATTTACCCTTGCAGAATCCCTTGGAGGTGTAGAGTCATTAGCAAATCATCCGGCTTTGATGACTCACGCATCAATTCCGGAAGACAAACGGGCAGCAGTTGGTATCACAGATGATTTAGTCCGGTTAAGCGTAGGAATCGAAGATATCGAAGATCTACTGGAAGATTTGAAACAAGCCTTAACGTAAGATTTTTTCAAAATAAAAACAAACCCCCAATTCTAATTTAGAGTTGGGGGTTTGTTGTGTAAAAGTATTGCCATTATTATTACAAATAATAAATATACCCTACATTAAACCAGACCAGCCAGTCGTTTGCTTTGTTTTCTTTATAAATTTCCGGATTAGGATTTAAACCATCTACCCAGTTGGAAAAATAATACTGCATTCTTAAGTCGACCATTAAATCCGATAATGGAGATAATTTATAGCGGGTTCCCACGCTGGATACCACGGACCAGACAGATCCGCTTTCAGAAGAAAACCCATACGGACGACCATCAGTTGGGGTTAGATATTTAGGAAATGTAGTTAACGGAGTTCCTAAAGGGCCTAGTGAGGACGAAGCTTTTGCATTGTAATAACTAAACTGACCTCCCAGGCTTATAAAAGGCCCTAAGCTTCCTGTTCGGGAACTGAAATCACGAATACTCCAGGGAAAATATTCCAGTTGCATTCCAATGTTAGTAACAGCAGTGCTTCCTGTCATTGCGCGCAATTGATCTGCTTCCAGTGAGGGTTTCTCTGGAGCGACCCATTCGCCAAAGTGTTTTAAGTGGGTTTTATTATACGATAGCTCACTTCTTAATTTGAAGTGGTTGTTAAAATACGTTTCCGGGGTATAACAACTACAGTCGGCTTTATAAGAAAAATTCAAATAATGAATAATCCCTATTCCTATACCTGTATTTCCTGAGTTTGTTGAAAGGTCATTTCGTTCCCCATAATCAGATTGAAAAGCAACAGGCCCAACAACCACTCCTATTTCATGCGAAAAACCACCGAATTGTGCATTAGAATGAGGTAAAAACCCAAAAAAAAAAGGGTAAGCAGGGTTATTTGTTTGATCATTAGGGGGATAAATTTTCTAATCCTGACAAATATATAAAAACATCATTCACTAATAAAAATAAAATTATAAATAAGTTTACAAATTCTTGTTTTACTTACGAAAGTCATAGTGATTTTAGATTAAATGGTATATCTTATACACAATTGATTGCAAATGGGTAATAAAAAAATAATTCTATTGATAAAGTGGAAAAACTAAGTCTGAATATTTTTATAAAATGTATCTTTGTATAGTTTAACGAAATCGTTTTCTTAATCAATTATTTATAATCTATGTTACTAAAAGTAAATGAATTTATGGCTCAAGTTGAAGCCAAAAATCCAAATGAACCTGAATTTATTCAAGCTGTTAGGGAATTCGCTGAAACTGTAATCCCATTTATTGCAGAACAGAAAAAATACGACGGAAAAAATTTGCTTCTCAGAATAGCTGAACCAGAACGGTCGATTATATTTCGTGTTCCGTGGGTTGACGATAGTGGTGAAATACAGGTTAACAGAGGTTTTAGAATTCAAATGAATTCAGCAATCGGACCATACAAAGGGGGAATACGCTTCCACCATACGGTAAATTTATCAGTGCTTAAGTTTTTAGCATTTGAACAAGTATTCAAAAATAGTCTGACCACTTTGCCAATGGGCGGAGGAAAAGGAGGATCGGATTTTGATCCACAAGGAAAATCAGATGGGGAAGTGATGCGTTTCTGTCAGTCTTTCATGACGGAATTGTGCAGACACATCGGGCCACAATTAGACGTTCCTGCAGGAGATATTGGTGTTGGAGCCAGGGAAATTGGGTATCTATTTGGTCAATACAAAAGAATAAAAAACGAATTTACTGGAGTGTTAACCGGTAAAGGACTGGCTTACGGAGGTTCTTTGATCAGACCGGAAGCAACAGGGTATGGAGTGGTTTATTTTGCGGAACAAATGCTTAAAACCATAGGCCAAACTATCAATGGAAAAACAGTTTCCATTTCTGGATTTGGGAATGTGGCTTGGGGAGTCGCTTTGAAAGTAAATGACCTTGGCGGAAAATTAGTTACTATTTCAGGTCCGGATGGGTATATTTATGATGAGGAAGGTATTTTCGGAGAAAAAATTGACTTTATGCTAGAGATGAGGGCAAGAGGCGATAACAGATGCGAATCGTATTTAGAAAAATATCCAAATGCCGCTTTCCACAGAGGTAAAAGTGTGTGGGAAGTAAAAACAGATATTGCCATTCCTTGCGCAACTCAAAATGAGTTGAACGAGGAAGATGCAAAAAACTTAATTGCAAATGGAGTTATTTGTGTAACCGAAGCAGCAAACATGCCATGTACGTTAGAAGCTATCAAAGAATTCTTAAACGCAAAAGTCCTTTTTGCACCAGGTAAAGCGGCAAATGCAGGTGGTGTTGCAGCCTCTGGATTAGAGATGACACAAAATTCTATTCGTTTAAACTGGACCAGTGAAGAAGTAGATAGCAGGCTAAAAGAGATTATGGTAGGAATCCACAATCAATGTAAAAGATATGGTACGGACGAAGAAGGATATGTGAACTATGTAAAAGGAGCAAACATTGCTGGATTTGTAAAAGTAGCAGATGCTATGCTGGCACAAGGGGTCGTGTAAATCAGCTTTAATTATTGTATAAAATGCCTTTTGTCTTTATTCTGGACAGAAGGCATTTTTTGTGTGTAACAAAATGCTAAGACTTTCGTTTGTTCTATATTTGTAATTCAATAGTCATACAGATAATGAACAAGAGCGTTTTATTTTTTTTGCTGCTACTTTTTGTGCAAATGGGTTTTGCTCAAAACGATTTGTCGTGGCAGGGTTATTTCTCCTATAATGAAATAAAAGATGTCTCCGTATCTGCAACAGCCGTTTTTGCTGCTTCTGAAAATGCGTTGTTTTCTAAAAACACAACCAGTAATATAATCAAAACCACCAATACAGTAGACGGACTCTCCGGACAAACCATCTCGTCGGTATTTCATAGTACAGCCTCCAATAAAACAATTGTAGGATATGAAAACGGACTGCTAATCGTGATTAATGAAGTTGATGGAAGCATGCTCAATGTAGTCGATATTATCAACAAACAACTTCCTTCGGATATAAAGAAAATCAATCATTTCATGGAATTTGAAGGGATAGCTTATCTCTCGTGTGATTTTGGTATTGTCCAATTTAATTTGGCCACCATGCAATTTGGGGATACTTATTTTATTGGGAATGCCGGTGCCGAAATCAGTGTGAGCCAAACCGCATTGTACAATGGTTTTATTTATGCTGCCACAAATAATGGAATAAAAAGAGCTGCTGTTTCTAATAAGAATTTAGTCGATTTTAACCAATGGACCACAATAGCCTCTGGAATCTGGTCTGGCATAACAACAGTAGGTTCAAATCTGTATGCTGTGGACGCTTCGGGATACATTCATAAATTTAATTTGGTTACGGATTCGTTTGCGGGATCTGTCCGGCTTTCTCAACCTGCATTGGATATGAGAACATCGGATGGTTATTTAGTAGTTACAACTTTAAGCAGGATTTATATTTATAACAGCCAAATGGCATTGGTACATCAAATAAACACCAACCAACTGCCGGAACCCAATATTAGTTTTACGTGTGCTACTATAATAGGCGACACTGTTTTTATTGGAACAAAAGAAAATGGATTGACTACAACTACGCTTTCTTTGGGGGTAACTTTTGAAAACATAACACCCATTGGTCCGTCAAGAAACAATATATTTTCGCTTCAGGTGGCGCCCAGCTCGCTTTGGGGGGTTTACGGAGATTATACGTCCGATTATAATCCGTATCCGTTAGACAGTTATGGGATTAGTAAATTTAGCGCTACAGGGTGGTTAAATATTCCGTATGAAGCAGTTTTAGGAGCGCAATCAATGACCAGAATAATAGTTAATCCAAGCAATGAAAACGAAGTATATGCCAGTTCTTTTTTCTCAGGACTGTTGAAAATAGAAAATGACGTACCAAAAATTTTGTACAATCAAACCAATAGCGGCTTAGAGTCATTAACCTTTGCAGGGCCTAATTATAAAGACATTAGGATCAATGGAACCGCATTTGACAAAACAGGAAATCTTTGGGTTACCAACAGCCGAATAAAAAATGGATTGAAAGTCTTGAGGCCTTCGGGTCAATGGCAAAGTTATGCGATGGATGCTATTTTGGACTCGCCAAATGACAACAATTTTGGAACAATTGCAATAGATAGAAATGGAACCAAATGGCTTTCTACGAATGGTGATGGTGTGATTGGTTTTAACGAAAGTAACACTAAATTTAAAAAAATAACAACAGGCGCTGATTTGGGTAATTTACCAGTTTCGGATGTTCGAACTATTGCAATAGATACCAGAAACCAGCTCTGGATCGGTACTACAAAAGGGTTGCGAATTTTGTCAAATGTAAGTAGTTTTCAATCGGATGACCAGATGACGACCAATCCCATAATTATTACAGACGATAATCTGGCCCAAGAATTGTTATACGAGCAATTTATTACGGATATTGCTGTTGATGGTGCCAATAATAAATGGATAGGAACGGCTGATTCCGGTTTGTTTTTAGTCTCGCCAAACGGTCAGGAAACCAAATATCATTTTACAATAAGCAACTCGCCGTTGCCCAGCAATGTGATCAATGACATTGAGATCAATAGCGCTACGGGCGAAGTTTTTATTGCTACTGCAAAAGGGCTGATTTCTTTCAAAGGAATTGCAACTGCTGCTAATGATGATTTAAGTAACGCGTATGTGTATCCAAATCCGGTACGACCGGAATACCAAGGAACCGTTAAAATTGCCGGATTACTGGATAAAGCCAACATTAAAATCACTGATATTGGAGGAAATCTGGTTTATGAAACCACTTCCGAGGGTGGAACAATAGAATGGGATACCACCGCCTTTGGGAAATATAAAGTGGCCTCAGGGGTGTACATGATATTTATTTCGGCGCAAGACGGAGTGGAAACTAAAGTTAAAAAAGTAATGATAATCAGGTAATTTAGAAGAATGAATTTTTCAATCTTTAAATTTTTCAATCTTTAAATTAAAATTGTGCTCGTAAAAACCAAAGCCATTGTTCTTTCATCTTTAAAATTTCAAGAAAAAAGCTTAATTGTGAAATGCTTTACGCTGTCACATGGCTTGAAATCGTACTTCGTTCGGGATGCTTTTTCGAGTCGAAAATCAAATCAAAAAATCGCTTATTTTCAACCTTTGACGATACTCGAAATTGAAGCCGTTCATAAAAACAAAGGTACTTTAGAAAATTTCAAGGAAATAAAAATCGGGACTCCTTTTCATTCGATACATTCGGATATCTATAAAAGCACGATTGTAATGTTCATTTCCGAAATGCTACACCATTCCATTCACGAAGAAGAGGCAAATGAACATCTGTTTACCTTTCTGGAAACCGCTTTGCATTGGCTCGACAATCACGATGAAATTGCTAATTTTCATTTGATTTTATTATTAGAAACCACAAAATATCTGGGTTTTTATCCGGATATTTCTGATATGGACATGCCTTTTTTCGAAATGAACGAAGGTGTCTTTACGCCTTTCAATGCCATCAGTTCGCTCACGGAACATGAAAGCAATTTGTTCAAAAAACTAATCGATTTGAAATTCGATACCGATCAAAAAATATTCCATGTCATCGAACGGCAAATCATTTTAAGAATACTGATCGATTACTACAGTTTCCACTTGGACGGCTTCAAAAAACCAAAATCGCTGGATGTTTTAAAAGAAGTTTTTTCTTAAACTTAAAATTTTTGAGAAAATATAGTTTTGTGTTTAAAAGTAAAGTATATTTGTCTTTTAATCAAGTTTGTTGTTCTTTATGGAAAATAAGCTTTAACTAATTAACTTTATGGAATCAAAATCAAAACAAAAAGGAAAAGTTTAAAAAACACATAGGTTGCTAACTATTTAAAATCATTGATATGAAGTATATAAAATTAATTTTGATTTTGATTTCAATAACTATTATTTCGTTACAATTATTTACGGACTACAATATTAGCAAGTGGATAAAAGCAGCAGGATACCTAATTCTTGTCATGCTATTTTTTTTAGAATATCGTAACTCAATAAAAAATACGAGGAAATAGCAGTTAACTATTAATGTTCTTCGTTGTCATATTGTTGAATTTTAGTAATTTAAAAAAGGTGTGTAATGAAGAATAGATTAAAAGTAGAACGCGCCATTTTAAATTTAACTCAAGAGGAATTAGCGGAGAAAATAGGAGTTTCAAGGCAAACTATAAATTCAATTGAAACCAATCGCTTTGTGCCATCAACAGTTCTTGCGCTAAAATTATCAAGGTTGTTTGGAAAATCAGTTAATGATTTTTTCGAACTGGATGATGATGACAAATAAGGGTTAAATACTTCAATTTGATAAGAAATTGTATTTAATACAAATTCTTTCAAAACAAATTCACTTTAGAAAATTGCAAAGCCATAAAAGTTTCAAGAAAACCAAAATCGCTGGATGTTTTAAAAGAAGTTTTTACCTAGAAATTCGGGCGTGACCCTACGTAAAAACTTCGGGTCGGGCTGTTCGTTCCAATCTTTTATTTCGTAAACTTCATAAAAGGATTTCCTCTTCCATCCCTCACGCAAAAACTCGTAACTCATAACTCATAATTCATAACTATTCCTTACTTTCGCACCTCGATTTAGAAAAGGATAAAATGAGCACAAAATTTACTGAATACAAAGGACTTGACTTACCAACTGTAGCGTCAGAGGTACTTGATTTTTGGAAGAAGGAAAACATATTCGAGAAAAGTGTAACCACTCGTGAAGGAAACACCCCATTCGTGTTTTTTGAAGGGCCGCCTTCGGCAAATGGATTACCTGGAATTCATCACGTGATGGCGCGTGCCATTAAAGATATTTTTTGCCGATATAAAACTCAAAAAGGGTTCCAAGTAAAGCGAAAAGCTGGTTGGGATACACACGGTTTGCCCGTAGAATTAGGTACCGAAAAGGAATTAGGAATTACAAAAGAAGATATCGGAAAAACGATTACCATCGAAGAATACAACGAAGCATGTAAAAAAACCGTGATGCGTTATACCGATGTGTGGAATGATTTGACCGAAAAAATGGGATATTGGGTAGATATGGAAGATCCGTATGTGACCTATAAATCCAAATACATGGAAACGGTTTGGTGGATTTTGAAACAAATCTACAATAAGGATTTGATGTACAAAGGCTACACCATCCAGCCGTATTCTCCAAAAGCAGGAACAGGATTGTCGTCGCATGAAGTGAATCAGCCAGGAAGTTATCGTGATGTAACGGATACGACGGTTGTGGCACAATTTAAAGTCCTTTCCCCAACCCTCTCCAAAGGAGAGGGAGCTGAAACTGAAAATTCGGTATCAAAGGCTTTCGGACTCGACTCCCTCCCCAAAGGGGAGGGCTGGGCTGGGGATTTTTATTTCCTCGCTTGGACGACAACGCCTTGGACATTGCCAAGTAATACCGCTTTGACTGTAGGTCTAAAAATTGAATATGCTTTAGTAAAAACATTCAATCAATATACATTTCGTCCGGCAACATTGATTTTGGCTAAAAAATTAGTTGCAAAACAATTCGGGAAAGGGTTTTTTGAAAGTACAGAACCTGCTGATTTTGAAAATTTCAAAGAAGGCGACAAGAAAATTCCGTTTCAGGTTTTAGCAGAATGCAAAGGAGCTGATTTAGTTGATATTCGGTACGAACAACTAATGCCATTGGTGCTTCCGTATCAAAATGCTGAAAATGCTTTTAGAGTAATTTCAGGAGATTTTGTAACTACCGAAGATGGAACAGGAATTGTACATACCTCACCTACTTTTGGTGCTGATGATGCAAGAGTAGCAAAAGAAGCTACGCCAGAAATCCCGCCGATGTTGGTGCTGGATGAAAATGGAACTCCGGTTCCATTAGTAGATTTACAAGGAAAATTCACCTCACATGTGGGCGAATATGCCGGTAAATATGTGAAAAATGAATATTACAACGACGGTGAAGCGCCAGAGCGTTCAGTAGATGTTGAAATTGCCATTCGATTAAAAGAAGAAAACAAAGCCTTCAAAGTAGAGAAATATGTCCACAGTTATCCGCATTGCTGGAGAACCGATAAGCCGATTTTATATTATCCATTGGATTCCTGGTTCATAAAAATCACGGAGGTTAGAGACAGAATGTTCGAACTGAACGAAACGATTAACTGGAAGCCAAAATCGACTGGAGAAGGACGTTTTGGAAACTGGATAAAAAATGCCAATGACTGGAATTTATCGCGATCCAGATTCTGGGGAATTCCATTGCCAATTTGGAGAACTGAAGATAAACAAGAGGAAATCTTAATTGGTTCTGTTGAAGAATTATACAACGAAATTGAAAAATCTATCGCTGCAGGTTTTCAAAAAGAAAATCCTTTTAAAGGTTTTGAAATTGGAAATATGGCTGAATCCAATTACGATTTAGTTGATTTGCATAAAAATGTAGTCGACGAAATCACCTTGGTTTCTGCTTCTGGAAAGGCAATGAAACGTGAAGCTGATTTGATTGATGTTTGGTTCGATTCTGGTTCCATGCCTTATGCGCAATGGCATTACCCTTTTGAAAACAAAGATAAAATAGACGCAAACAAGGATTTTCCTGCTGATTTCATTGCTGAAGGAGTGGATCAAACGCGTGGTTGGTTTTATACTTTACATGCCATTGGGACATTAGTTTTTGATAAAGTTGCCTATAAAAATGTAGTTTCTAACGGATTGGTTTTAGACAAAAACGGACAAAAAATGTCTAAACGTCTGGGCAATGCCGCAGATCCATTTGAAACATTAAAAGAATACGGTCCAGATGCGACGCGTTGGTACATGATTTCGAATGCAAATCCTTGGGACAATTTGAAATTTGATTTAGAAGGAATCGCTGAGGTACGTAGAAAATTCTTTGGAACCTTGTACAACACGTATTCGTTTTTTAGTTTGTATGCTAATATTGATGGTTTCAAATATGAAGAAGCAGAGATTCCATTAAGCGAAAGACCGGAAATTGACCAATGGATTATCTCTGAATTGAATACCTTGATAAAAGATGTAGATACCTATTATGCAGATTATGAGCCAACTAAAGCGGCTCGCGCAATCTCTGAATTTGTTCAGGAAAATTTGAGTAACTGGTACGTTCGTTTGTGCAGAAGACGCTTCTGGAAAGGGGAATACGCACAGGACAAAATCGCGGCATATCAAACTTTATATACGTGTTTGTTAACCATAAGTAAACTTGGTGCGCCAATCGCTCCGTTTTTTATGGACAAACTTTACAGAGACTTAACTGTAGCAACACAGTCGGAAAAATATGACAGCGTACATTTGGCCGAGTTTCCAATTTCGGTTGAAAACTATGTTAATAAAATGTTGGAGAGCAAAATGCAGAAAGCACAAACCATTTCATCATTGGTTTTATCACTCCGAAAAAAGGAAATGATCAAGGTGCGTCAGCCGTTGCAAAAGGTAATGATTCCGGTGCTTGACGACAATCAAAGAGCCGAAATTGAAGCTGTTTCTGACCTGATAAAAGCAGAGGTAAACGTGAAGGAAATCGTACTTTTGGATGATGCTTCCGGTGTTTTGGTGAAACAAATCAAGCCTAATTTTAAGGCACTTGGACCCCGTTTTGGAAAGGATATGGGGTTGATTTCTAGGGAAATACAAGGGTTTTCTGCGGCACAGATCAGTCAATTGGATAAGGATGGAAGCCTAAGTATTGTTATTGCAGGAAATACCGTAATTTTAACACAAGAAGATGTCGAAATTACCTCACAGGATATTGAAGGCTGGTTGGTAGCAAACGCTAACGGAATAACGGTTGCGCTGGACATTACAATTTCACCAGCATTAAAACAAGAGGGAATTGCCAGAGAATTAGTAAACAGAATTCAGAATATTCGTAAAGATTCCGGATTTGAAGTTACGGATAAAATTAAAGTGCAACTGAAGAGAAACGGACTTTTAGAGCAGGCAATTTTAGAAAATGAAGCCTATATAAAATCAGAAACACTGACCAGTGAATTGGTATTTGTAGATGAAATAACAAACGGTACGGAAATAACATTTGATGAAATAAAAACAATGATATTAATTTCAAAATAATATAAGATGACAGATGAAATCACAAGATATTCTGATACTGATTTAGCAGAATTCAAAGAGATAATCCTTGGGAAAATTAAAAAAGCACAGGCTGATTTAGATCTGATAAAAAGTGCGTACATGAATGATTTAAATAACGGAACTGACGATACTTCTCCAACTTTTAAAGCCTTTGAAGAAGGAAGCGAAACGATGTCTAAAGAAGCAAACTCTCAACTGGCAATTCGTCAGGAAAAGTTTATTCGGGATTTGAAAAATGCCCTTTTCCGTGTCGAAAATAAAACGTATGGAGTGTGTAAAGTCTCAGGCAAATTAATCGGGAAAGAAAGATTGAAAATTGTCCCTCACGCTACAATGAGTATTGAAGCAAAGAACCTGCAACGATAAACTACTAGTTAAACAATATTTAACGCTCCATTGGGAGCGTTTTTTTTGATTAAATTGCTATTTTTGCGCCATTAAAATTTATAAAATGTCATTACGAAAAGCCTATCTCCTTATTTTTATTTTACTGCTTGTTGATCAAGTCACTAAAATCTACATCAAAACTAATTTTATCTTAGGGGAAGAAGTCGAAGTATTCAAATGGTTCAAAATCCTTTTCATTGAAAATGAGGGAATGGCATGGGGAACAGTAATTCCGGGGGTTTACGGAAAATTATTTTTAACCCTTTTTAGATTGGTTGCTGTAGGCGGAATTGGGTACTGGCTATGGGATTCTATAGAAAGAAAAAATAGTTCTAACTATCTAATTGTTGCCATCTCATTGATTTTGGCAGGTGCTTTTGGGAACATCATCGATTCTGTTTTTTACGGAATTATTTTTGATGATAGTCAGCAAGAAGTGGCTACTTTATTCTCGGATCAACCGTATGGAACCTGGTTTCACGGAAAAGTGGTAGATATGTTTTATTTTCCTTTTTGGCACGGAAATTTACCTAGTTGGTTGCCAATTTGGGGAGGAAAAGAATTTACTTTTTTCAATGCAATTTTCAATATTGCAGATATGGCGATTTCCACAGGAGTTGGAATCTTGATTTTTTTCAATAAAAAAGCTTTTCATCACGAATAGGTTCGACGTTTTTTATAACATACAAAAAGACCTGTTCCTGATTTGAGCAAGTCTTTTTTGTTTGTATTAATTTTTATTGTGTCCGGGGGCATATTGTTTAGCGCTTTTCCCGCCATATATTTTTTTTGCTTGACCTGGAGGTAGTTTTTTAGCTTTATAGGATGATCTGCTGGTTCCAGTGTGAATACTGCAGCTTGAAAAGGAAACTGCAAAAAGGATGACCATAACGCTTACGGCAAATCTTGAATTTTTGAATGTTCTCATAAGTTAAGTGGATTGTATCAGTTACAAAAGTACGGATTAAAATTTATAAACTTGATTCGGAGTCACACAGTAATCCAGTTGTATATCGCCTTCAAAAATATCGGTAATCAATTCTTCGGGTTCGAAGAAAGAAAGTCCAATTTTGATTGCATCCGGTTTGCACTCTGATAAAAATTTGTCATAAAATCCTTTGCCGTAACCCACCCGATGTCCTTTTTTGTCGAAAGCCAAAAGCGGAACAAAAATCACATCGATTTTAGTAGAAGGAACTTCAATACCATCTACCGGTTCGGGAATGTTATATTTATTTTTTTTGATTCGGGTATTATCAGTCAAAAGAAAATGCGTCATCTTTCGGGTGGCAAAATCAGCTTTGGAAACAATAATCTCTTTGTCTTTTCCGGATAATATGTGAAGAATAAATTCTGTATTGACTTCCTTTTGTTCTGTTATGGGTAGGAAAATATGAAAATAGGTTTTCTCCCAAAGAGGAAGTGTGAGTGTTTTATTGGCTACAGCCAAACTCTTTTCCTCGATTTCATTTTCGGAAAGGAAGTTCCGTAAGGCTTTGTTTTTTTTCCGTAAGGCTGTTTTATTCATGTTTTATTATTTTGAACCGGATGCAAAAGTATGGATTGTATACTCGTATTTAAAGAGAAAGATGGTAGATGGCATCACCCTGGTATACGATGGGCGCATCATTTACATTAAAAATATAACCTGAATTGGGTGCTTTTACTTTGTGTTCAACCTTTCCGTAGGGATCAGAAATAGAGCCTAAGAGTTGTCCTTTGGTTACGTAATTGCCAATTTTAGTATAACCGTGAAACATCCCGGAGTATTTGGCTCTGACCCAGACGGATTTTTCTATATAAATCGTTTCTTTTTCAGGAATGATGGTTTTTTTCTTTGCATTTAACATCGCCAGATGATGCAATATTCGTTTAGAACCTTCAACTCCTTCCTGTGTGACCGTTTCATTTATGTCAATGGATTTCCCGCCTTCAAACAGCAACATTTTTACCCCCAACTTGTTACATGAATTTCTAAAAGTTCCCGGAATGTTTTTTGAAAACATCGTAAAAGAGGTGTTGAAAATATCCGACAAGGCTTTCAGTTCTGGATTATTAGGAACAATACGAATTTGTGGGGCATTGAAGCGACTGGCGCCACCGGAATGAAAATCAATTACATAATCTACATGTGGAATAATTTCTTTAAGTAAATTATACGCAAACCGGCTTGCAAGTGAGCCTGTTTTACTGCCAGGGAATACCCGGTTTAAGTCCCGTTTGTCTGGAAATTCTCGGGATTGATTCACAAATCCAAAGACATTAATCACGGGAATACAGATAATGGTTCCTGTTTTTGGTTTATTGATTTTTTGTACAATCAGCTGGCGTACAATTTCGATCCCGTTAATTTCATCTCCATGAAGCCCCGCGGTGAATAATACGGTAGGCCCGTTTATTTTTGACCGTTCCACAATTATTGGAATTTTCAGTTTGGTCATGGTATGGAGTTTTGCAATTTCCATATTGATGGTTTTGCTGTCTCCCGGTAAGATGGGCTCTTTTAAGATCGTTATGTTTTTAGGTTCTCGTAGATTCATAGAAAGTTTAAAGGCTAAATTTAGAAAATTATTCGGGAAGAAATAAGAAGTGCGTCATTTTTCGCTTTTGAAAAATGTTATTTGTATTTTTGAAGTGCAAAATTAAATTAAAAAGAATCAATCTAAAATGCTACTTCCTTCACTTGAACTCCAAATCCAAACCTTACCTGATAATCCAGGCGTATACCAATATTACGACAAGGAAGGGAAAATTTTGTATGTAGGCAAAGCCAAAAATTTAAAAAAAAGAGTTTCTTCGTATTTCAATAAAATTCATGACACGGCCAAAACCAATGTGCTCGTTAAGAAGATCGTGACCATAAGACACATTGTGGTTCCTACGGAAACCGATGCCCTTTTACTAGAAAATAACCTAATAAAAACCTTGCAGCCGCGCTACAACGTGTTATTGCGGGATGATAAAAGTTATCCGTGGTTGTGCATCAAGAAAGAACCTTTTTCGCGCATATTTGCGACTCGGAGAATGGTCAAAGACGGGTCGGAATATTTTGGGCCGTATACTAGTTTCAAGACCGTAAGTACTATTTTAGAACTGATCAAAGAGTTGTATCCGCTTAGAACTTGCAATTATGATTTGAGTAAAAGCAATATCGAAAGTGGAAAATTCAAGGTGTGTCTTGAGTATCATATTGGTAATTGTATGGGGCCTTGCGAAGGATTAGAAACTTTAGAAAATTATCAAAAGCAAGTGGATGCGATTCGCGAAATCCTGAAAGGGAATTTCAAGGAAAGCATGAAGGATTTCAAGCGGGTGATGACCAATCTGGCCGCCGACATGCATTTTGAAGAAGCACAAAAAATAAAAGAGAAAATCGAAGTGTTGGAGAATTACCAGTCGCGTTCCACGATTGTAAATCCAAAAATTACGAATATTGATGTCTTTTCGATTGTATCGGATGAAAGTGCGGCGTACGTAAATTTTCTACAAATTTCGCACGGTTCGATTATTCGTTCACACACGATGGAAATCAAAAAGAAACTTGACGAAACCGATGAAGAATTACTGGAATTAGCAATTATTGAACTGCGGGAACGTTTTCAATTGCTGTCGCGTGAAATAATCGTACCGTTTCCCGTTGATTTAGGGGAGAATATAAAAGTAACTGTTCCGCAATTGGGAGATAAAAAGCAAATTTTGGATTTATCCATTCGCAACGCTAAGTTTTACCGAATTGAACAACTCAAACAACTGCAAATTGTAGATCCAGACCGTCATACAAAAAGGATTATGGCACAAATGCAAAAAGATTTGCGATTGCCTGTAGAGCCAAGACATATTGAATGTTTTGACAACTCGAATATTCAAGGAACAAATCCTGTAGCGGCTTGTGTGGTTTTTAAAGATGGAAAACCCAGCAAAAAAGACTACCGCCATTTTAATATAAAAACAGTCGAAGGACCGGATGATTTTGCTTCAATGACCGAAGTGGTTTATAGAAGGTACAAACGATTGCTGGACGAAAAGGAACCGTTACCGAATTTAATAATTATTGACGGTGGAAAAGGGCAATTGTCATCAGCGCTGAAGAGTCTTGACGAATTGGGTCTTCGCGGAAAAATAGCCATAATTGGCATTGCCAAAAGGCTCGAAGAACTTTTTTATCCGGGTGATTCTATTCCGTTATATTTAGATAAAAAATCAGAAACCCTTAAAATAATCCAGCAATTACGCAACGAAGCGCACCGTTTTGGGATAACGCATCACCGGGACAAAAGGAGTAAAGCAGCACTGAATTCTTCGATAGAATCCATTCCCGGTATTGGCGAAAAAACGATGCTGACCTTGATCCAACACTTCAAAAGTGTTAAAAGATTGAAATTAGCAACAGAAAAAGAAATTTCGGACGTTATAGGTGTGTCTAAAGCCAAAAAAATTACCGAATTTTACAAGGCAACAAATCAATGATTAATCTAGAGTATCTAAACTTGGACAAATAATACCCAATCGCGTCCAGTTTTAGTACTGCCAAATTGCTGCTTATGAAGAAAATTGCACTAATATTTCTTGTTTTTACTAGTTTAATGGTGTTTTCGCAGGAGCAAAAAAGACCTAAAATAGGCTTGGTTTTAAGCGGTGGTGGCGCAAAAGGATTTGCTCATATAGGAGTCCTTAAGGTGTTAGAAGAAGCGGGTGTCAAGATTGATTACATAGGTGGAACCAGTATGGGTGCAGTTATTGGAGGGTTGTATGCTTCAGGTTACAATGCAAACCAGATCGATTCTATTTTTCAAGCGACCGATTTCAATGAATTAATAAATGATTTTATCCCCAGGTCTTCCAAGAATTTTTATGAAAAAAGAAACGACGAATTGTATGCATTGGTTTTACCGTTTGACAAATTCAAAATAGGAATTCCAGAAGCCTTGTCTAAAGGGATCTACAATTATAATTTATTGAGCAGAATTACCAGAAACGTAAGACACATAAAGGATTTTAACCAGCTTCCAATTCCTTTTTTATGTATTGGAACTAATATTGAAACGGGAGAGCAAGTGGTATTGAACAAAGGGAATCTGGCACAGGCCATGATTGCCAGTTCCGCATTTCCCTCCTTATTTTCTCCGGTGGAAATTGATGGAAAAATTCTGGTAGATGGCGGCGTTGTTAATAATTATCCCATTGAAGAGGTGCGAAAATTAGGTGCGGATATCATTATAGGAGTTGATGTTCAAAATGATTTATTAGACCGAACAGAACTCAAGGATGCTACTAAAATTTTAGTTCAAATCACCAATCTTCAATCTATAGAGCGAATGAAAAAAAATGTAACGGATACTGATATTTATATTAGACCAGACGTTACACAATATGGTGTGATCTCATTTGACAAGGGAAAGGAAATAATAAGAAAAGGGGAAGAGGCAACATTTGGGATTTATGAGCAACTCAAACAACTTGTTGATGCGTCCAATCCCTACACGAAGCCCAAGTTAAAACTACTGTCAGACAGTCTTCAAATAAGAGCAATAAAAAGCAATGAATTAAAGAATTATACGAAAGAGTATGTCATAGGGAAGCTAAGATTTAAGCCCGGAGTAAAAACGTGCTATGATGATTTATTAAAAGGCATTAATAATATCAATGCAACCAAAAATTTCAGCTCTATCTCATATTCATTGGAACCTAATAAAGGGGGTGTAGACCTGAACATAAATTTAGAAGAGAATTCAACAAAAACCTATTTAAAATTTGGCCTGCATTATGATAATTTATTCAAAAGTGGCGTTTTGGTAAATTTGACCCGTAAAAAAACACTTTTTAAAAATGATATAGCCTCTCTGGATATTGTTTTAGGAGATAATATTAGATACAATTTAGATTATTATATTGAAAATAGATTTAATTTGAGTTTTGGTTTTAAATCTTATTACAACCAATTTAACAGGAATGTAGCCAAAGAAATAAGCAGTACAACGTTTAATAATCCGGATATAAATTCGATTAATGTAGATTTTACGGACTTGACAAATCAAGCGTATTTCCAGTCTTTATTTGTTCAAAAATTTCTGATAGGAGGCGGAGTCGAACTCAAATATTTAAAAATAAAATCAGAAACACTCGCCAATGTAGATCCAATAATTGATAACAGTAATTACTTCAGTCTTTTTGGCTACATGAAATTTGATTCTTTTGATAATAAATATTTTCCTAAAAAAGGATGGTATTTTACTGGTGATATTCAAACCTATTTGCTTTCGTCCAATTACACGGGCGATTTTCAACCGTTTTCTATTGCTAAAGCAGATTTTGGTGTAGCCGCAACTTTATTTAAGAACGCTACAGTAAAATTCCAAACCGATGCCGGGTTTTCTTTTGGTCAGGAAAGCGTTGCTTTTTTTAATTTTATTTTAGGAGGATATGGATATAATCCGCTTAATAATTTCAAATATTTATATGGATACGATTATTTAAGTGTGGCCGCTAATAGTTATATAAAATCAACAGGAACGATAGATTATGAGTTTTATAAAAAAAACCACATCAATTTTTCGGCAAATTTTGCTAATATTGGAGATCGGATTTTTGAGACCGTGGATTGGGTTTCAATTCCAAAATATTCTGGCTATGCCGTAGGATATGGTTTAGAAACAGTCATTGGACCTATAGAAATAAAATATTCCTGGTCCCCGGAACAGCCTAAAGGATTTACATGGTTTAGCATCGGGTTTATGTTTTAATTGTAATTTATTTGAATTTTAATTCCGATATTTGTTATTATGAAAACAATTTGGAACGGTTTGTTAGGATATCTGCAATTCCTCATTAAGAGGAATCCGGAATAGATTGTATTTTTTTTGATTTAATTAAATAAGTTTATTTCGATAAAACGATAAACTTTTAAACTTTAACTTTTAAGCAAAAAAATCATGCCTTTATACCATAAATTGGGAAAATTTCCCCAAAAAAGACATACTCAATTTGAAAAGCCTACAGGTGGTTTGTATTACGAACAGCTTTTTGGAACGGAAGGTTTTCATGGCCATTCCTCATTACTATATCACGTTCACAGACCAACACAGGTAAAGGAAATTTTAAAATCCTATTCAGTAGAACCAAAAATTGCCATTGGAAAAAACATCAAATCATTACTTTTAAAAGGTTTTGAGTTAAAGCCGGAGAACGATTTTCTGGACAGTCGTAAAGCCATGTTGATCAATAAAGATTGTATCATAGGATTAGCCGCACCCAGACAATCATTACGCAGTTATTTCTATAAAAATGCCGATGCCGATGAAATGATTTTCATTCATAAAGGGAAAGGAAAATTGCGCACCATGATGGGAAATATTTCTTTCGAATATGGAGATTACTTGATTATTCCACGTGGAATGATTTACCAAATTGATTTTGAAACTTCGGAAAATAGATTGTTTTACGTCGAATCATTTGCTCCTTTTTACACGCCAAAACGCTATAAAAATGAATCAGGTCAACATCTAGAACATTCTCCATTTTGCGAGCGCGACTTTATTTTGCCAACAGAATTAGAAACGCACGATGAAAAAGGTGATTTTCTAATAAAAATCAAGAAAGAAGGAATGATGCATGAATTCGTTTATGCCACACATCCCTTTGATGTAGTAGGTTGGGACGGTTATAATTTTCCATACGGATTTAGTATTCATAATTTCGAACCTATAACAGGTCGGGTACACCAGCCACCACCAGTGCATCAGACTTTTGAAACTTCAACTTTTGTCGTTTGTTCGTTCGTTCCACGATTGTACGATTACCATCCAAAATCCATTCCTGCGCCTTACAATCACAGTAATATAGATAGTGATGAGGTTTTGTATTATGTAGATGGGGATTTCATGAGTCGCAACAATATAGAGCAAGGTCACATTACACTACATCCAAAAGGGATTCCTCACGGACCGGCGCCAGGTGCTATGGAACGCAGCATTGGTCATACAGAAACCCACGAATTAGCGGTTATGGTTGATACCTTTCGTCCCTTAATGGTCACCGAAGAAGCGATGGGATTGGACGACGGTCAATATTACAAATCTTGGGTCGAGTAATTAGAAGCTATTTCCTGCTGTACGCTTTATCTTTTCCTGGCTAAAGAAGCCAGAAAAAGGTAATTGCGAGAGCAATTCGACCATCAGGGCTAGGGCTTTAGAGTAAACAACAACATAATTTTAAATTAATACATCCGTGTACATCTGTTTTATCCGCGTCAACCGCGTTCCAAAACTAGAGATGCCGAATCAAAAAATAAATCACAATGAGCAAAGAAGTAAAATCAGTAGAATACGGACTCGAAAAAATATTTGAAGGAGCACAAGATTTCCTTCCGTTATTAGGAACCGATTATGTAGAATTCTACGTAGGAAATGCAAAACAATCCGCACATTATTATAAAACGGCTTTTGGGTATCAGTCTTTGGCGTATGCAGGATTAGAAACCGGAGTGCGAGACAGAACGTCGTATGTGTTAAAACAAGATAAAATCCGCATTGTATTAACTACGCCATTAACACAAGATTCTCCAATACACGAACATTTAAGAAAACATGGAGACGGCGTGAAAGTTGCAGCGCTATGGGTAGAAGATGCCACCAGTGCGTACGAAGAAACCATGAAACGTGGTGCGCGCTCTTTTATGGAGCCTACGGTAGAGAAAGACGAATTTGGAGAAGTAGTACGTTCCGGAATTTACACTTACGGAGAAACGGTACATATTTTTGTAGAGCGCAAAAACTATAATGGTGTTTTCCTTCCTGGTTATAAGGAATGGAAATCCGAGTATAATCCGGAACCAACAGGATTAAAATACATTGACCACATGGTAGGAAATGTGGGTTGGAACGAAATGAATACTTGGGTTAAGTTTTATGAAGACGTGATGGGATTTGTAAATTTCCTTTCTTTTGATGACAAACAAATCAATACGGAATATTCAGCATTGATGAGTAAGGTAATGTCAAACGGAAACGGAAGAATCAAATTTCCAATCAACGAACCTGCCGAAGGAAAGAAAAAGTCACAGATTGAGGAATATCTGGACTTTTATGGAGGACCTGGAATTCAACATATCGCTATTGCAACGGATGATATTATCAAAACCGTATCGCAATTGAAAGCCAGAGGAATTGAATTTTTGTCCGCTCCTCCACATACCTATTATGAAGCCATTCCGGAGCGATTGGGAGATCACATGAAAATGATGAAAGAAGATTTAAACGAAATCGAGAAACTAGCCATCATGGTAGATGCCGATGAAGAAGGGTATTTGTTGCAAATTTTCACAAAACCGGTGCAAGACAGGCCAACCTTATTTTTTGAAATTATACAAAGAATGGGAGCCAAAGGTTTTGGAGCGGGGAACTTTAAAGCGCTATTTGAATCAATTGAGCGAGAACAGGAATTGCGAGGAACGTTGTAAAAAAGCATTATTTTTACATATTGTGAAAAAATAACTAATAAACAACATGTTTTTTTGTAAATGTTGTGTTAAACTTTTTTTTTAACAAAAAAAAGTGGATTTGTTAACTACCTTTGCACTCGCAAAAAGGGAAGGGGTGGTTTCCTTCCTGATTTCATATAAATTTCATAGTTTATAGTTTTTTGGTTAGTTAATAGCATAAAAACTCAGTCATTATTTGACTGAGTTTTTTTGTTTTGATATATTTGGAACAAAATTTGCTAATAGAGTCAATAAACAGACAAATTAAGTGATGAAAAAACTATTCTTATTCTTTGTGTTGATTATAACAGTAAGCTTTGATTCTCCTCAGGAAGATGCTTACGGAGTGGGTGAGTGGTTCAAATTCAGGATACACTATGGAATAGTCAATGCCGGTTATGCCACGCTGGAAGTAAAAGAGGCCATTTTGAACAACAAAAAAACGTTTCATGTTGTTGGTAAAGGATACACCACGGGGATGTCTCGTTTTTTCTTTAAAGTAGATGATTTATACGAAAGCTACATTGATAAGGAAACAGGAAATCCGTACCAGTTTGTTCGAAAAATTGATGAAGGCGGCTATACTAAAAATCAAGAAGGGTTTTTTGACCAATCTACAAACAGAGTTGTTGTAAAAGATTATAAACATAAAACCGAAAAAACACTTTACATTCCAAAAAACACTCAGGATATTCTATCGGCCTTTTATTATTTAAGAAACTATCCTAGTATCGATAAATTAAAAATTGGAGAATCAGTGGCAATCGATATGTTTTTTGATGATGAAACTACTAAATTCAAGCTAAAGTTTATTGGACGAGAAAATATTACCACTAAATTTGGCGTTGTTTCAGCTATGATTTTTAGACCTTTGGTTCAATCAGGACGCGTTTTCAAAGAGAAAGAAAGTCTTACTGTCTGGATTTCGGACGATGACAATAAAGTACCGCTGAGGATAAAAGCCAGTCTGGCAGTAGGGTCAATCAAGGCAGATATTGAGGGATACAGAGGATTGAAAAATCCTTTTAAAACAAAAAAATAATGAGTACTAAAGACAATTCAGAAGCTATTTTAAAAGAAATTGAGCTTAAATATGAAGCGATAAATCAAAAAACAGAAACACAGCTCGAAGGATTATTATGGTCTAAGCCAATCACCTATTGGGATTATATTCAGACAGATGCCCTGTTGAATCTTCAAATTCAGAGAACGACGCTTCCGGACGAAATGGTTTTTATCATGTATCACCAGGTTAATGAATTGATATTTAAAATGATTCTCTGGGAGATGCGGCAAATTTCCTATTGTGAAAGCATTAATACAGTATTTTTCACGGAACGATTAATGCGAATCAGCCGTTATTTTGACATGTTAACCACCTCTTTTGATATTATGGGAAATGGAATGGAAGTGGAGCAATACATGAAATTTAGAAATACACTAACTCCGGCCAGCGGCTTTCAAAGTGCGCAATACCGCTTGATAGAATTTTCATCAACAGACCTAATAAATCTGATTGATTACCGTTATAGAGATACCATTGACCGGAATACAACGTATGAGTTTGCACTGGAACATTTGTATTGGCAAGCAGCCGGAAAAGAGTATCACAGCGGTAAAAAATCATTTTTACTGGAGGAGTTTGAAAAAAAATATAAGAAGGAATTCTTAGCCCACATGGAGGAATACAACACCATTAATATTTGGCAAAAATTCAAACAATTACCGGAATCAGATCAAAAAAATCCAGAACTAATTCAAGCCATGCGTCATTATGACCATACGGTAAATATTACTTGGGTAATGCAACACCTTAATACAGCAAAAAAATATATTGATCAAAGTGGAAAAGGCGACGGAGAAGCTACTGGCGGGAGTGACTGGAAAAAATACATGCATCCAAAATATCAAAGAAGAATTTTCTTCCCGGAATTATGGAGTAGCCACGAATTAGAAAATTGGGGAGTAGAAATGTAGATTGAATAAAAAAAAACAAGATTTGAAACAAATATTTATAATTATAATAGCACTTTTTTCTTTAGTATCATGTAATAAAATGAAGGAAGTTGTGCCGGAAAAAGTAGTGAAACTTGTTCCTAAAAAGAGTGAGTTTGGGTTTGTTCTTGCTGATTTTAATATCGTTAATGATACTATAGAAAGGGGAGATACTTTTGGAACTATTATTCAAAATCAGAATATTGGGGAACGAAAAGTATATGATATTATTGCTAAAGTGAGAGATTCGTTTGATGTAAGAAGTATTAGAATCAACAGGCCTTTTACGTTGTTGAGGTCCAAGGATAAAAAACATAATTTACAGGCTTTTATTTATCAACCCGATGCGCTGAGTTATTACGTGATTGATATGCGGGACACAGCGGTAGTTGTTTATAAAAAAACCAAACCAATTACAATTAGGCGACGCACCATTGGTGGAGTTTTGAAAGAATCATTGTCGGAAACTTTAGACAATGCTAAGATTGAAGGGGCTCTAGCGAATAAAATAGCTAAAATTTACGCCTATTCAATTGATTTCATGAAACTCAAAAAAGGAGATCGTTTTGCGATAACGTTTACAGAGCGCTTTATAAATGATTCCGTTTATGATGGAGTCGAAGAACTGGAAGCTTCTTTTTTTGAATACGGAGGAAAAATTATTTATGCCTTTCCCTTTGCGCAGAACCCCAATTCAGATAAAATTCAATATTATAATGAAGAAGGGAAAACACTAAAAAATTTCTTTCTTAAGTCTCCAATAAAATTCAGTAGAATTTCGTCAAGATTTTCAAACAGTAGATTTCATCCGGTTCAGCACAGATGGAAAGCACATAAAGGAACGGATTATGCGGCGCCTCATGGCACACCTATAACCACTACGGCAAGCGGCGTTGTGGAGCAAAGTGGTTTTACTGCCGGAAACGGGAATTTTGTAAAAGTTAAACATAACGGAACCTACTCAACACAATATTTGCACATGTCAAAAATACTCGTGAGACGCGGACAACGGGTCAGTCAGGGACAGGTTATCGGTTTAGTAGGAAGCACAGGTTTGGCAACAGGGCCACATGTTTGTTATCGATTTTGGAAAAACGGAAGACAAGTAGATGCATTAAGACTTAAATTGCCTAGTGGTGAGCCGATGAATGGCGCTAATAAAAGTCGGTTTTTGACACAAATAACGCCCTTGAAATTTGAACTGGATAGTGTGGCTAACTTATAATGCAGCACTTAAAAATTAATTGAAAACAATTATTCTGTTGAAAAATACAAATACGTGGTGTGATTATACGATGGTCATTATTCATTGTATTTCCTGATAAATTGTTATATAAATGAAAACTCATTTAGCATTAAAACTAATTTCACTATTTTTACCCTATTAAAATAATACTACAAAACACATAATAAATGGCTTTAAATACCACAAATCCAACCGAAACAAGCGCTTGGAAAAAACTTGAAAAGCATTACAGCGAAATGCAAAAAGCGTCGATTCAGGAATTATTTCAATTGGACGAATCCAGAACAAAAAAATTCAATTTGAAATGGAATGATTTTTTAATTGATTATTCAAAAAATATTATTAATCAAGAAACACTTCAGTTGTTATTACAACTAGCAGATGAAGTAGGACTTAAAAGTGCTATTGCTGATTATTTTAATGGTGCAATAATTAATCAAACCGAAAATAGAGCAGTACTTCACACCGCATTGCGTGCCAAAAAATCAGCAATAATAAATGTTGATGGAAGTAATGTACTTACTGAAATTAATGAAGTAAAAAGTAAAATTAAATTATTTACCAATGAAGTAATTTCCGGCAAAAGAACAGGTTTTACAGGGAAACCGTTCACGGATGTGGTCAATATAGGCATTGGAGGCTCGGATTTAGGGCCTGTTATGGTTGTTGAGGCATTGCAATTTTATAAAAATCATTTAAATGTTCATTTTGTTTCTAATGTGGATGGGGATCATGTAAATGAAATCATAAAAAAACTAAATCCAGAAACAACGCTTTTTGTGGTTGTTTCCAAAACATTTACAACTCAAGAAACATTAACCAACTCTGAAACCATCAGAAAATGGTTTTTAAAATCGGCTACTCAAGAAGATGTGGCCAAGCATTTTGTTGCCGTTTCTACCAATATTCAAAAAGTAACAGCGTTTGGGATAAACCCAGACAACGTATTCCCTATGTGGGATTGGGTTGGAGGGAGATTCTCTTTGTGGAGTGCCGTTGGACTTACGATAAGTTTAGCCGTTGGGTACGATAATTTTGACGGCATGCTAAAAGGAGCCAATGAGATGGACGAGCATTTCAAAACTGCCGATTTTGAC
This sequence comes from Flavobacterium sp. LB2P53, assembly GCF_003970305.1. Classification (NCBI taxonomy): domain Bacteria; kingdom Pseudomonadati; phylum Bacteroidota; class Flavobacteriia; order Flavobacteriales; family Flavobacteriaceae; genus Flavobacterium; species Flavobacterium sp. LB2P53. The sequence goes on from NZ_RYDG01000002.1 coordinate 312,799, forward strand.
CAAAACATGCCGGTTACGTTAGCGTTATTGAGTATTTGGTACAACAATTTTTTTGGTGCCGAAAGTGAAGCTTTGATTCCGTACACGCAATACTTACAAAAATTAGCACCCTACTTGCAACAAGGAACAATGGAAAGCAATGGTAAAAGTGTGGGTCGGGACGGGAAACCGGTCAATTACCAAACGGGGACGATCATTTGGGGAGAGCCAGGAACGAATGCGCAACATGCCTTTTTTCAGTTAATTCACCAAGGGACAAAACTGATACCTGCAGATTTTATTGGATTTGTAACTCCTCTATACGGCGACAATGATCATCATGATAAACTAATGTCTAACTTTTTTGCACAAACAGAAGCATTAATGCATGGGAAATCAGAAGAACAAGTACAAGCTGAATTTGATACACAAGGAATTTCAGCTGATAAAGCAAAATTCCTTTTGCCATTTAAAGTTTTTACAGGTAACAAGCCTACAAACACTATTTTAATCCAAAAACTGACACCCGAAACCTTGGGTTCTTTGATAGCCTTGTATGAGCACAAGATTTTTGTACAAGGAGTGATCTGGAATATTTTTAGTTTTGACCAGTGGGGAGTTGAATTAGGAAAACAATTGGCAAATTCTATCTTGGAAGAAATTAATACAAAAACGGTTCAAACACATGACGGATCTACCACTTTTTTATTGAATCATTTTTTGAAGAATAAATAGGAGCAAATAAGCTACTGATTTTTATGATCGTATCAATTTTCATTTAAGGTTGATTACTGCTCTGTTTTTGATGGAGGTATAAAACACTAAAAGCCTTGATTTTAGCTAATTCAGGGCTTTTTAGTATTTAAGTAATTCTGGCAGAGTACTTTTTTTAAATTTGTGTTATTTTTTTTAGTATTTGCAATTGGTAATTTGGTGTGGATAATTTAATATAAAATGATTTTAATTGAATAATTTCTTTTTTTTTAATTAAAAAAAGCGTGATTATTGGTTTGAGATAAAAATTCTGTTTAAAAGAAACGATATTCTTAACGTTATGTTAACTTATTAAAGCAAAAATGTTATATTTTTGCCAAATATTAATAAACTAGACAATATGAAAAAATTTTTAAAGTTGTTTTTTGCATTAGCGTTATTATTTTGCGCTAATCCTAACCTTTACGCACAGGGAAATACAAATTCCTCTGTAAGCGGAAATGTTTATGATAACGATTCTCAAACTTTACCAGGGGCATCTATTCTTGCAGTACATACTCCTTCAGGTTCCCGTTACACTGCATCTACAGATGGGACTGGTAATTTTAGTATTTCAAACATGAGAGTAGGGGGACCTTACAAAATTACTATCACTTATGTAGGTTTCAGAAACCATGAAGAAAACGAAATTTATCTTCAATTAGGAGAAAATAAAACCTTTAAAATTGCTTTGGCTGAAGAGTCAAATCAATTGAAAGAAGTAGTAGTTAGAAGCGCAAGAGACAATACGTTTAATTCTCAAAGAACAGGAGCGCAAACAGTAATTAATTCTGATAAAATCAATTCATTACCTTCCTTATCCAGAAACATTTCTGATTTTGCAAGATTGACACCTCAGGCACAAATTCGAGGCGATGATCAATTGTCTATTGGGGGACAAAATAATAGATTCAATGCAATTTATATTGATGGAGCTGTAAGTAATGATGTTTTCGGACTAGCTGCAAACGGAACTAACGGAGGGCAAACGGGTGTAAGTCCAATTTCTGTGGATGCAATTGAGCAATTTCAAGTAAGTGTAGCTCCTTATGATGTGAAACTTTCAGGTTTTGCGGGTGGAGCAATTAGTGCAATTACGAAATCAGGAACTAATGATTTTGAAGGATCTGCCTATTTTTTCAATAGAGACGAGTCTATTTCTGCTAAAACGCCTCCTTCATTGGCAGGTGCAGACGGAAGACAAAAGTTAGCTGATTTTTCTGCGCAAACGTACGGAGTTCGTGCAGGTGGATCAATTGTCAAAGACAAATTGTTTTATTTTATCAACTATGAAAAACAAAATAATGAAACACCACAACCTTTTGATTTTGGTACCTACGCAGGAGATTCTAAATTAGCTGATATTAATGCCTTAACTGCAAAATTAGCAGGTTTTGGATATGATCCAGGTTCTTACAATAATAATGTCAGAACACTTAAGAGTGATAAAATCATTGCTAAGTTAGACTGGAACATCAGTGATAATCATAAATTATCATTTAAGCACAGTATTGTTGATGCAGAGAATTTTTCTCCTAGCCGTTCTTCTGCTACAGCAATTAGTTTTATCAATGGTAGTCAGTTATTTAAATCGACAACTAATTCAACAGCTTTAGAACTAAACTCAAGATTTAGTAATAAATTTTCTAACAATCTTGTTATTGCTTACACAACTGTAGCTGATGACAGAGACCCATCTGGAGATCCGTTTCCTACCGTTCAAATTATAGATGGTCCAGGTAGTATTTTCTTTGGTGCAGAAGCTTTTTCAACTGCAAATCTTTTAGATCAAAAAGTATTGACTATTTCTGATAATTTTGAAATCAATCTTGGAAGAAATAAAATCACGATTGGAACTCACAACGAATTTTCACAATCTAAAAACGTATTCTTTGGTAACAATTTTGGAGCTTATCGTTACTCCAAATTATCTGATTTCTTAACAGATGCAAGAGCAAATAGGTTTTTAATGAACTATTCCTTGATTGGTGGTAGTGGAGATGAGTCGCTAGGAGCAGCTGAGTTTGGTACAAAACAATTTGGTTTGTATATTCAAAATGACATGAGATTGACTGAAAATTTCAAACTTTCTTACGGAGTAAGAGTTGATATGCCGGTATGGGAAGATGGTTTAGTAAATAATGATTTTAATGTTAGAACGGTTGGGTTATTACAAGCAGCCGGTAAAAACTTGAAAGATGCCAGAGTAGGTCAAGGGATATCTAATTATGCTCATTTTGCACCGCGTTTGGGTTTTAATTATGATGTAAATGGTGCAAAATTAACTCAAATTAGAGGTGGATTTGGAGTATTTACTTCTAGGTTACCGCTAGTATGGCCAGGTGGGACATATAACAATAATGGAGTTACTCAAGGAGCGATTCAAATTACCGGAGGGACAACGCCAGTGTTCAATCCTAATCCAAGCGTTGATAGTCAAATAGCGCCGCTTCCTGCTTCTGTCCCAAGACCAGGTTCAGGTAGTACGGGCGGTAATATTGATATTTTTGCAAAAGATTTTAAATTACCACAGGTATTTAAAGCAAGTTTTGCAGTAGATCAAAAATTGCCATTAGGCTTCGTGTTTACTTCTGAAGTTACTTACAATGATAACATCAGTGCTATCACCTATGAAAATTTGAATATCAAAGCGTCTACAAGTAACTTAACTGGAGCGGATACAAGACCAACTTACAATGCAAATAATAGAGTTGATAACAAGTATCTAGGAATTTATTTGGCCTCTAATACAGATGAAGGAAAAGCTTATAATGTGTCTTTTACTTTAACTAAAAACTTTAGATCACCATTTATTGACGGTAATATTTCTGGTACATATTCCTATGGTAAGTCTACCGTTCTATTGGATGCAACCTCATCTCAAAACAGTTCTCAGTGGAATAATACTGAAACCGTTAATGGAGCTAATTTTCCAACATTGTCAAGATCTGATTTTGATCAAGGTGCAAGAGTTATTTCGAACGGAAATGTTACTTTGAAATGGAGTAAATTCACAAAATCAAGAATTGGTTTCTTCTACGAAGGAGCTCAAGGAACACCGATAAGTTATGTGTATAATGACCGTGGAAATTTGTTAAAAGATACATTCTCTAGTTCAGCATTGATTTATGTTCCTGCTGCTAAATCTGAAATTAATTTAGTAAGCACAACTAATGGCTTAACCGCTGATCAACAATGGGATGCGCTTAGTGCTTTTATCGAAGGGAATGAGTATTTAAGAAGTAGAAAAGGTGGATACGCTGAGCGTAACGGAGATCGTTTAAAAACGACTCATGTTGTCGATTTGAAATTTGCACAAGAGTTTACTATCAACGTAGGGAATAAGAAACATACCTTAGAATTTACAGCTGATATTTTCAACTTTACCAATCTTATAAATAAAAATTGGGGTAAACGTTATTTTACAAGCTTTGACCAAGTGCAATTGCTTCAGCAAGTTGGATTCTTAGCTAATGGTACCACACCAACGTTTAGATACAACCCTGCTGTAGGAAATAATGTTAACCAAGTTGATGATGTAGGTCTTAACTCATCAAGATGGCAAATGCAAACTGGTGTTCGTTATACATTCAACTAGTTTAGCTTAAAATAATCTAACCCTCATTTCAATTTGGAATGAGGTTTTTTTTTTATAACTAAAAACCACATTTTAAGTCTTTTAAAAAAAGAATAATCTTTAATAAAAAAAATAAATACTTTGGTTTTCGATCTAAAAAGAAATAATGGTTGAGGGCGAAAAAATTGTTTTGAAATACCGTATTCTTAACAGTATGTTAACTTATTTAAGTAAAAATGTTATAGTTTTGCCAAACTTTTTTAACTAAACAAAAAAACAAAAATGAAAAGAATTATTTTTATTTTGATTATTTTTTTATCAGTTGTAGGTCATTCGCAGGTCACTAGTTCTGCTATGTCTGGTACTGTTAAATCGAATGCTGGAGAGACTCTTCCAGGAGCGTCAGTTGAGGTCGTTCACACGCCTACAGGAACAAAATATTTTTCAACTACAAGTGCCAATGGAGGCTATGCAGTTCAGGGTATTAGACCAGGCGGTCCCTACACTGTAAGAGTGACTTATGTGGGCTACAAAACAACAGAAATCACGGACATTAACGCTCCTTTAGGGAATAATTTAACTGTAAATATTGTTGTAGAAGAAGAATCAAATGCGTTGAATGAAGTAATTGTTTCTACAAAATCGAAAGGGACTTTCAATAAAGGAAGAACTGGAGCATCTCAACAATTTTCTAACAGAGAAATCACTGCCGTGCCAGTAACAGGTGCACGTTCCATAAATGCAATTACTAAGTACAATGCTAATGCAGGTAGTAACGGTACTTTTGGTGGTCAGGATTCAAGATTAAACAATTTTACTATTGACGGATCTGTTTTTAATAATGGTTTTGGTTTAGGTAGTGACTCACAAGCCGGAGGAAGAACCGGTTCTACAGCTATTTCATTAGATGCTATTGAGCAATTACAAGTAAATATCGCTCCTTATGACGTACGTCAATCCGGATTTTTAGGTTCTGGAATCAATGCGGTTACCAAAAGTGGAACGAATGAGGTGGAAGGGTCAATATACAACTCATTCCGAAGCAACAAAAAAGACTTCATAGGAAGTAAAGCAGGAGAAAGAACAGTAGTACCTGGAAAATTTGAAGAAAAAATTTGGGGCGCCAGAATTGGAGCACCAATCATTAAAGATAAATTATTTTTCTTTGGGAATGTTGAAACTATAGAGAACATTAGCCCGGCTACTACTTGGACATCTACAGGTTCGCCACAAGCAAGTGCACAGGTTTCGGCTCCTACTTTTGCACAAATGCAAACACTTTCTACTTTTTTGCAAGATAAATTTAATTATACCACAGGACCATGGGAAAACTATGATGCTGAAAGAATTTCAAAAAAATTCCTAGCCAGACTGGACTGGAATATTAATGATAATCATCAATTGACCGCTCGTTATGTTTTTCATAACTCTAATTCTGATGAGTTAACTTCAAACTCAAATTCATTAGGTTTTGGAAACAGAAGAACAAGTCCGTTAGCAATGTCTTTTAAAAACAGCGGATATGTAATTCAGGATAATACGAGATCAGTAGTCTTAGAATTGAATAGTAAATTAAGCAATTCTTGGTACAATAACTTTATTGCAGGTTACGATAAGCAAATTGAAGACAGAGCATTACAAGGTGGTGGTTTGTTTCCAACAATTGATATCTTAAACGGTTCAAACACATTTATTTCGGCAGGTTTAGATCCGTTCACTCAAGGAAATAAACTTTCGTATTCTACTTTACATTTTACTAATAATTTGACCAAAACGATAGGTAAACATTCATTATTGTTTGGTACTAACTTTGAGTACTTCAAATCAAGCAACTTGTTTTTCTCTGGGTCTAATGGTGTTTATACTTTTAATTCACTTTCTGACTTTTATGCAGCAGCTAATCAGTCTGCAAACACAGGTGGGGCGCCATCAACAACTGCACTTCCTGCACGTCTTCAATTCAGATATTCTGCATTGCCCGGCGCTCAAGAGCCATTACAAATCTTCAAGTCAAACAAATTAGATTTGTACACGCAAGATGAAATGAAATTGAGCGATAGATTTAAATTAACAGTAGGTCTTCGTGCCACAGCTGTTTGGTTTGCTGATACAGCTCTTGAGAATCCTGCAGTTACTGCATTAACTTTTGGACAAGGCCAAAAATTTAATACAGGAAAAATGCCTGATACTCAGTATTTGTTGGAGCCAAGAGTTGGTTTTAACTTAGACTTAAATGGCGATGCAACGACGCAACTTCGTGGAGGTAGTGGTGTTTTTACAGGAAGAGCACCTTCAGTTTATTTATCTAATGCAATTGGTAATAATGGAGTGCTTACAGGTTTTGTTGATGTAAGTGGCACTGCATTGGCTTCTGGTGGGTATGGTTTTACTCCAAACCCAAATGATTATTTTATTCCGGATACCCCAACGCTTCCTACTACTTTTGAATTGGCTTTCACCGATAAAAAATTTAAGTTTCCGCAAGTTTGGAAAACTAATATAGCGGTTGATCAAAAACTTCCTTTTGGTTTTGTAGGTACAGTAGAAGGGATTTTTCAAAGAAATATTAATGCGATACATTATTATAATGCTAATTTTGATGCGCCAGTTGGAACTTTCAGCGGTCCGGATAACAGACCAAGATATGCTCGTACCGATGCAGGTGTTCGTGTTAATGATAATGTTTCCAGTGCCGTTGTTTTAACAAACACGGACAAAGGATATTTTTATTCTTCAACCTTTAAATTAGAGTATCCATACAAAAAAGGGCTATGGGGATCGTTTGCATACACGTATTCAAGTGCTAATGATTTGTTATCTCCGGGTTCTATTGCTTCTGGTTCGTGGACGGGCGCTAGATCTGTAAATGGAAATAACGACTTACCTTTAGCATTGTCTAACAATAATACACCACATAGATTAGTTGGTATTTTAGGATACAAAATTGAATACGGTAAAAATGTAGGGGCGGCAACTTCAATCAATTTAGGATACATTGGAGAACAATCCGGACCGTTTTCCTATTCTTACGGGGGTGATATGAATGGTGACAGAGTAAATAACAATGACTTGATTTATGTCCCTAAAAATGCAAATGAAATTCGTTTTCAATCACTTTCAGTAACAAATGGGACTGTGACAACAGTCTACACTGAAGCGCAACAACAACAAGCTTACGAATCCTATATCAATCAAGATGATTACCTTTCTACTAGAAGAGGGCAGTATGCAGAGAGAAATGGAGGAGTTTTACCTATGCTACATAGATTAGATTTATCAGCAACTCAAGATTTTTATATTACAATTGCGGGTAAAAAGAATAATTTTCAATTCAGAGCTGATATCCTGAACTTTACTAATTTCATTAATAAAGATTGGGGAGTTACACAACGAGTTACAAATACAAATGTTTTGAACTACAGAACAACGACTACGAATGTTCCTTTTTATCAATTAGCGACTCAAGTAGAAGCTAACGGAACTCGAGTTTTAATAAAAGACACTTTTCAAAAAAATGCTTCAACTTTTGATGTTTGGCAAGCACAATTTACACTTAGATACATTTTTGGTAAGTAGGAGTAATTTAAGTGTTTGAATATTTAAAACCACGTTGAAAAACGTGGTTTTTTTATGCCTTTTTTGCTTATATTTGTTAAAACAAAAATATTATTTATGGACGATTTTATTCAAAAATTTCATTCTGGCTGGGCTTATCTGGCACTTTTAGTTTTAGTGGTGGCTGTGGTTAATTCTTTGATAGGGATGTTTTCTAAAAAAGAATTTACTTCCAAAGACAGAAAGATAGCGCTGTTTGGCTTAATAGCAATACACACTCAATTAGTAGTAGGTGTACTTTTATACTTTGTGTCTCCCAATGGTTTGAATATGATAAAAGCCGTTGGAATGGGTGGGCTGACAACGGAAAGCCGATTGTTGGCTTTAGAACATCCTTTGATCAATATAATAGCAATTGTCTTGATTACTATTGGGTGGTCAAAACACAAAAAAGCAACTACAAGCGAATCTAAATTTAAAACATTTTCTATTTTTTATGGTTTAGGATTAGTGCTTATTTTAAGCCGAATCCCATGGAAAATATGGTTTTAAAAAAAACCGTGAAAGCTCTAGAAATAGAGCTTTTTTTATCTAGGTATGGTTTTTGTAAAATAGATTTAACTAAAAAAGACATAAATGAAAAAATCAATAACATTATTTTTTTTGTTGGCAATAATCACTTTAGCCAGTAGCCAAAGTTCCATCTCTGAAAGACAAAAAGCCACCATACAAAAAGACAGCATCAAAAAAAGTCGAACCGCAATGGAGCTGGAAGAAAAAAAAATAGACTCATTGATCTCTTCTTTAGGAAAATTTAAAATCTACAAAAAAGCCGCTCACGCATCCTATTACGCAGATAAATTCAATGGCAGAAGAACGACCAGCGGTACAAAATTTGACAATAATAAATATACCGCCGCCCACAAAAAACTGCCCTTTGGTACCAAAGTCAAAGTGACCAATGAAAAAAACGGGAAGTTCGTAATTGTAGAAATTACAGATAGAGGCCCATTTGTCAAGTCTAGAGAGATTGATCTTTCTAAACGAGCATTTATGGATATTGCAGCTAATAAAAACAGCGGAGGGCTGCAGGTAACTATAGCCGTAATGAGTAATTAGATTACCAGTTTCTAAAAGGCGAAGTGCTCAAATAAGAATTGTAATAGCGGGAGTCTCCGGTGACTTCCTTGTCCAGCCAAGCTGGTTTTTCAAAAAATTCTTCTTCAGAGTTTAATTCAATTTCTGCCACAACCAGTCCTTGATTTTCACCATGAAATTCATCTACTTCAAAAATATGAGAGCCCACTTTTATTTCAAAACGAGTTTTATCAATAGCTCCCTTTTCACACAAAAGCAGTAATTTTTCAGCGTCACTAATGGAAATTTCTTTTTCCCACTCAAAACGGGACAGTCCGGAGGTATTAGAAATCCCCTTTATCGTCAGAAACCCCTTTTTTCCTTTTATTCGTACCCGTACCGTTCGCGCTGGCGCGGAACTCAAATAGCCCTGCGCAATATGATTTTGAGTAAAAGCAGATTCTTTATAGGAATCATCTTTGACTAAAAATTTTCTTTCTATTTCTATCATTTCAAGCGAAATTTGTTATTTTTAGTTATTTATTTTGTCAGTTCACTTGGCTCGTATCCAGATATTCATTTCAATTTTTACTCATAAATCTTTTTTCAATTTGTAAAAAATAGCGTCTTGGGTTGCTCTTTTTTAAATGAAAAATAGTTTTTTTCAATCGAAGATTTTTCATTGCTATCTGGGCTGATACCAGCAACCAAAGGTATTAAATATTTTGCTTTTGTTCCGTTTTTATCTCTTTGACAAAAGCGGAGTTTATGCTAGTTTGCTGTTTTTTATGTTCCAATTCTGTGTGTCGATTACCGATAATAGGAAGGAAATTTTGCGAATAGGTCTTTTTGTGCGTCCTTGAGCAATAATTTCAAGGATTTATTAATGAAAAATGATCAGTCTGTTCGTATTTTTACAAAAATTAAACAAAGTTGATAAAACCATTTTTTAAAAGAAAACACAAGCCAACTCCAGTGGGAGTGCTAACTGAATTTTTTGGGGAAGCAGAGTCTTGGCGTGATACAGAAGACAACCTGGAGCCTTTAGTGGAGTTAATTCGGTTGATTCGGCCTTTGCAAACAAAAAAATTGGCAACCGTGGATTTGCAGGATATTATTACTTTTTTGAAAGAAAATTATTCTTGTCGGAAACAACTTTCCCTTTATCTCAAAGAAATTCTCAAAGACATTAAGTTTAATAAAATCCTCACAGACGCAGCTATTTTACAAGATGTAGATTTTCTTTTTGAAGTCAAAAAAAGAATCTTTGCTAAGATATTGCCTTATCAACCTCAAAAAGACACTTTAGAATACATTTTCAATCAGGTTTTTTATCTAGCCAATGATGGGATTTGGGTAAATAAAATTCCAGTGGAGCAATTAGAGGAATTATACAGCCTTTTAAAATTCAAATCTATTTATGAAAGTGTAGCACCTCACTCCGTTTTATCAGAAATACTTGTTGCAATGCATCTTATTACACAACGCATCAGCGGTCGTGCCATGGAAACGGATGTGATTAAAATGGTACCTGAATTTGATGATTTTGAAAGTCCTTTTTCAGCTTTTGAAAAGGAATTGTTTCAAATAGAAGATCAAGTCCGGAGTTCTGAAAATCATTTCATCACTATAGATGATTTATCTTATTCCCAATTGATGGTTTTGCATAAGCAATGCGAAGAATTTGTGGACAGAGCTTTTCATAATAGTTCTAAATATGGCATTTCACTTCGGGTAAACCAGAATTTACTAAAAATCAGACAGCAATTAGAGCGGCTTAAATTTTTAATTCCGTTGCTGATCGTTGAAAAAGAGAGTGATAAAAAAAACAATGGAATTATTTTAGCCTTGCGTTTGATAAAATTCAATTGCTACAAGAACAATGTTAGGAAATTTATAGCCGAAAGTACACAATTAATCTCCTATGAAATTACCCAGCACACGGCTAAAACAGGGGAACATTATATCACAGAAAGTCGCAAAGAATATTTTAAAATGTTCCGTACCGCCCTAGGTGGAGGGTTTATTGTAGGTATATTATGTGTCATTAAGGTTTTGCTTGCTAGCGCTGACACTAGTTTTTTTGGGCATGCTTTTCTTTATAGTATGAATTATGCTTTTGGATTTATTGCTATTTATCTTCTGGGGTTTACTTTAGCTACAAAACAGCCAGCGATGACTGCTGCTGCCTTGATAAAAGCTCTAGAAAAAGGAGTTGCAAAACAAGGGAAGGAGGCGGAGAAATATGAAGCTTTTGCCATTCTTTTTGCACGTGTTTTCAGGTCCCAGTTTATTGCATTTTTGGGGAATGTAATTATGGCTTTTCCAGTTTCATTGCTTGGAATTTGGGCTATTGATTACTTATTCCATTATAATATTGCTGCAACTAAATGGGAAACGTTACTTACAGACATTAGTCCCATTCATTCATTAGCTATTTTTCATGCGGCAATAGCAGGATTTTTTCTGTTTTTATCTGGAATTATTTCGGGAAGTATTGCCAATAGGGATAAACATAATCAGGTTTTTTTCCGGATAACGGAACACCCCATGTTGAAAAGAAGCTTAGGGAAAGTACGTACTTTAAAATTAGCCAAGCTGTACGAAAAAAGAGGGGCCGGAATTATTTCTAATTTTTGGTTTGGCGTTTTTATGGGAAGTACGGCTTCCGTTGGCTTGTTTTTAGGGTTGAATCTGGATATTAGACACATCACTTTTGTAAGTGGCAATCTAGCCTTAGGAGTGTATGGAGCAAATTATCAAGTAAGCAATACTATGTTGTTTTGGGGCATTTTTGGGATTGGAGTTATTGGGTTAGTGAATTTTACGATCAGTTTTAGCCTTTCGTTGGGATTGGCGCTCCGCTCCAGGGCTATTTCTTTGTTTGAATTGCGATTTATTGCCGCTTCTATCTGGAATCATTTTAAATCCAGACCCATTAGTTTCTTTTTTCCAACGGAAAACAAAAAAAAATCAGAAGTAGTTGTCAATTATTTGAGTTCAGACGGTAAGAATTAATCAGAATGCTAGGTTCTTTGGAAGAAATCGAAGGGAATATTCAATTAGAACATTATGCAGGGATTCATTCCAGTAAGAAAAATTATTCACGTTGACATGGATGCTTTCTACGCCTCTGTGGAGCAATTGGACAATCCATTGTTGCGGGGAAAACCCATTGCAGTGGGAGGTTCAGAGAATCGAGGAGTTGTCGCTGCAGCAAGTTATGAGGCTAGGAAATTTGGCGTAAGGAGTGCCATAAGTGGCGTTATGGCTAAAAAAAACTGCCCAGAACTTATTTTTGTTACACCGAGATTTGATCGGTACAAAGAAATATCAAGAAAAATTCACAAGATTTTTTATGAATATACGGATCTAGTAGAGCCACTCTCACTCGATGAGGCGTATTTAGATGTCACTACAAATAAAAAAGGAAATCCTAGCGCCACTTTATTGGCACAGGAAATAAGACAACGCATTTTTAATGAAGTAGGTTTGACAGCTTCGGCAGGGATTTCAGTTAATAAATTTGTCGCTAAAATCGCAAGTGATTATAATAAACCCGACGGGCAGAAAACAGTCGATCCAAATGAAGTGATTGCATTTTTGGAAGAATTAGCCATTCACAAATTTCATGGGGTTGGAAAAGTAACCACCGAGAAAATGTACCAATTAGGGATTTTTACGGGAGTAGAATTAAAAAGTAAATCATTGGAGTTTCTGGAGAGACATTTTGGAAAATCAGGACATTTTTACTACAACGTAGTTAGGGGAATTCATAATAGTGAGGTTAAATCCAATCGAATCACAAAATCAGTAGCGGCAGAACATACTTTTGACGTCAACCTTTCTTCAGAAATTTTCATGATGGAGCAACTGGATCCTATTGCAAGTGCCTTAGAAAGAAGATTAAAAAAACAAACTATAGCTGGAAAAACAATCACTTTGAAAATTAAATACAGTGATTTTACCCAACAAACCCGCAGTAAAACCTTGCCTTATTTTATATCTGGCAAAGGACTGATTCTAGAGGTTGTGAAAGAACTTTTGTACCAAGAGCGCATGAAGGATTCCGTTCGTTTGCTGGGGATTTCTCTAAGCAATTTGAATACAGAGGAGAAAAAATTTGTTGTGGTACAGCTGAAATTTGATTTTTAATGGAAAATGAAAGTGTTCAACAATGGTTAAAATCTGAAATTTGTTATTTTATCTTTATAAATAAAATTACATTTGGTTTATTAAATTATGTAATATGATCAATTTTAAAGAATATGAAGACGCTATTGCAATGTATCACAGTGCTTTAAGTATTAAGACGGTTCCTGTTTGTTCTTGGGATTTTCATAATGAATTTTTGAGTTCAGTAAAGAATATTTTTTTGGATTTAAATAAACTCAACTCAATTGCTTTGCAAAATAAATGGTCAGAGAATGATTGGGATCTCAATAGCAGCCTGAAAGAAGAGGTTGTTATTGTTACGGATGTAAAATTGAATATTATATTTGCTTCACACAACATGAAAAAAATGAACGGCTATGCAGAATCCGAAGTTTTGGGAAAAAGCCCTAAGATTTTTCAAGGGAAAGCAACGAGCAAGAGTACTTCAAGTGAAATTCGTACGGCAATAGTAGAGCAGAAACCTTTTGAAAAAACAGTGTTGAATTATAAAAAAAATGGGACTATTTATGTTTGTTTCATAAAAGGGTTTCCTGTTTTCAACAATAAAGGGCTTTTAAGTCATTACATTGCTTTTGAGAAAGCAGCATAAAAAGAGTGACTCTTTTACACTTTAAAAGGTTCACTCTTTTTTATACAGCTATTAGCACGATTAGTTTTTACTGTTTAATTTTGAGAGCAATCTTAAAAATTCAATATACAGCCAAACAAGGGTGATCATTAACCCCATGGCACCATACCATTCCATGTATTTTGGCATTTTTTGTTCTGATCCTTTTTCGATGCGGTCAAAATCCAAAAACAGATTTAAAGCAGCAATCACAATTACAAAAACACTGATTCCAATACTCATCCATGAGCCGCCATAATGCACGGGCACAAAACTGGTGAACATTGAAAATACCCAAGATATAAGATAATACGTAGCAATTGCCAATGTTGCAGCCACAACTACCGATTTGAATTGTTCTGTTACCTTCACAATTTTATATTTATATAATCCCAGACAAATCATGAAGGTTACAAATGTAGCTCCTACGGCCTGAATGACAATTCCAGGATACATTGCTTCAAATATTGCTGAAATTCCACCAATAAATAAGCCCTCAAAAAGTGCGTAACCAGGAGCTAAATAGGGGGAATATTGAGGTTTAAACGCTGAAATTACGACTAGAATAAGTCCTACTACTGCACCGCCAATTGCTGGAACCATTGGGTTCATCCCATCAAAGGTCAACCACCATATTACCATAGCCGAAGCAGTAAGTAGTAAAAATAAAATCAAACTTTTATTTATGGTTCCTGACAAGGTCATCTCGTCATTATAATCAAGAATTGTGGTTTGATGTACTTGATCATTTTTTGAAACTGCAGTAGAAAAAGTTTTAGTATTTAAAAATGGATTTTTAGAATTAAAATTCATAATTGTTATATTTTTTTGTTATTCAAATATACGCTTTTGTCTCTTTGTTTCTGAACACTAAAGTAAACAACCAATTTCGTATTTAAATCTGGGATGAAATACCTAGTTCACTCCTCTAAAAAAACCGGTACTATCGTCAGGGTAATTAATGACGAGAAAAAACGTCAGGTCATTAATCATTCAACTTCAAAACAGCCATGAACGCTTCTTGCGGAATTTCAACATTTCCAACCAATCTCATTCGTTTTTTACCTTTTTTCTGTTTTTCCAATAATTTACGTTTACGGGAAATATCTCCACCATAACACTTAGCGGTAACGTCTTTACGCAATGCTTTTATTGTTTCGCGAGAAATCACTTTTACCCCAATAGCCGCTTGAACAGGAATATCAAATTGTTGGCGTGGAATCAATTCTTTCAGTTTTTCACACATTTTTTTTCCTATTTGATATGCGTTGTCGGCATGCATCAAGGAGGATAATGCATCCACAATCGTAGCGTTCAATAAGATGTCTACTTTCACTAAATTAGAAGTTCGCAACCCAATTGGCGTATAATCAAAGGAAGCATATCCTTTAGAAACGGTTTTCAAACGGTCGTAAAAATCAAATACAATTTCTGCCAATGGCATATCAAAAGTCAACTCTACACGTTCCGTAGTCAAATAGGTCTGATTCGTAATCAACCCACGTTTTTCAATACACAAACTCATTACATTTCCAACATAATCGGATTTGGTGATGATAGTTGCCTTAATAAAAGGCTCTTCCACGTGGTCTAAACGAGAGGGCTCCGGCAAGTCCGAAGGATTGTTTACAATAAGTGGAGTTGTTGGATCCTTTTTGGTGTAAGCCAAATAAGAAACGTTGGGAACCGTAGTAATCACTGTCATGTTGAATTCACGCTCCAAACGCTCTTGGATAATTTCCATGTGCAACATTCCCAAGAATCCACAACGGAAACCAAATCCCAAAGCAGCTGAACTTTCCGGTAAAAATACTAATGAAGCATCATTCAACTGCAATTTTTCCATAGAGTTTCGCAACTCCTCATAATCCTCCGTATCCACGGGATAAATTCCCGCAAAAACCATTGGTTTTACCTCTTCAAATCCTTTAATTATATTCGTTGTTGGCGTTTTCGCATCTGTCAATGTATCACCTACTTTTACTTCTTTCGCTTCTTTAATTCCAGAAATTAAATACCCAACATCACCGGCTGAAATCACTTGTTTCGGAACTTGGTTTAATTTTAAAGTCCCAATCTCGTCTGCAAAATATTCGTTTCCGGTAGCCATGAATTTTATCTTCTGACCTTTTTTAATCTGACCATTTTTTACCCGGAAAATAACTTCGATTCCTCGAAATGGATTGTAATGCGAGTCAAAAATCAAGGCTTGTAATGGCTCATCAACACTTCCTTTTGGAGGAGGAATTCGATCGATGATGGCTGCCAAAATATTTTCGACACCAAAACCAGTTTTACCAGATGCATGAATAATATCTTCTAATTTACATCCAAGTAAATCAATAATATCGTCACTTACTTCCTCTGGATTCGCGCTTGGTAAATCTACTTTATTCAAAACCGGAATAATTTCCAAGTCATTTTCTAAAGCCAAATATAAATTCGAAATCGTTTGTGCCTGAATGCTTTGCGCTGCATCTACAATCAAAAGTGCGCCTTCACAAGCGGCAATCGACCGAGAAACTTCGTACGAAAAATCCACGTGTCCAGGAGTGTCAATCAAGTTCAAGATGTATTCTTGTCCTTTATACGTATATTCCATCTGAATCGCGTGACTCTTAATCGTAATCCCACGTTCACGTTCTAGATCCATGTTGTCCAGCAATTGCGCTTTTTCCTCACGAGCGGTAACGGTTTGTGTAGCGCCAAGTAATCGGTCAGCAAGCGTGCTTTTCCCGTGGTCAATATGTGCAATAATACAAAAATTCCGTATGTGTTTCATTTTCTGTTGATATCAAATTTATTTGGGTTTACCCTGATTTTTTTTCAGGGCGTGACCACAAGGGTCGGGCTTTCCGCTACAATCTTTTCCTTTTTTAAAGAAAAAAGGAAAAGGATTTTCACTGCAATCCCTCACGCAATCGCCAAACAGCGACTATTAATCTGCAAATATAAGCTAAATTCAACAGTTTCAAAGTCCCGAATTCGTAAACCAACACCTTTAATACGAAGTCTTTCTCCTTTCTTCTTTTATCCTTTCAGCTAAATGTCGTAATTTTGCAAAAAAATAAGGACGATGATCAAGATTGGCAACATAATATTACCCGAATTCCCTTTACTTCTCGCACCAATGGAAGATGTGAGTGATCCGCCTTTTCGCAGATTGTGTAAAGCGCACGGTGCCGATATGATGTATTCAGAATTTATTTCTTCCGAAGGATTGATTCGGGACGCCATCAAAAGCCGCATGAAATTAGATATCTTTGATTACGAACGCCCCGTTGGGATTCAGATTTTTGGTGGAGACGAAGAAGCGATGGCCATGTCCTCTAAAATTGTGTCTGCCGTAAACCCGGATTTAATCGATATTAATTTTGGTTGTCCTGTCAAAAAAGTCGTTTGCAAAGGTGCCGGAGCCGGCGTTCTTAAAGATGTAGATTTAATGATTCGCCTGACTAAAGCCGTTATCGATAGTACCCATTTGCCGGTAACCGTAAAAACCCGTTTGGGTTGGGACGATAACTCCATTAATATTGATGAAGTAGCAGAGCGTTTGCAAGATATTGGTGTTGCTGCTTTGAGCATACACGCCAGAACTCGTGCCCAAATGTACAAAGGCCATTCCGATTGGTCGCATATTGCCCGAGTTAAAAATAATCCAAGAATCACGATGCCTATTTTTGGTAATGGCGACATTGATTCTCCGGAAAAAGCATTGCAATATAAAAATGAATATGGTATCGATGGCATTATGATTGGTCGTGCTGCCATTGGTTATCCTTGGATTTTTGACGAAATCAAACATTACTTTAAAACGGGAGAACATTTGCCAAAACCTACCGTTATTGATAGAGTCGAAGCAGTTCGAAATCACCTTACTTGGGCCATGGAATGGAAAGGCGAAAGATTAGGAATTGTGGAAACAAGACCACATTACACCAATTATTTCAAAGGAATTCATTCTTTTAAAACCCACAAGCAAAAATTAGTTACACTAGATCGTCCCGAAGAATTGTTCGCTGCTTTAAATGAAATCGAAGAAGCGTATGCGGGATATGAGTTGGTTTAAGCAGTATATATTAATCAACTTCTACCGCCAATTCGCTAATTTATAATAGCTTATTAATTAAACATCTTTGCTAAATCTAAAGAGTAATTTTTTTAAAAATTAGCGAATTAGCGGTAAAAAACTTACTCCAATAACTTCTTACTCACGCGACTACTTGCAATCAAGGATGCAATAAAGCCAAGCGTAATAATCGTCCCCATAACAATAAGTACATTTTCGAGAGAGAAAATCACAGGATAAGCCAGTGTAGGAGTAATCATTACAAGCTGAAGATGTTCTTGAAGTAGTACAATTATAATCCCTAAGGTTAGCCCAATAATTCCGCCAAAAACACTCAATAAAGTCCCTTGAAGCAGGAATATTTTTCGCAAATTTTTGATTTCAGTTCCCAAATTAAAAAGGGTTTTTAGATTCCCTTTTTTGTCTAAAATCATCATAATTAACGCGCCAATCAAGTTGAATAGTGCCACAACAATTACCAGAGTAAAGATTAAATAAACAACGATATTCTCGGTATTCAACATTTTGTAGAGCGAGTCGTTAAGTTGAGCCCTATTTTTTACGGTGATTTTATTCTTAAAAATAGTTTGAAGTTGATTTATAATAGCAGTTTCATCAGCACCAGTTTTTGCTTTGATTTCAATCCCGGAAACCTGATTGGTTTTGT
The DNA here is from genome assembly GCF_003970305.1 of Flavobacterium sp. LB2P53. Lineage (NCBI taxonomy): Bacteria > Pseudomonadati > Bacteroidota > Flavobacteriia > Flavobacteriales > Flavobacteriaceae > Flavobacterium > Flavobacterium sp. LB2P53. The sequence goes on from NZ_RYDG01000002.1 coordinate 331,259, forward strand.
ATTCCAATAGTTCCTGCGCCAAACCCAAATCAGCAAAAACATATTTAGAATCTAAATCTTCGCTAATGGCGTAAATACCAACAGGAATTATATCCGTTTTGTTAAAGGCCTGTTCTTGATTTTCAATCGTGCCTTTTCCAGCTTTAGGCACCATTACTTCCAAATGATTATTAAAATCCAATAATCCCATCGAGAATTTCTGAGCAATTCCATACCCAACAACTACTTGATAGGTGTCAGGTTTAAACCATTGCCCATTGAAAAGTTTGGATTCAATAGCATTTACTTTGCTAAAATTAGCATCAACCCCTTTTAAGTACGTAACTTGTTGTTTTCCGTCAAAAGTAAATAAAACACGCTCTTCGATGATTTTGGTATACCAAGCAAGACCGTCTATTTTTTTGATTTGGCTTTCCTGATTGGGAGAAATCAAAAAGGATTTTCCTAAAGTGCTGCTTATTTTTAAATCCGGATCGATGTCATTGGTAAACGAAAGACTAAATACTTTTAGCCCGCTAAAAACGGATAAAACCACAAACAAAGCCATTGCGCCAACAATAATTCCCATGCTGGCAATGCGATTGATGATGTTTATAGCATTGTTTTTACTATTGCTGAGGATGTATCGTTTGGCTATGTAGAGGGAGAAATTCAAACTTTATTGGAATCTGCGTTTGTCTAAAAGATCCCTGTTTTCAATAGGATTGTCTCTGTTGGCTAACGCATTGTCAATTTTTTCAATGTAATCTAAAGAGTCGTCAATAAAGAAAACCAAATTAGGAACTTTTCTTAATTGTAAACGAACGCGTTGTGATAAATCATGTTTTATAGTTTTAGCATTGGACTTCACCGCCTCTAAAATTTCTTTTGCTTTGTCCTGAGGAAAAACGCTTAAATGCACTGTCGCCACTGATAAATCTGTAGTTACAGTAACTTTGGATACCGAGATAATTAAATTAGCTACTCCATTTTTTCTCACTTCACCTTGCAGAATATCAACCAAATCTTTTTGGATAACCCCACCTATTTTTTTCTGTCTATTTGTTTCCATAGTGCAAAAATACTACTTTTAAGTTTTATCCCGAAGTTTCGGGGCAAATTTTAAAAGTTACCTAACAATTGGTGCGTTTTTAGACGCTTTTTCCGAAGAATAAAAAAACACTTTAACTTTTATCAGGCCTTCAAATCGATAAAATCGCTAGTATTGGAAGCAAAAACAACAGATAATATTTGAATAAATAAGCTTAGGATCGTTTGAAAAGAATGAAAATTTTCAACTAAAACCGCGATGTTTTTGTATGTTTTTTATTTTTAACCTAAAGAGTAATTTATTTATTGAAAATCAATATGTTAGTGTTTTTTTTGTACATTTAACATTATAATTCGTTCGTGACAACAGGCTGAATTTTAAATACCACTTTTTTCAGCATTATAGTAGTAAGGTTTTATACTCTTTTTCCAAAATTCATTTTTAATTGTTTTCAAAGTTATTCCCTTTCGGATGACGCTTTCTATGTTTTAGTTCAACCGTTGCAATTCATTGTAACGGTTGAACTTTTTATTGGAATTTATAATTTTTATTAAATAGAACCCTCATCGTTTGAATATATGAATAATTTTTACATAGCTTTCTTTTTCATGGTTCAACTGGGATGCATTACGGCACAAAATAACACAGGCTTTTTTGGAAAAATCATCGATTCAAAAACGCAAATTTCGTTAGGTTTTGTGGTTGTCAGTGTTCAAAACACGACTTTAATGCAACTCACTAAAACGGATGGTAATTTCAGTTTTGATACCGTTCCCACAGGAAATATTTTGCTTCTGGTACACAGTCAGGGTTTCAAAGATGGCTTGTATCCCGTTGAAATTACCGAAGGACAAATGCTGGATTTGGGAACCATATCTTTAGAACAAGACCAATCCATAGAGCAGCAAAACAGTATCATCACACTTATTGAAAGTGATTTTGGCGATGACAACAGCAGTTCCGAAAGTACTTCCGGACTCTTGCAATCCTCCCGAGATGCTTTTTTGCAAGCTGCCGCTTTCAACTGGGGACAAGCTCGTTTTAGAGTTCGGGGATTAGACAGCGAACATTCCACAATGATGATCAATGGCGTTTCCATGAATAAAATTTATGACGGCAGACCGCAATGGGGTGCATGGGGCGGATTGAATGACGCGCTACGTAATCAGGAATTTACCCTGGGAACTGCCCCTTCGGATTATACGTTTGGGGGTATTTTAGGGACACAGGAAATCAATACGCGAGCCTCTATTTACAGACCAGGTTCTCGAATTTCATTTTCTGGGACCAATACCAATTACAGTTGGCGCACCATGGCTACGCATGCTTCCGGAATGAATTCCCGTGGCTGGGCTTTTGTAGTTTCGGCAGGAAAGCGCTGGGCGCAAGAAGGGTATTTTGAAGGCAGCAGTTATGATGCGAATTCCTTTTTTATAAGTCTCGAAAAAAAAGTAGGCGAGAAGCATTCGTTGAATCTCACGGCACTGTACACCCCGAATTCCAGAGCCAAAAATTCCCCTAATACAGCTGAAGTTACCCAATTGACAAACGTAAAATACAATTCGTATTGGGGTTTTCAAGAGAATGAAAAAAGAAATGCCCGCATCAAAACCATTGAAGAACCCATGATAATGCTGAATCATTATTTTAAAATCAATGATAAAACCAATTTGAATTCGAGTGTGACGTATCAATTTGGAACAATTGCCAACAGCAACATCGATTATCAAAATGCGAATAGTCCTGATCCAACGTATTATCGAAATATGCCCAGTTATTACAGCTCTCTTTATGCGCCTGATAATGGAGAATTCTCGGGTGCATTTACTCCGGATTATGAAAATGCAGAAAAAAGTAAAGCGGAATTTTTAGCCAATTCGCAAATCGATTGGACGGCATTGTACCAAGCCAATCAAAATCCAGTTTTGGATGCTAATGGAACAATTACGGGCTACGAACCCACAAAAAGCAAGTATGTTTTGTATGAAGATCAAGTAGAAGATCAGACAGCGGTGGCCACAACAAATTTGAGTGCGGAACTGTCGGAAAATATTTTTTTGAATGCAGGAGCATCTTTCAAAAAACTAAAATCGCATAATTCACAAAAATTGTTGGACTTGCTTGGCGGTTCCTATTTTGAAGATATCGATGCTTTTTATAGTGGAAATCAATCCCAGTCTGATTTGAATAGTCCCGACCGTCAAGTAGTTGTTGGGGATACGTACGGATACAACTATAATTATTTTGCCAATACTGTAGAAGCGTTTACCCAATTCAAATTCACCTACAACAAAGCGGATTTTTATCTGGCTCAGTATTTTTCTACCGCCAATTATCAAAGGGAAGGTCTGTACAAAAACGGAATTTATGAAACCAATTCCTTCGGGAAAAGCGAAAAAATAGCATTTGAAAATTTTGGCTTCAAAGCCGGATTCAATTTCAAAACCTCCGGCAAACAGCTGGTGACTTTTAATGCGGCACATTTAACCAAAGCACCCTCTTTGAAAAATACGTTTGCGAATTCCCGATTGAATAATGCGATTGTAGACGGAATTGAAAGTGAGAACATCAGCAGTTTGGACGCCAGTTACATCTATCGTTCCCCAAAACTCAAAGCCAGATTAACAGCGTATTATTCCTTAATTAAAAATGCGACTCAAATTTCCTTTTTTTATGCCGAAGGAATTTTTGATGATGGCTCCGGTTATTTAAATACCGATGCTTTTGTGAGTCAGACATTAACACAATTGAATAAGAAAAATGTAGGGGCCGAATTCAGTTTGGAATATCAATTAAGCCAAACATTTAAAACCACTTTTTCGGCCGCTTTCGGGGAATATACGTATGACAGTAATCCAAGAGTGACTTTGACAAACGATGCTGAAGCAACTCCAGAAAATACCAGTCCGGTTTTTGATTTTGGAACGGCTTCCCTCAAAAATTATAAGCAAGCGGGAATGCCACAACGCGCGTGTTCCGTGGGAATTGAATATCGAGATCCAAAATATTGGTGGATTAGCGCCAATGTAAATTACCTCACCAACAGTTATATTGATATTTCTCCTATTTCCAGAACCGAAATATTTTATAAAAATCCCGCAAGCGGTTTCAATTTTCCAGAGGCAACGGAGGAACGGGCAGCAGTACTTATAAAACAAGAAAAATTTGATCCAACGATGTTGCTCAACCTTGTGGGTGGAAAATCATGGAGAATTTACGGAAAGAATGTCGGGATTTTTGCCAGCATCAATAATGTGCTCGATGTTACCTATAAAACGGGTGGTTATGAACAAGCCCGAAATGCAAATTTCAGACAAATTAATCAAGATGTTTCCAGTGGCACGCCTTCTTTTGGGCCAAAATATTTTTACGGATACGGAAGAACGTATTTTGTCAATCTTTATATCAATTTATAAATTAAAGCACATGAAATCAATATTTTGCAAACCGGTTCTATTTTTACTGTTGACAATCACTTTCAGCAGTTGCGTAACGGATGAGGTTGTGGCTCCAAAACTCATTTGCACCCAGCCGGATTTAGTTGTAAATAAAACAGTTAACGAAGTTCATGCTGTTGCGAATGCCATTGTAACACAGTACAAATACGAGGATGTCATCGAGGCGTATGTGGTTTCCAGCGATGAATCGGGAAATTTTTTCAAGTCGATTTCCTTTCAGACTTTGGCAACAGCCACAACGCCAGCCATAGGATTTAGCGTTCCTGTGGATGCTACCAACTTGTATATTGACTATAGATTGGGCAATAAAGTATATATAAAATTGAAAGATCAATATACGGATATTTCATTTGGCGGGATGCGTATCGGAAGTATTTTTGTGAATTCCTATAATGAAGGTGGCGTGGGGCGACTTTCACAAAATGAGTATAAAAAAGTGTTGAATGCGTCGTGTAGGAATGTAAAGGAGGAGGTTTTGGTTCGGTCGTTAACCATGGCGGAACTGCTGAATGATTCTAATTTGAATACGTTGGTCGAATTGTCTGATGTTCAGTTTTCAGCTTTGGCCATAGGGCGTCATTATTTTGAGGAAACCAATAATGTGGGCGGTGCGACAAATTGGGGATTAGTAGATAAATTAGGCAATCAAGTCTATTTTAGAACGAGTAGTTTTTCTGATTTTTCGACTAAAGTTGTTCCCGAAGGAAGCGGAAAAGTAAGGGGAATTTTGACAAAATACGGAACGGATTACCAATTATTGCCGCGTTCCGAAAAAGATGTGGTGATGACCGGAAGCAGAGCTGTTCCTTTTTTCTCCCAAGATTTTGAAAAAGTTGTCGATAAGTCGAATTTGAGTCTTCCCGGCTGGGCAAATATGGTTCAAAAAGGAACACTTTTCTGGAAAGGCACCGTTTATTCCGGTAACGGGTATGCCGAGTTTGCCATTAGCGGAACTAAAGTTGTTTCGAATGTGGCTTGGTTGATTTCGCCAAAAATTGACATGGATGTTCATACGAAAGAAGTCCTTACTTTTAGAAGCGCTCAGCATCATTTAGACGTTGATTCCCAGTTAAATTCCTTGGAAGTGTATGCTTCCAGTAATTTTGACGGATTGAATTTTGCAACTGCCACTTGGATTCCCTTAATGGTTAATTTGCCCAAACAAGCCACGCCTTGGTATCAATTTGTAGGAAGTGGCGCAGTAGATTTATCTGCATTCCAAGGTAAAATCAGCATTGCTTTTAAATATACAGGCTCCGGAAAAAACCTGGCTTTGGATGGCGCTTTTCAAGTAGATGACGTCCAGATTTTTGGTGATAAATAATTTTTATAAAAGACTTTGCTTGAATTACTATATTTGCAGCATTAACGTTTAAATTAAATTATGAAATCTACTTTATTAGCCCTAATTTCTTTATTATTTGTTTCTTGTTTATCGGATAACGAAGCATCTAAACCTGTTGATTACACGGTTCAAAACGAAAAAGAAATCGTGGATTACATTGCGAAAAATAAATTGACTGCCACAAAAACCGATTCAGGATTGTATTATGTGGTTAATGAAGCGGGAACTGGCGCTCAACCAACAGCTTCATCTAATGTAACAGTAGCCTACAAAGGATATTTTACTAATGGAAATGTTTTTGATCAAAGTGATGCTTCAGGCATTTCATTTGGTTTGAACCAAGTGATAAAAGGATGGACAGAAGGTATTCCCTTTTTTAAAGAAGGAGGAAACGGAGTTCTTTTAATTCCTTCTCATCTGGGTTATGGAAGCAACGGTAGTGGACCTATTCCAGCAGGATCTGTTCTTGTTTTCAATGTTAAACTGATCAAAGTAAATTAGTTAAAGAGAAAGATAAAACTAAAAAAGGCTGTCTAGATTTTCTAGGCAGCCTTTTCTGTTTTATGAATTTATGTGGTAGAATGAATTACAATACACGGATTATTATTATGAACTCGTTGGGTGTAATTAAAGAAAATTTCAATTAATCTTTAATAAAAAATTTGAACCGCATAGAGACATAGAAAAAAGAGTAAGATAGCCTAATTCTTGGGTTCACATAGCTATGGTTTTCTAGGAAAAAGTGAAACGCATTACGGAATTTTAAAATCTATATTTCTATGTGGTTAAAAAATTAAACAAATTGAATTACACCCAACGGCTTATTATTATTTAATTTCAACGATGCTTATCGCATAACCTCCACCGGGCGCACTGAGTTGTGCCAGTTTTGATTTGTTAGTCACCGTCATTTTACGAATCGTATAGGCTTGTGGATTGGTTTTATAATGTGCCTCTTTTGCATCAGCATAAATAGTGGCAACATATTTTTTTCCTTTTTCCAAAAAATCAAATTTGATGGTTGATGTACGAGAAGTATCGCCATTTACATTACCAATAAACCAATTGTTCGTCACTTTTGCTTTACGCGCAACAGTAACATATTGACCAGGTTCTGCTTCAAGGTATTTGCTGTCAGACCAATCTACGGCTACATCTTTGATGAACTGAAAAGCATCAGGAAAGCGATCGTAATTTTCCGGTGTATCGGCTGCCATTTGCAACGGGCTGTACATCGTTACGTACAATGCCAATTGATTTGCAATCGTACTGTTGACATGGGAATTATTATCTGGATTCAATTTGCTTAAATCCATTTCAAAAATCCCAGGAGTATAATCCATCGGTCCGCCTACTAAACGGGTAAAAGGCAACACTGTCACGTGATTGGGTTTAGAACCACCAAAAGCTTGGTATTCTGTTCCTCTTGCTGCTTCGTTACCAATTAAATTGGGATAGGTTCTTGAAATTCCCGTTGGACGAACCGCTTCGTGAGCATTCAACATAATTTTATATTCGGCTGCTTTTTCCAAAGCATATTGAAAGTGATTGACAATCCATTGGCTGTAGTGGTTTTCGCCTCTTGGCATAATATCACCTACATAACCACTTTTTACAGCATCGTATCCATTGTCTTTCATAAACTGATACGCTTTATCCATGTGGCGCTCATAGTTACGCACAGATCCTGAAGTTTCATGGTGCATCATCATTTTAATACCTTTTGATTTGGCATATTCATGCAATCCTTTGACATCAAAATCAGGGTATGGCGTCAGAAAATCAAAAACATAATCTTTCGAGTGTCCAAACCAGTCTTCCCAACCTTCATTCCAGCCTTCTACTAAAACGGCATCAAAACCGTGTTTAGCTGCAAAATCAATGTATTTTTTTACATTAGTGTTGTTGGCACCGTGTTTTCCATTTGGTTTCGCTTTTGAAAAATCAGAAACGCCAAGTTGTACCGTTGGAAATTCATCCGTATACGCCCAAGAACTTTTTCCGGTGATCATTTCCCACCAAACACCTACATATTTAACGGGTTTTATCCATGATGTATCTTCAATTTTGCTTGGGTCATTTAAGTTCAATGTCATTTTTGAAGCCAGAATTTCTCTTGCGTCATCACTAACAATTATTGTACGCCAAGGCGAATGATTTGGGGCCTGCATGTATCCTTTGTCTCCTTTGGCATCTGGTGTTAACCAAGATTCGAATACCATATTTTTATCATCTAGATTCAAATGCATGCACGAATAATTGATTAATGCTGCTTCATGTAGATTGATATACAATCCATCTGCTGTTTTTAGCATTAGCGAAGTCTGTACTCCTGTTGTAGAAAAAGACTTTTGAGAAACATTTGCGGTAGTTGCTTTTTCTGATAAGCCTCGGATTTCCGATAATTTTGATGTGGTGTAATCGTATTCTTGAGTGTCATAATCACCCGGAATCCAAAATGCAGTATGATCTCCTGTCATGGCAAACTGAGTTCTTTCTTCTTTAATTACAAAATAAGTAAGGTTTTTTTGCGAAGGAAATTCATAACGAAATCCTAAACCATCGTCAAACAAACGGAAACGAATCACAATCTTTCTGTCTGTTTCTTTTTGATTTAAGGTTACTGCCAATTCGTTATAATGATTGCGAATGGAAGCTACTTCTCCCCAAACGGGTTTCCAGTTTTCATCAAAAGTAGCTGTTTGGGTATCTGTTATCGTGAAATTATTTAACAACGAATTTTTATCAAAAAGCAATTTTTTTTCAGCGGGATTAGTACTATATGTCAAATCAAACAACATTGTTTTTTTGTCGCTTTTTAGTTCGAGACCCAGTTTACTAGGTTTTATAACGACGTTATTTTTGTAGCTCAAAGTGTAACTTGGAGTGCCGTCACTTAACAATGAAAAATCCATTGTGAATTTTTGGTTGGGTGATTTTAATTGTTGTGCCGCAACGTTACTCAAGAACGTTAAAGTGAATAGTAGTGAAAAAAGATAATGCTTCATTTTTATTGAATATAAATTACTAATTGATTTTTGGTTTTATAATTCGGCTTGATTTTTACGAGATCGTTTTATTTAAAACAGTAACAAAATTGTAGTTATCGCTGCAATTTCTTAAAAAGTAAAAGTAAACTCTTTATTGTTTATTTCACACTCTTTCCAGTGGAATAAAATTTGGAATGATGTACTGTTTTGTTCAATTTAATTGATAGTAAGTCAAAATTAGCGCCTAAACTGTTTTCAAATGATGCACTTTATTAAAATAGAACTAACATTTAATGTGTGCGAGGCAAGAATAAAAATTTTAAAAATAACTGCAAATTCGGCAAATTTTTGTCGCTACGAATTATCCTAATTTTCACTGATTTTTTTGAAATCAAATGGTGATTTGTGGCAAAATTTTTCTTTAGAAATAATCATTACGACCCGCTGATAAAAAAGATTTGGCAGATACTCACAGATTATTTATCGCTAAGAGAAAAAATCCGTTTAATCTGTGCTAATCTGTGGCAAAACTTTTCTCGTTCTGGAGTTAAATAGCAGTTTCATCTGGAGAAATACACGGCTGAATTTATTTTATTCGCAGGAAAACATTTCAACAGTATAATTTTCGGATCGACCAAAAAACTATCATTATTCACGGCTACTAATTTTTTATAAACCCAGAACTCAATAAGTCCCTGACAAATCATTAAATTTGTAACTTATTCAAAAATATGTTAGAAAAAGAAGTAATAAATTTCGAAAAGACGGCTATAGTTGGTATTGTAACTCAAAACCAAAGTGAAGAGAAGCTGCGCGAATATCTTGACGAATTAGAGTTTTTGACTTTTACCGCAGGAGGGCAAGTGGTGAAACGTTTTTCGCAAAAAATGGAACGTCCTAATCCCAAGACTTTTGTTGGTACCGGAAAAATTGAAGAGATTCATCTTTTTGTAAAAGAAAATGATATCTCGACTTTGGTATTTGATGATGAATTATCGCCTTCACAACAAAAAAATATATCTAAAATCATAACGGAATGTAAAATTCTGGACAGAACGCACCTTATCTTGGATATTTTTGCGCAACGTGCTGAAACTTCGTACGCCAGAACGCAAGTAGAATTAGCGCAATGTCAATATTTATTACCAAGGCTTTCCGGAATGTGGACGCACCTTGAACGCCAAAAAGGGGGAATTGGAATGCGTGGACCTGGAGAAACCGAGATTGAAACCGACAGACGTATTGTTCGTGACCGAATCGCGTTATTGAAAGAAAAAATAAAAACCATCGACAAGCAAATGGGTGTGCAGCGCGGCAATCGTGGCGCTATGGTTCGTGTGGCTTTGGTGGGATATACTAATGTGGGGAAATCAACCTTGATGAATGCCGTTGGTAAAAGTGATGTTTTTGTAGAGAATAAACTTTTTGCTACGCTGGACACCACCGTCCGAAAAGTAGTTATTAAAAACCTTCCTTTCTTGCTTTCGGATACGGTAGGATTTATCAGGAAATTGCCAACACAACTGGTTGATTCTTTCAAAAGTACGCTGGATGAGGTTCGCGAAGCGGATTTGTTATTGCACGTAGTTGATATTTCGCATCCTGAATTTGAAGATCATATTGCATCCGTAAACCAAACTTTATTGGATATTAAGGCAAATGACAAACCGGTAATTATGGTTTTCAATAAAATTGATGCTTACCAGCATTTGACTATTGACGAAGATGATTTAATGACCGAAAAAACGCCAAGACATTATACGCTGGAAGAATGGAAATCGACTTGGATGAGCAGAGTAGGCGAGCAAAATGCGTTATTTATTTCGGCTACTAACAAGGAAAATTTTGAGGAATTCAGAGAACGTGTTTATGAAGCCGTACGTCACATTCACATTACCCGTTTTCCGTACAATAAGTTTTTATATCCGGATTATAAAGACGCGGTGGAGAAAGAAGACAAAGACGCGGAAGAAATGGAATAATTTTCTCCAAAACATAAAATAAACCAATCCCTTTTGAAGTTTTAAGAGGGATTTTTTTTGGGCATGCCCAGCTGTATCAGGTTGTACGCTGCACAACAAGTTCTCATAAAACGTGGCTGAACGAAGTAATTAAAAAAAGATATAATTAGGGATGAATTAATTTGGAAATTATTCTCGTTTTAAAAAAGCAACTAAGAATGTTGTTAGGGTTGAAAGTCTCAAAACACTAATTATTGGAGTCTAAATTATTTTCAAAAACAGTAACAGCTACACCATTCTTTACATCATAATCGCCAATTTTGGTTCGGCGTAAAGCCGTTAAGTGCGAACCAGAACCCATGGCTTTTCCAAAATCAAATGCCAAGGAACGAATGTAAGTTCCTTTGCTGCAAACTACTCTAAAGTCTATTTCAGGAAGTGCAATTCTGGTAATTTCAAATTCGTGAATCGTTGTTTTTCTGGTGGCAATTTCAACAGTTTCTCCTGCTCTGGCATGTTCATACAAGCGCACGCCATCTTTTTTTATAGCCGAATAAATAGGGGGTTTTTGATCTATTTCGCCTAGAAACTGTTTTATGGTATCATGGATTAAAGCATCATCAATATGATCTGTCGAGAAAGTTTGATCGATCTCCGTTTCTAAATCATACGAAGGCGTAGTCGCTCCAATGTAAAAAGTTCCGGTATATTCTTTGGCTTGACCCTGAAGTTCAGTGATTCTTTTGGTGAATTTTCCGGTACAAACTAACAGTAATCCGGTTGCCAAAGGGTCTAACGTTCCAGCGTGACCTATCTTGAATTTTTTTGGCAGATTCAGTTTAGTGATTAATGCCCATTTCAATTTATTCACCGCCTGAAAAGAAGTCCAGTTCAAAGGTTTGTCAATCAGTAAAATTTGTCCGTTTTGGTAATCTTCGGCTGTCTTCAAAGGAAATTATTTAAAGTATGAAAAGTAGATCAATAAAAAGATACCTACAATTATTCGGTACCAGCCCCATGGTTTGAAACCATATTTTTTGATAATTTCAATAAAAAATTTAATTGCTATAATGGCAACGATAAAAGCCACGACATTACCAATCAGGAATAATTGGATGTTTTCGTTAGACTTTAAAATCAATTCGTAGCCTTTCATTTGTGAAGTTTCGTAGGTTTTCAAGAACACAGAATAGCATGTTACCGCCATCATTGTTGGCACGGCCAAAAAGAAAGAGAATTCTGCCGCAGCATGCCGCGTTAATCCTTGTTGCATTCCCCCAATTATCGAGGCAGCGGAACGACTTGTCCCCGGCATCATGGCTAAACATTGCCAGAAACCAATAATTACAGCTTTTTTTACAGTAATATCTTCTTCTTGAATGATAGTGGGGCTTTGAAAACGACTGTCAATAAAAAGCAGAATTACACCTCCTATAATTAACACCACCGCTATAGGGATAGGATCACCCAAAATAGCTTCAATTTTATCGTCAAATAATTTTCCTAAAACCAAAGCAGGAATTACGGCACAAATGAGTTTAATGTAAAAATTGAATTTGGAGAAATCGAAGAATTTTTTCCAGTACAATACCACGACAGCTAAAATAGCTCCAAACTGAATAGAAACCTGAAAAAGCTTCACAAAATCATCTTCTTGAATTCCAAAATAGGAACTTAGGAAAACCATGTGTGCTGTGGATGAAACGGGCAAATATTCTGTTAATCCTTCGATTATGGCAATTAAAAAAGCTTGTAATGTATTCATTATAGCGTGATCAGTGTTCTGTTTTTAGTAGTCTGTTAATCAGTATTGTAACTTGTAATGCGTCACTGTTTGTTATTTTTTTGGGTTTTTAAGAATGGCATATACAGTAATGCCAAAACCAATTAAAACAGTTGTTGGCGCAAGTCGAATTCTTCTAAAATTGAAGATGTCTTCGCTAAATACATTTGGATCATCACTTCCTCCGCCGGCCATTAGAATAAATCCCAAGGCAATTACACCAATCCCGATTAAGAGAATTTTATAATTTATTTTGTCAAAAAGAAATTCTGGTTTGTGGTTGTTGTTTTCCATTTTATGAGATTGATTTAAACGCTGAATGGTGAGAATTTGAGTAAACAAATAGCCAAATAAACGAGTAAAAATTAATATAAATCGTCTGTTCTTAAATTCAAGAACCGTTGTGTTGCAAAATGCGTGCTTAACCAGGTAATTAAAATACCAATTCCTAGAACACTCAATAAAACAAGTCCAATTAATGCTTTGTCTTCTAATATGCCAAGATTTGGAAAACTGGTTTCTATATAAATCAGTACACCAGTCAAGGCTATTATGGCTAAAAAAGCTCCAATCATGCCCAGTTTTATACTTCGCATTACAAAAGGTTTTCTGATAAATGATTTGGTAGCACCTACCATTTGCATGGTCTTAATGATGAATCTGTTAGAATGTATGGACAAACGCAACGAACTATTGATCAGTAATACGGCAATAAAAGATAAAAAACCGCTGATTATCAAAATCCACATGCTTACTTTTTTGATGTTGTCGTTCACCAGATTTACTAATTGTTTGTCATACACAATATCGGAAATCATAGCGTTTTTGCGTAAGCTAGCTTCAATTTTTGTTATGCTGTCCTTTACTACATAATCTCCTTTCAGGTGAATGTCATACGAGTTTTGCAACGGGTTTTCTCCCAGAAATACCAGGAAATCCTCCCCAATAATATCGGTATGTTGTTTTGCTGCAGCTTCTTTGGTTACATAATCGTATGATTTTACAAAGTGACTTGCTTTTAATTCAGTTCCAAAAGCTTTTAATATCGTGTCATTGGCTTCGTTTTTGAAAAAAACGGTCATGGCAATATTTTCTTTGAAATCGTTCGCTAATTTTTTAGAATTTATAATGAAAAGACCCAATATTCCAAGTAGAAACAAGACCAAGAATACACTTAGCACTACTGAGAAATAAGAGGAAATTAAACGACGTTTTTGGAAATTATCAAAGGAAGAACTCATAGTTTACTGAAATTATTGGGTAAAAATAACAAAGAATTTCTTTATTTAAAGTTAATAACGCTCAAAGTTTCAACTTTCGTACAATAAACGTAAATTTGCCACCTAAAAATAGTCATCGTAATAAAAGGTAGAACCTCAGTTGCTCATTTGTTCAGAACCTTATAAAAAGGACTTGAGTGCGCGACAGCATGACTCCATTAAAAAACAATAAAAAAGAGGAATGACTTGAGTGCGCGACAGCATGACTCCATTAAAAAACAATAAAAAAGAGGAATGACTTGAGTGCGCGACAGCATGACTCCATTAAAAAACAATAAAAAAGAGGAATGACTGAAAAAACAATAAAAAAGAGGAATGACTTGAGTGCGCGACAGCATGACTCCATTAAAAAACAATAAAAAAGAGGAATGAAATACAATCCGAACGAAATAGAGACCAAATGGCAGCAATATTGGTTAGAAAACCAAACATTTAAAGCCGAAAACAACTCAGAAAAACCTAAATATTACGTACTGGATATGTTTCCGTATCCATCTGGAGCGGGATTGCATGTTGGGCATCCGCTGGGATACATTGCCTCAGATGTGTATTCTAGATACAAAAGACACCAAGGTTTTAATGTGTTGCACCCTATGGGCTATGACAGTTTTGGTTTGCCTGCTGAGCAATATGCCATACAGACTGGTCAGCGTCCTGAGGATACTACTTCGGTAAATATTGACGGCGGAACGGATAAAGAAGGAAATAAAATTGCAGGATACAGAAAGCAATTGGACAAAATTGGATTCTCTTTCGATTGGAGTCGAGAAGTGCGTACTTCAAATCCCGATTATTACAAACACACACAATGGATTTTCATTCAATTATTCAATTCATGGTACAATAAAAACAGCGACAAAGCCGAAGATATTTCGACTTTGGTTTCGATTTTCCAAAAAGAAGGAAATGCAAAAGTCAATGCGGTTTGCGATGAAAATAGTGAAGTTTTTTTAGCAAATGAATGGAACGCTTTCGCAAAAGAGCAACAGGAGCGAATTTTATTGCAATACAGATTGACCTATTTGGCCGAGACTGAAGTAAACTGGTGTCCGGGATTGGGAACGGTTTTAGCAAATGACGAAATCGTAAATGGTGTTTCAGAGCGTGGCGGTTTTACAGTGGTGCGCAAGAAAATGACACAATGGAGCATGCGAATTTCGGCTTATGCAGAACGTTTGTTACAAGGCTTAAACGATATTGACTGGAGCGAAAGCATTAAGGAAAGTCAGAGAAACTGGATTGGGAAAAGTGTTGGGGCGATGGTAACCTTTAATCTCCTCCCCCCAGCCCCTTCCAAAAGAGGGGGAGCCGAGCCTGGGTACATGACAGGGGATTCTCAGAATGCTAAACATTTATTGGTTAGTGCCAAGGAAATGCGAAAAGAACCAACATTTGCTGAAGCGTTATTGTGGGATGCTGTTCGGAATAAAAAATTAGACAGTAAGTTTAGAAGACAACATTTAATTGGTAATTACATTGCTGATTTTGTTTGTTTGGAAAGTAGATTGGTTGTTGAAGTTGATGGAGAATATCATAATACTCCTGAACAAATAGAACTTGATGAAGAAAGGACTTTTGAATTAGAACAAAAACACAGATTCAAAGTTATTCGATTTTCAAATGATGAGGTAAAAAAAGATATTGAAGCAGTTTTGTCTAAAATTCAAACTGAATTAAATAATAGAAAACGAGAAGATATTACGAATTCAGCTTCGGCTCCCTCCCCTTCGGGGAGGGTTGGGGTGGGGATTTTCACCACTCGGCCCGACACCATTTTTGGAGTTACATTCATGACTTTGGCTCCAGAGCATCCTTTGGTTCAAGAAATAACAACTGAGGAACAAAAAGCGGCAGTCAATGCATATATCGAAAAAACGTCAAAACGTTCTGAAAGAGAACGTATGGCTGATGTCAAAACCATTTCGGGCGTTTTCACTGGAGCGTATGCCGAACATCCGTTCACGAAAGAACCAATTCCGGTTTGGATTGGGGATTATGTTTTGGCAGGTTACGGGACAGGTGCGGTTATGGCGGTTCCTTGTGGCGACGAAAGAGATTATGCTTTTGCGAATTTCTTCAAAGGTCAAAACGGAATGCAGGAAATCATAAACATTTTCGCGAATGTCGATATTTCTGAGGTTGCATACGGTTCGAAAGACAATGTAATTATCGCCAATTCTGATTTCCTAAACGGACTGACATACAAAGAAGCAACTAAAAAAGCGATAGAAGAATTAGAAAAACTAAACCAAGGAAAAGGAAAAATCAATTACCGTTTGCGTGATGCTGTTTTCTCGCGCCAGCGCTATTGGGGAGAGCCGTTTCCGGTATATTATGTGAATGGCTTGCCGCAAATGATTGCAGCAAAACATTTACCAATCATCTTGCCGGAAGTAGAGAAATACTTACCAACCGAAGACGGGCAACCGCCTTTAGGTAACGCTTTGGTTTGGGCTTGGGACAGTGTAAATAATAAAGTGGTTTCGAATGAGCTTCTCTCCCCTCCTTCGGAGGGGTTGGGGGAGGAAACTATATTCCCATTAGAATTGAACACGATGCCAGGTTGGGCGGGAAGTTCATGGTATTGGATGCGTTATATGGATGCGCAGAACGAAAGCGAATTTGCAAGTAAAGACGCATTGGCATATTGGGAAAGCGTAGATTTATATATTGGCGGAAGCGAACATGCCACCGGACATTTATTGTATTCTCGTTTTTGGAACAAATTCCTAAAAGATAAAGGTTTTGCACCAACTGAAGAACCGTTCAAAAAATTGATCAATCAAGGGATGATTTTGGGAATGAGTGCGTTTGTGTATAGAGTGATGTGGGGCGTTATTGGTAATCCAGATGTATTTGACGAAAGTCAATTACCTAATATATTCGTTTCTAAAAATATTGATAAAAACACTTTGAAAAAGGAACTTCAAAGTGTTTTGAATAAATTATTTGGTTTAGATAATGTTATGCTTCGTGATGGAGAAATAGATTTAAATCAAATTCACGCTGATGTTTCATTGGTTAATTCTTCTGATGAATTAGATATTGAAAGATTCAAAGCTTGGAGAGAAGATTATGCAGATGCGGAATTTATTTTAGATGAAAACGGAAAATACATTGTAGGTCGCGAAATCGAAAAAATGTCGAAATCCAAATACAATGTAGTAACGCCAGACGATATTTGTAACGAATATGGAGCTGATACATTGCGTTTGTATGAAATGTTCTTAGGACCATTGGAACAAGCAAAACCTTGGAATACAGCAGGAATATCAGGAGTTTTTGGTTTCTTGAAAAAATTATGGCGTTTGTATCATACTGGACCAGATGACTCTTTCTACGTTTCTGACTCCCCTTCTTCGGAGGGGTTGGGGGAGAATCTAAAATCATTGCACAAAACTATCAAAAAAGTGGCAGAAGATATTGAAGGGTTCTCTTTTAATACATCGGTTTCACAATTTATGATTTGTGTGAATGAATTGTCAACGCAGAATTGTCATTCTCGTGCAATCTTGGAGCCTTTAGCGATTGTGATTTCGCCGTATGCACCACACATCGCCGAAGAATTATGGTCGTTGCTAGGAAATAAAGGTTCGATTGCAACAGTTGCTTTTCCTGTTTTTGAAGCTAAATATTTAGTAGAAAGTGAAAAGGAATATCCGGTTTCTTTCAATGGAAAAATGCGTTTCACGATGGTTTTGCCTTTGGATTTAACCAAGGAGCAAATCGAGAAAATTGTAATGAAAGATGAAAGAACTATCAAACAATTAGAAGGAAGAACGCCAAACAAGGTAATAATTGTTCCGGGAAAAATTATTAATTTAGTGGGGTAAATTTTTAACAAACATACTAATCCGTATAAATCTGCGCATATCCTTTTCATCCGCGTAATCTGCGTTCCATTTTTAGGAATGCCAAATTGACGCAATAAAAAAATGGTTCAAAATTTGATGTTTTATTTTAAACAATACAATTAAAAAACAAAAATATGGGAATGGGTTATTTGATTCTTGCCGGAGCAATCATGCTTTTCAGCTGGTTAGTTAGTTCAAGACTAAAAAGCAAATTTGAACATTATTCTAAATTGCAATTGCAAAACGGATTGTCCGGTGCTGAAATCGCCGAGAAAATGCTTGCCGATAATGGGATTCGGGATGTACGAGTAATCTCTACACCGGGGCGTTTGACGGATCATTATAATCCATCTGACAAAACTGTGAATTTAAGCGAGGCCGTTTACAACCAAAGAAATGCGGCTGCGGCAGCTGTTGCGGCTCACGAATGTGGACATGCGGTGCAACACGCTGTAGGGTATCAGTGGCTGACAATGCGATCTAAATTAGTGCCGGTGGTAAATGTAGCCTCTACGTATATGCAGTGGATCTTGCTAGGAGGAATCTTGATGATGAAGACTTTTCCGCAATTACTACTGGTGGGAATTATCATTTTTGCAGCAACTACTTTATTTTCTATAGTTACTTTGCCGGTCGAATATGATGCGAGTAATCGGGCGTTGGCTTGGTTAGAAAATAAAAGGATGCTGACACAACAAGAACAAGCGGGAGCCAAAGATTCGCTTAAATGGGCTGCTAGAACGTATGTTGTGGCTGCTTTAGGATCCATCGCTACACTCTTGTATTATGTTTCGATTTATATGGGAGGAAGAAGGAATTAGATGTTTGCTAAAAAAATACAAATCCGTCTTGTGTAAGAACAAGACGGATTTTTTTGCCTCTAATTCATCTCGACGGAGAAGAAATCTCATCAAGTTATTCAGAGTATGTGATTTATCCTACGCAGAAATAACAAAGTTCATGGAGTCACAAAGGGATAAAAGTGGTGCTACAATTGAATTTGTCTTTCAATTTGTTGGTCCAAAGAAATAAAAGTTTCTGTTCTGGAAACGCCTTCTATCGCTTGGATTTTGGTATTGAGTAATTGCATTAAATGTTCGTTATCTCGACAAATTATTTTAATAAGAATAGACCAGTTTCCTGTCGTATAATGGCATTCTAGTACTTCAGGAATTTTTTTTAGATCACGTACCGCCTCTGGATTTCTAGCCGCCTTGTCCAGATAAATTCCAACAAAAGCCATCGTGTTATAGCCCAAAATTTTATTGTTTACCGTAAATTTTGATCCCGAAATAACGCCGGATTGTTCCAGTTTTCGCAAACGTTGATGAATCGCAGCTCCGGAAATTCCAATTTTATTGGCGATTTGAAGAATTGGCTTTCGGGCATCTTCCATCAAGTCGCGCAAGATTTCTTTATCGATACCGTCAATTTCTACTACTAGTGAATTGATTTTCATAGGTTGTTGTTTTAAACTAAACTATTAAATTTAGTTTGAATTGAAAATCAAATTTAAAAAAAAAACGATTAAATTTAGTATTTGTTGAGTTTTATGTGATATTGAGCGCAGTCTGGATGCTAAAATGATTTTCGATTGTGCTCGAACTGACAGTAGTACTAATTTATATGTATCAGTAATACACGATAAAGAACCACAACGGAATTTTAGATTTTGTATTATCAAAAAAGCCATTCGGATTGCGAATGACTTTTTTGATTTTATTTCGAAAAGTAATTTTTTATTTTCCTTTGTTGGCTTCCATAACATATTTCTCTAAAGCCATTGTCATCGAGGGAGTTTCCGGGGTTGGCGCAAGAATATCGATTCTTAAGCCATGATCCAAAGCTTCTTTTTGGGTGGTACTGCCAAAAACAGCAATTCGAGTATTGTTTTGTTCAAATTCCGGAAAATTCATGAACAATGATTTTATTCCGGTTGGACTAAAGAAGGCCAAAACATCATAATATACATCGGCTAAATCAGACAAATCGCTCATCACTGTTTTGTAAAAAATAGCGGGAGTCCAGTCTACTTTTAAGGCGTCCAGCGTTATTGGAGCATCCGCATTGAGTTGATCTGAAGCAGGTAATAAGAATTTTTCGTCTTTGTATTTTTTAATCAGTGGGGATAAATCGGCAAAGTCTTTTGGTCCAACGTAAATTTTCCGTTTTCGATATACCACATATTTTTGCAGGTAAAAAGCGACTGCTTCTGATTGGCAGAAATATTTTAATCCCTCGGGTACTTTAAATCGCATTTCTTCGGCCACTCTGAAAAAGTGGTCTACTGCATTTCTACTGGTTAAAATAATTGCGGTGTAATGATTAAGATCAATTTTTTGAAGGCGGATCTCTTTTGCATTAACTCCTTCTACATGAATAAAAGGCCTGAAATCAATTTTTACTTTATGCTTTTGTTGAAGTTCAAAGTATGGGGAATTTTCCACTTTAGGCTCTGGTTGTGATACCAAAATTGTTTTCACTTTCATATTTTAACGTTTTCTAAGCACTCCCTTTTGTGAACCAATAATACATGAAATAATAGGGAGCTATTTCGAGAGCGCAAAGATATAAAATAAAATAAAACAACTTACCGATTATTAAATTTTGATAATTTTTTATTGAAATAAAATAAGTTATAACATTGATTGTCAATATAATGCCTATAATTAATAATGGAATATTTATTGAGATTGTGTCGTTATAAAACAAAATAATATTGAATGGCAGTATGATTAATCCAATATAGGTCCTGTAAGTTACCTTTTGAAGGTTGAACTGCTCCATAAATTCTTCAATATTGAATGAGGTTGCAATTATTTTTTCGATTAAATACTTTGCTAAAACGAAGAAGATCAAGAACGTAAATATTTGAATATAAAGCAACCAGTCCGTTTTTGAAACAGGGCCAAAATAGCTCAATGCAATTTGGATGAAGAACGCAAGGGAGATGATTTGAACCAAAAATAAAGCAACAGTGAATCCGCTTTTGAGATGACTGCTGTCACGGTATACTTTGGTGTATTTATTGGAGAAAATAAGGTTCGCAAAATCACCAAAACGATTTTCGAAAATGGATCTAGTAATAGCAATAATAGCAAATGACAGCACAAAAAGTACGGTCGCCCAGTCTTTGTTCTCTGTTATTCTTGGATGAAGTATGGTTTCTATCATAACAGTGCAAAATTACTAATTTTTATGCCATTCTTTTTATTATAATTTTATTAAGGATCAAGTGGCATAAAAAGTTTACTTTTGCGGTGAAATTAGCCTAAATATGAATGATTGTATTGTTATAATTCCTACCTATAACGAAATTGAAAATATAGAAAGCATTATCCGATCGGTGCTTTCTCAACACAAACCCTTTCATGTGCTTATTATTGATGATAATTCACCAGATCACACTGCTGATAAGGTTGTTTTGCTTCAGAGAGAATTTGCAGGCAGGTTGTTTTTAGAGAAAAGAAAAAAGAAATCAGGTTTGGGAACGGCTTATGTACATGGATTCAGATGGGCATTGGAGCGCCGATATGAATATATTTTTGAAATGGATGCCGATTTTTCTCATAATCCCAATGATTTAGAAAAATTGTACAGTGCCTGTCATTTTGGGGATGCTGATTTAGCAATTGGATCTAGATATGTAACCGGTGTCAATGTAGTGAACTGGCCTTTAAGCCGGGTGCTAATGTCATATTTTGCCTCTGTTTATGTGCGCATGATTACCGGAATGAAAATTCATGATGCTACCGCTGGGTTTGTCTGTTACAAAAGAAAAGTTTTAGAAGAAATCCATTTAAATTCCATTAAATTCGTTGGGTATGCCTTTCAAATTGAAATGAAATATAGAACATATTGTAAGAATTTTCAAATCGTAGAGGTTCCAATTATTTTCACTGATAGAACCAAGGGGCAATCCAAAATGAGTAATTCAATAATTATTGAAGCCGTTTTTGGAGTTATTTCGCTTAGATTAAAAAGACTTTTCAATACATTATAAGAAAAAAATACGATGAACAGGGTTTTAATAAAGAATGCCAAAATAGTAAATGAAGGAGTCATTTTTGAAGGTGATTTGTTAATTGAGAATGACCTTATTGTTGAAATTGCAGAAAGCATCAGCGCTAAATCCTCTGAATGTAAAATCATTGATGCCGAGGGAAATTATTTAATTCCCGGAGCCATTGATGATCAGGTGCATTTTAGAGAGCCAGGACTCACGCACAAAGGCGACATCGAATCCGAATCTAAAGCCGCAATTGCGGGGGGAATTACGTCCTTTATTGAACAGCCGAACACGGTTCCGAATGCGGTTACCCAAGAAATATTAGAACAAAAATACGAGTTGGCTGCCCAAAAATCGTATGCGAATTATTCGTTTATGATGGGTGCAACCAATGATAATTTAGAAGAGGTTCTAAAAACAAATCCAAAGAATGTTGCCGGAATCAAAATATTTTTAGGATCCTCAACGGGAAATATGCTGGTGGATAATGAAGCCACATTAGAAAAAATATTTTCCAGTACACCACTGCTTATCGCGGTACATTGCGAGGATGAAACGACTATCCAAAATAATTTAGCAAAATACAAAGCAGAGTATGGAGAAGATGTTCCCATTACCGCACATCACCTGATCCGCAGTGAGGAAGCGTGTTATATTTCGTCTTCCAAAGCGGTTGCGCTGGCAAAGAAAACAGGAGCGCGTTTGCATGTTTTTCACCTTTCAACTGCTAAAGAAATGGATTTGTTTACCAATAAAATTCCATTGGAAGACAAGAAAATCACAGCTGAGGTTTGTATCCATCATTTGTGGTTTACCAATGATGATTATGCAACCAAAGGCAATCTGATCAAGTGGAATCCCGCGGTAAAAACTGCGAATGACCGGAAAGTGCTTTGGGAAGCCTTGCTGGATGATAGAATCGATGTGATTGCCACAGATCATGCGCCACACACATTAAAAGAAAAAAAACAATCGTATTTGAATGCGCCTTCCGGTGGGCCTCTGGTTCAACACGCTGTTGTGGCTATGTTTGAAGCCTTTCATCAAGGTAAAATTAGCGTGGAGAAAATTGTGGAAAAAATGTGTCATAATCCGGCAAAGATTTTCAAAATAGAAAAACGTGGTTTCATTAAAGAAGGCTATTATGCGGATTTAGTGATCGTAAATTCAGGTTTGCCGTGGAGTGTTAAGAAAGAAAATATTATGGCTAAATGTGGGTGGTCACCATTTGAAGGTTTTACTTTTAAGTCCAGAATTACCCATACTTTTGTAAATGGACAATTAGTATATAACGCATTTAAGGTAAAAGACATTCGTGTGGGCAAACGGTTGTTGTTTGAAAGATAAATTTTTGATAAATGAAAAAAATTATAGCATTTTTAGCGATCGGGACTCTCTTATTAGGTTGTAAAGAGGAAGTAGTCAAAAAACCGGAACGGCTTATTGATAAAGACGTTATGATAAATGTGATGTATGATTTGTCTGTTTTAGAAGCGATAAAATACCAAAATCCAGCCTCCCTGGACACGTTCAAAATAAATCCTACACAATATATTTATAAAAAATATAAAATTGACAGCCTGCAGTTTGCCAAAAGTAATATTTATTATGCGTCCGATTATGAGGGTTACAAAGTGATGTTTGAGCAAATGACCCAACGATTGGAGGATAACAAAAAACAAGTTGATTCTTTACTTACCATAGATAAAAAGAAAAAGAAATCCCTTCTTTTGAAAAAGAAAAAAACGCCTGTAATTGTTAAGGATACTTCGCGATTAAAACAGAATGAAGCGCCCTTTTAAAGCGCTGAAATGTCTTTTATGTAGTCGGTGATATTTGTAAAATCTGTTTTTAATCTGTTTTTAATCTTTTCATTGGAATACCTGTTTTTCGAGTAGGAAGCTTTTGCGGTAGCGTGCGATAATTTTCTCTTTTGTTGAAAAATAGTAGAAACGCACCAATCCAATCTCCAGAGAATTTCCATGAAAAAGGGTTTTGTATGAGTTTCAGGTCGTTTCACGCCCAATGCATCCGCCATAATATTCAGGATGTCCCGGTAAACACTGTTTTCTGCAATCAAGGTAAAGCGTTCATTCTTGATTTCGCTTTGCATCAATTGATGCGCAATTCGGACCACATCAGTAACTGCAACAAATCCGGTTGAACCTAGCGTGTAAAATTGCAGTCCCTTTTTTACTTTCGTAAAAAGTTGTCCGCTTCCTTGCTCCCAATCCCGAAACTTCGGGACAGGCCCGAGAATGATGCCTGGATTTACAATTATCACATCTAAACCTTCTTGTTGTCCGCGCCAGATTTCCATTTCGGCACCATATTTAGAAATAGCATAATCAGTATGGTACTTTTCCGGATTCCATTCGGTTTCTTCGGTGATGAATTTTTCATGAGGCAGCAAATCACCCAAAGTGGCAATGGAACTTACAAAACACAGTTTTTTTATTTTATAAGCGATACAAAAATTCACAATATTTGCGGTGCCTTCAATGTTTGTTTTTCGCAAAGCATCTTCATCTTTTGGATCAAAAGAAATCAAAGCGGCACAATGGTAGACGGAATCAATATTCTGGAAGGCGATTTCTAACGAAGGGATTTCGGTAATATCTGCGAGAATCCATTCGATTTGCTCGAATAACGATTCCTTTTTGTAGATGACAAATAGGGATTTCGTTTTCTCCATCGAGACGGCACTTCGATAAATAGCACGTACTTTTTTACCATTATCAATTAAATGAAGCAATAAATGTGCGCCTACTAAACCCGTTCCTCCTGTGACTAAAATCATGCTACGAAAATACGAATAATTTTTTTCGAATAACCTATTAAACAAATAACCGAATCCACAATAAATTTTATCTTTGTGGAAATTGATTAAAAAGATGAAGAATTTTATTGAAGAAGTAACTTGGAGAGGAATGCTCCACGATGTTATGCCCGGCACAGAAGAACATTTGATGGAACAAATGCGTGTGGCGTATGTGGGAATTGACCCAACTGCCGATTCATTGCATATAGGACATTTGGTGGGTGTGATGTTGTTGAAACATTTTCAACTATCGGGACATAAACCATTAGCGTTAGTGGGTGGTGCAACAGGAATGATTGGTGATCCGTCCGGAAAATCAAATGAAAGAAATTTATTGGACGAAGCGACCTTGCGTCACAATCAAGAAGCGATAAAAGGACAATTGGCTCGTTTTCTGGATTTTACTTCCGATGCGCCAAATGCGGCGGAATTAGTGAATAATTACGATTGGATGAAGAATTTTTCTTTTCTCGATTTCATTCGGGATATTGGAAAGCACATTACGGTAAATTATATGATGTCCAAAGATTCTGTGAAGAAACGTTTGTCTTCTGAAGCTGCCGAAGGAATGTCATTTACTGAGTTTACGTACCAATTGGTTCAAGGGTATGACTTTTTGCATTTGTACAGAGAAAAGAATTGTACGTTGCAAATGGGTGGAAGTGACCAATGGGGAAATATCACCACGGGAACTGAATTAGTGCGTAGAATAGCGAGTGGAAAAGCGTATGCATTGACTTGTCCGTTGATTACAAAAGCGGATGGAACCAAGTTTGGAAAATCTGAAGGAGGAAATATTTGGTTGGATGCCGTTAGAACTTCTCCTTATAAATTTTACCAATATTGGTTGAACACTTCGGATGTTGATGCGGAGAAATACATTAAGATTTTTACTTTTTTATCCAAAGATGAAATTGAGGTTTTAACTGAAAAACATAAAGAAGCACCGCATTTACGTTTGTTACAAAAACGTTTGGCCGAAGAAACTACGGTATTGGTACATTCAGCAGAAGACTTAGAAAACGCCATAAAAGCATCGAATATTTTGTTCGGAAATTCTACTTCAGATGATTTGAAGCAATTGGACGAAGCTACTTTCTTAGATGTTTTTGATGGTGTTCCTCAAGCAGAAATCAGCAGAGCCGAGATTGAATCAGGAATCAATATTGTTGATGTTCTAAACGAAAAAACAGGATTTCTAAAATCGAATGGCGAAGCAAGACGCGCTTTGACAGCTAATTCTATTTCAGTAAATAAAGAAAAAGTAACCGAAGAATTCTCGCTTTCGAACAAAGATTTAATCAACAATCAATTTGTATTATTGCAAAGCGGTAAGAAAAATTATTTTGTGCTTCGGGTTAAATAATTGTATAACTTTACTTGAAATAACGAAAAGCTATGGAAACTCAATTTTTAACTGACGAAAAAGGAAATAGAACCGCAGTTGTATTGCCTATCAAGAAATATAATAAATTGATTGAAAAATTGGAAGATTTAGAAGATGTACGTCTTTATGATGAAGCCAAAAAAGAGGATGACGGTTATCGAATTTCTATAGACGAAGCTTTTAAAATTATTGAAGAAAAGCGCAAATTAGCGAAGTAATGGCTTATACTATCGAATTTAGAAATAAAGTTTTGAAAGCTTTAATCAAAATTAATGAGCCTCACTATTCAGCAATCAAAAAGCAAATCTATGATTTAGCTGAAAATCCACGGCCGCAAGGGTATAGAAAATTGAAAGGAAGAAAAGGATATAGAATTCGTGTTGGAGATTACAGAATTATTTATGAAATTTTCGATGATATTTTGCTAATTGATGTTATCGACTTAGGTCACAGAAAAGATATTTATGAATAATTTTGCTCGTTAATTTGGTTAACCGATGAAATAAATTAACGATTAACCTTTTTACAAGACCATCAAATTACAACCTCGAATATCAGAATTATCAAAACGTCCCAATACTTCAAAAGAGTTGTTGGGATTTTTTTTGCCCAAATCCTGCGTAGCAATAAAGGAACAGGAATTGATGTTAGCTAAATCAATCACGTTGATACCGCCCGTTTTTCCGTCTGAAATGTAGGTCAAAGCATCTTCGGTATCGCGAACAAGGATTTGCACCCAAGATGGGCATTCAAATACGCCGTTTCCTAAGGAATACGCTTGCGAAAGCAACTCGGTCATTCCATATTCAGAATGTATGGCTGAAACGCCAAATCCTTTACACAATTGTTCGTGTAGTTCTTCTCGAATCATTTCTTTACGTTTTCCTTTCATGCCGCCTGTTTCCATGATAATGGTGTGCTGCAGTTGAAACGAATGTTTTTTTTCTGAAAGTTCAGTTGTTTGCCCAAGGTCATCACGAACCTTCTTTTTTTTATCTAAAAAAGAACTTTTTTCGTTGAAGGTTTCAATTAAGTCCAATAAAGCAAAAGTAACCCCAATCAGGATTACATTTTGACCCGCTAGATCTAAAGCGATAAGCTTGGCAATCAGTTCGTCGTGATTGTGCAGGTAAAAACCACTCTCAGGATGATTGGAAAGTTCAATTAAATCCTTGACCATGTAAATTAAGGAAGATCCTTCCCGTTCCAGATAGGAAGGAAGCAAGGCCAAAACAACATAATCTTCAATATTGCCATAAAATTCGGAAAACCCTTTGCGGTAACTTTCTTCATACAGAGTGACGTCCGTAACTAAATGTTTGCTAGTTATGGGAATTACTTTTTTATCCAAATTTCCCCCTTTATGGGCTACGGGGCTTGTGGTTCCGCTGCTGGTAAAAGTTTCCTGAATAGGATTGGTATTCGAAACCACTTCATGACTCTTAAAAAACTGAATCGGTAAAAATGGAATTTGTTGTAGCGATTTTACTTTGTGAGGATCTGTTTTTAAAAAATCGCAAAATTCCTGATAGACCAAGTTGTTTTCGTATTGGAAACGAAACACTTTCAAAGCAATTTTCTCAAACTGTTTTTGACTGGAAATGGCAAATATATCGGAAGATGTGATCAATATTTTTTTTTGCAAAAGTAATCAAAAATTTAAAGGCAAACCAATAACGGAATGGTATAAACTTGAATCTGGGAGTTGATTTGGTTTAAGCATTATACAAAAAAGCCCCAACAGGATTGGAGCTTTTATGATGTATTTTTGAAATTATCGGATGATTAATTTTCTGGTCGCTGATGCTTCTTTTTCATTGATCTTGATGATGTAAACACCAGAGGTTAGATTAGAGACATTTAGTTCTTTTGAGCTCAATATGGTTTGAAGTACTTTTTTTCCTAAAACATCAAAGATGATAATTTCTTTATCAAAATCGTTTTTTGTAGAAATGTACACTCTACCATTACTCACAGGGTTCGGGTACAAGCTTAATCCTTCAATTGAGACGTTTTCTTGTGTCTTTGATTGTTGCTTAGTTTCCTGAGCACTAATGCCAAGGGAAAATAAAAAAACCAATAAAGTAATAGTATAAAAGTAGTTTTTTGCCATTAGATTAATTTGAATAGTAAATATACAAAATATATTTCAAAAAGCATACCAAAAAAAAACATCCTGAATTTTCAGGATGTTTGATATAAATCGATTGGATTGTTAATTACAAATTCCCTAACAAATTAACGCCATCAACAATTGCCCATGTTCCAGGAGTTAATGCCGCTCCAGTTGCTGAAGTGCTTGTTGTGTAGTTTGCAGATGGGAAAGCTACAGTAAATGTACTTGCACCAGCTCCAGATAATGGAGTATTATCAGAAATTTTAACATTCAACATTTTTATTTTACCTGAAAGAACTTGATTTGTGTTCGTATTGGCATCTTGAATTCTAACGGCAACGGCATTTGTTGTTGTAGTTCCAGAAGTTACAGTATTTGTATATCCTGAAATTACGACATTAGAATATTCTCCATTTCCCTCTTTTTTAAATTGGATTGCATCTATTTCTGTAGGATTGCCAGACTCAGTTACAGTTCCAGCGGCTCTTCTTAAAGTGATGTTTGATACTTTAGGACCAAATGAATTATTTACACTTTTCGATTCGATTTCCATTCCGAAATTTCCAGCTCCAGTTTGATAAGCATACCAGTTAGTATTTGCTTGACCTTGCCATCCATCTTGCCAGTCAAAAGAATCATCTGTATTACCGTATGAAATTAGATTTTTAGCACTTACTGTTCCTCCATAAAATTCAAAACCATCATCGGCTCCTTTATAAGCAACAAGGTTTTCTAAAACTGTTCCGGAACCTACTGAATAAAATGAAAATCCATTCATCTCAGAATTTCCATCAAGAATCTTTTTACCAGCGTATTCTACTCGTACATATTTTAATGAACCACCATTATGTGATGCATTTGTACCTCCGTAAACAATATTTGTACCATCCTCAGAAGTTGCTGTTGTAATCGGAGTTCCGTCACTTGTTTTTCCTGATACAATTGGAGCATCACCAAACATGATAATACCACCCCAAGAACCTGCAGTTTTTGATTTTTCAGTAAAGACAACAGGCTCTGCAGCTGTACCTGAAATATTTAATTTCCCTCCATTTTCTACTAATAGAACATCAGAACCATCCGTAACGTCAGCAGTAATTACTGAGCCCGCTTCAAAAGTTAGTGTTGCACCACTTTTAATTCTTACGGCTCCAATCAATTTGTAAGTGCCTTTAGTGTAGGTTTTTGATGTTGTAACGTCACCTGTGATATCGCCTGTTGCAGTTGGTGTAGTTGTTACTGTTTCATTATCACTTGATGTGCAACTTGTAAAAACCAAGGTAAGTAATGCAAGACTAAATACTAATTTTTTCATTTTTAATAATTTAAAATTATAAGTTTTTTTGTTTATTATTTTAATCAAAATTACTCTAGAGTTTTTGTAATTTAGTTATGTAATTGTTACTAAAGTATTATATAACAATCAATTTGATGTAAAGTTTACGTTACTATAAAAACCAAAAAAAGAGCCGTTACAGCTCTTTTTTTGGTTTTTAAAACGTATACCCTATAGTAAAGGAGAACCCAACACCCTTTTTGAATTCTCTTAAAACTAGAGAGTCTTCAGTAATGTTCAAAGTGCTTTTCCTTCCTAACTCTTTTTTATAGCTTGGATTTAGTATATTGTCTATTCCAAATTTAAGTTCAATACTTTTAGAAATAGAATTTGTCCAGACAAAATCTAATTTACTAAAAGATTTCTCGTAGATATGATCAATTCCTGAAGAACCTACAGCAAAGATTCTATCTCCATAAACGTTATACACTAAGGTCATAGAGTTTTTCCAATCTTTGTTAAGAATGAAATCATACTTTAAATCAGAATTAATTAACCAGCTTGAAGCACCTTGTAATTTACGGTTGGTACTGTTTTCTAATTCATTTCCTTGTTTTTTAAGATCAATTTGAACATCAGTACTCATTAATGATGTGTTGAAACCTAGAGAGAAATTAGAAAGCGATTCGTTTATTCTGCTCAATTGGATTAGCATTTCTATTTCGGCACCATAAATAACGGCTTGCTGGGAGTTTTTAAAAGTAGTAATCTGACCACCACTATTCGCAGTAGGTTTGAATACTCTTTCAATTGGATTATTTATCATTTTTCCAAATACTCCTACTGCAAACATTTCTTTGTTATTAGGAAATAATTCGTATTTAAAATCTACATTGTAGTTTTCGCTATCCTTCAAATCTTTATTTCCACTTTCAGAGGTTCCGTCAGCATTAATGTAATTTATTGGCAACAACTCCACAGCTACAGGTCTAGTGATTGTTTTTGCTAATGAAAGTCTAAGGTTGCTGTTTTCATTCAAAATACGTTTTGCATTTACTGATGGTAAGATATCAAGTTTATCATCAGTTTTTTTGCGATAAGCGCTTCCAAAAGGATCGCCTTGCTCTCTATATTTTATTTCACGAGTAGAGCTTTCTGCTCTAATTCCAGCATTTAAATCCCATTTTTCTCCAATATTCATGAACAAATTGAAGTATCCCGCATTAACGAACTGATTTAATTTGACTTTATAATCACCATTGGATTCCTCTTTAACATATACAATTCCATTGTTTATGTCTTGATTAATATTCTCACTAACAGTGTTGACATTTGCAGTGTAAGGTTGTGTATTAGTTCTGCTTTTCCCTGAAAAGAAGCGATAAGTAGACTGCATGTCATTTAGGGAGCTATTATATCCTATTGATAATTTATTGGATTCTTCTTCATTTCCAAATTTTAAATTATATTCTAAGAGAGACGAATAATAAAAGTTTCCTTTTACGTCTAGATATTGACGGTTTAAATTATTACCACCGTATATCATGTCAATTTGATTGTCATTTATTCGTCCTGTAATGAATTTTCGGTCGGGCTGTTGGAATGAAGTCTTTACATAAGAACCTCCAGCTTTAAGGGAATGTTTGCCATCTTCAGTTAACTTATAGTCTCCAAATAATTGTGTATTCCAATACTTAGATTCCTCATATTGGTTCATTCGTATTAGATTATCAGTAATATTGGCAGCACTATTAACATATCCTATTTGATCTTGAATTTTACTGTCAGTCGCTTTAATTAAAAAAGTATTGAAGTTTAAGTTGAATCGGTTTGTTTTGTATTTCATTCCAGCTAATCCAGAAAAAGTAGTCTGATAACTATATTGCTTGTTGTATAAATTATTATCGTAATTACTCTGTCCAAGGTTGAAGGTTCTGTCTACACCTTCTCTGTAAGAGTATTTATTATCAAAATTGAAAGACATAATGTAACTTATATTACTTTCGTTTTTAAGATTGAATTTTTGAGCATGTAAAAATCCAATGCTTGAATTCAAGGGGCTTTTAGTATTGTTAACGTCCCATGATTTTTTACCAAAACCATTTTCATATTCTGAAGGAGAAAGTTCTGCACCGTTAGGAACAGAACCAAAAGCACTAGGAAGTGCTCTGTCATTCCCAAGCATTCCTAAAGACCCTTTAGTAGAATTTGCATCATTGGACAGCAAAAATGCTTCAAGATTGTTGTTTGTGGTATAACCAAAACCAATATTCAATTTTGTGATATTTTTCGGCTGAGGTGTTTCAATATTGACAGTCGCTCCAGCAAAATCTCCTGAAATATTAGGATTGAATGTTTTGTATACATTTAAAACTCCTACAACGTCAGTAGGAAATAAATCCAAAGGAATAATTTTTTTGAAAGGACTATTAGAAGGGGATTGTAGATCGTTTATCAACAAGTTATTATAACGGTCTTCTAAACCTCTAATAAATAAACCTCTTCCGTCTACTTTTGTAATTCCGGTAATTTTCGTTAATCCTTCCTCAACATCGCTTACCCCTTTACGAGCCATTTCTTGTGAACCGATACTTTGTTTTATCACGACCGCTTGTTTTTGATCTAATAAAAGAGCGGTTTCCTTTTCTCTATTTACAGTAGATCGCACCACTACATCTTCTAGTTTGTAGCTTCCGGAACCTAAAGTTTTGTTTAATGTTACAGTTTGATTAGCAACTACTGTTACAGGAACTTCTACAGATTCATATCCTACAAAACTAAACTGTAAAGTATATTTTCCGGGAAGTATTGTTATGGCATATTTACCATCAATATCAGTATTTGTTCCTATATTAGTTCCTTTAATGAGAACGTTAGCAAATGGTAATGATTGGTTGTTAGAATCCTTATCTGTCAAGATACCTGCTATAGTTCCTTTGTTCTGTGAAAAAGAAACAGCGGTTATAAATAACGTTAAAAATAATAATTTGAATTTCATCTGGTTTAAATTTTTTGCAAAGTAACAGCCGAAATGTAAAATGTAAGTTATTGGTTTGTTATGATTATGTTTTATTTTACATCATAAAGAGGCTTCAATATTAAATTACCGTTAACAGCTTTTCAATAGCTCATTTATGATTACATTTACAATTCAAAATAATTTTTGGTGCTTTATGAAGAAAAAAAATACTAAAATTCTACTAGTAGACGATGAACCGGATATCTTAGAAATTGTAGGGTATAATCTCGCTCAAGAGGGATATCAAATCAGTACTGCCACAAACGGGAAAGAGGCTATAGCAATCGCTAAAAAAGAATTGCCGGACCTAATTATAATGGATGTAATGATGCCGGAAATGGATGGCATGGAAGCTTGCGAGAACATCAGAAAAATACCGGAACTCAGTAATGTAATCATAACTTTTTTAACCGCCAGAAGCGAAGATTACTCTCAAGTTGCGGGCTTTGATGCCGGAGCTGATGATTACATCACTAAACCAATAAAGCCTAAATTATTAGTCAGTAAAGTAAAAGCCTTACTGCGCCGATTAAAAGAAAAAGAACAAAATAGCGAAACTCTTAATGTTGGTGGAATCGAAATCAATCGGGAGGAATACAAAATTGTAAAAGATAATATCGAAATTGCCTTACCCAGAAAAGAATTTGAATTGTTTTATTTATTGGCTTCAAAACCGGGAAAAGTTTTCAAAAGAGATGAAATTCTGGATAAAGTGTGGGGCAATGAAGTAGTTGTTGGTGGTAGAACCATAGATGTTCACATCAGAAAATTACGTGAAAAAATTGGCGAAGAGTTGTTCAAAACAATAAAAGGAGTGGGATATAAGTTTGAAGTATAAATGACAATAAATTTTAAAAAAACATATCGTTTTGCCGTAAAGTCGGCCCTGTATATTACCCTTTTTTCTACTGCATTGGTAAGTTTACTGATTTACCTTTTTTTTACTTTTTCCTATCAGTTTAGCCTGATTTTTGCCATTTCGATTGCTACTTTTTCATTTATAGTGATTCAATATCGGGTGGAGCGTTTTATTTATAAAAAGGTAAAAAAAATATACGATGACGTTTCTTTATTAGAATCTAGCACCTTCAGAAACCAGCCCATAACAACGGACATGGCGACTCTTACAAGGGAAGTCAAGAAGTTTGCTACTGACAAAAAGCTGGAAATTGAAACCTTAAAAGTTCGGGAGGAATACCGGAGAGAATTTCTAGGCAATGTCTCTCACGAACTAAAAACACCTCTTTTTATGGTTCAGGGCTATCTGTCAACCTTACTTGACGGAGCCATGAATGACAAAACAATCCGAAAAAAATACCTGGAACGCGCCGAAAAAGGAGTCGAAAGACTGATCTACATTGTGCAGGATCTGGACATGATTACCAAACTCGAAATAGGGGATTTGCATCTGGAAATTGTCGAGTTTGACATCGTTAAACTCGTTCAGAATGTATTTGATTTGCTCGAAATGAAAGCATCTAAAAAAGATATTTTGTTGATGTTTGACATGAAATACAACAAACCCGTTATGGTCATTGGAGATCAGGAAAAAATACAACAAGTGGTGATGAACCTTATTGTAAACTCAATCAAATACGGAAAATTAAAGGGTTCTACCGAAGTAAGTATTGAGGATTTGACAGCAGAAAAAGTCATCGTTCGTGTCACCGATAACGGAGAAGGAATTGAGAA
Organism: Flavobacterium sp. LB2P53; assembly: GCF_003970305.1. Classification (NCBI taxonomy): domain Bacteria; kingdom Pseudomonadati; phylum Bacteroidota; class Flavobacteriia; order Flavobacteriales; family Flavobacteriaceae; genus Flavobacterium; species Flavobacterium sp. LB2P53. The sequence goes on from NZ_RYDG01000002.1 coordinate 365,280, forward strand.
AAAAAATATCCCAAGACTTTTTGAACGTTTTTATAGAGTAGATAAAAGCGGAGCAAGAACAGAGGGAGGCTCTGGGCTGGGATTGTCCATAGTAAAACATATTATCGAAGCACATGACGAGAAAATTTATGTAGACAGCACGTATCATGTTGGATCTGAGTTTTCATTTACCCTGGAAAAATCCAAGTCAGGGGAATAAGTACGGCCATCTAAATTCCTTCAGGTCAAATAGAATTAATAATATCCTTTACCTAATAAGCACAATTATTTTAGGATCATTCACTTGTGTTATTGATGTTATTAAGTTGATGTCAAAATAATAATTTAGTAACGGCAGTCTTACTTTCGAGGGTCATATTTGCAAAAGACACCGGAAGTTTGTTGTGGTATATTTATGATGACATCCAAGTGTAACCGTACCATCACGATTCTTTTTTGAACTATAAAGCAACACTCAGGCATAAATCATCATGAGGTTGTCGTACAATGAGACAGTTGTTTTGAAGGCCAACTAATTCCATCAGAGCAAACAAAATTTCACCTTTCACTTTAATACAGATATGGAACAAATATATATAGTAATGCTTGTGGTTTTAGGTATTTTGGCAATAATTGATCTAGTTGTCGGGGTTAGTAATGACGCAGTAAATTTCTTAAATTCGGCAATTGGTTCTAAAGCAGTGTCGTTTCGTACTATTATGATTGTGGCCAGTCTAGGTATTTTAGTAGGAGCGCTATTTTCCAGTGGTATGATGGAAATTGCCCGAAGTGGTATTTTTGTTCCCGGCATGTTTAGTTTTAATGATGTTATGATTATTTTCCTGGCCGTAATGATCTCAGATATTATATTATTAGATGTTTTTAACTCAATAGGATTACCAACTTCGACAACAGTATCCATTATTTTTGAACTTTTAGGGGCAGCGCTCTGTTTGGCAGTCTATAAAATTTATGTTTTGGATGATAGTTTTGATACTTTAAGTGATTATATCAACACTGAAAAAGCATCACAAATTGTTTTTAGTATCCTACTGTCTGTCATTCTTTCTTTCACTCTTGGAAGTTTTGTGCAATATGTTTCTCGACTAATTTTTACTTTTCAATATGAAAAAAGAGTCAAATATATAGGTGCAGTTTTTGGAGGATTAGCCATTACTGCGATTACTTTTTTTATCCTGATTAAAGGATTGAAAGGAGTTTCTTTTATCGATCAAGCTACTCATGTCTGGATAAAAAGCAATCAATTACTGATAATAGGAGTAAATTTTGTTTTTTTCACACTGCTTTCTCAAGTGTTGATGACTTTCTTCAAAATAAATATTCTCCGAGTAATCATCATAGTGGGGACTTTTGCTTTGGCTTTAGCTTTTGCCGGGAATGATTTGGTTAACTTTATCGGCGTTCCTATTGCGGCCTATAACTCCTATGAAATTTTCAATGGTTCAGGAATTTCTGGAGATCAATTTATGATGGGAGCTTTGGCTAATGATAATATTGTGGCGCCATTTTATTTTTTAGTTTTTGCAGGAGTGGTTATGGTTATAACACTTTGGACTTCAAAAAAAGCCAAAACTGTCATCGAGACCGGCCTTAATTTATCCAGACAGGGTGATGGCGTAGAGCGTTTTTCACCCAATATGTTATCCAGATATATTGTGCGATTTGGTGTTTATATCGGACTGGGAATTAATTATTTTTTACCAAAATCAATCCAAATTAAAATTGATAAGCAATTTGAGAAACCGGAAGTCAAAGGAAAAAAACGAAAAGACGAACCTGCTTTTGATATGGTTCGTGCGGCTGTAAATTTGATGGTAGCCAGTATTTTGATATCGATAGGGACTTCTTTAAAGTTGCCACTTTCTACAACCTATGTTACTTTTATGGTGGCCATGGGTACTTCATTTGCAGATCGCGCTTGGGACCGCGAAAGCGCAGTGTATCGTATTGCAGGGGTTTTTAATGTGATTGGAGGATGGTTTGTAACAGCAATTGTCGCATTTGTTTCGGCCTTTATCTTTGCGTATTTCCTCAAAGTAGGTCAAGTATATGCTTTCATCGGATTGCTGGTTGGATTAGGAATTCTTTTGTATCGAAGTTCAAGAAAGCATACTAAAACCATAAAAGCCCAGCAAGAATTATTGCTCTTGAAAAGAGAAGATATTGTTACCATAAATGAAGTTATTAGGGAGTGTACCATTCAGATTTCCAGAGTGATAAGCGGTTCAAACACGATTTATAGAGAGGTTATCGAAAATCTTAGCCTTCAGGATTTAGGGAAGTTAAAGGAGAATAAAAAAGACATCAAAAAACTCGAAAAAGAAGTCGATGAATTAAAGAGTAATGTATACTATTTTATAAAGAATCTGGATGAAACCTCGGCCGAGGGCAGTATGTTTTATGTCATGATTTTGGGTTATCTTCAAGACATGATTCAGTCCCTTGGATTCATCTCACAAAACAGCTATGCACATATCAATAACAATCACAAACAATTGAAATTCAATCAAATTAGGGATTTGAAAAGCTTAGACAATAAGCTTGAAAAATTATTTGAAGATATTATTGTTATTTTTCAAGAAGGTTCGTTTGACAAAATTGATGTTCTTTTAGAAACCAAAATGGAGATTTACGATCAAGTATCTAAATTAATTAAAAAACAAATTGAAAGAATTAGAACGGTAGAAACCAGTCCTAAAAACAGCAAGTTGTATTTCGCGTTACTTTTAGAAACTAATGATTTGATAAAAGCAACGATGCACTTACTCGAATTATTCAAAGAATTCAATAGCCATGCTAATTCAAAAGGTACAAATCTGTAATTCAGGAGTGCTTCTTTTTTTGGAAAACATTCAATACTAATCTTAAAAAAACCATTTGAGAGAATGGGTTTTTAGGGGTTAAGGGTACTTATTTTTGTGTTTTGGAAAATATCAAAAAGCGATTTCCAGTCAATATTGCAATGCAAGGTTTGTAAACCACGGTAGGAGGCTACTTCACTAAGATTTTCAATTTTGAAATCGTCTTGATTTGCATAGGGAACTAACCCTTCTTTTTTTAGCTTTCTGGCTAAATATTCCTGTTCGTATTGGCCTGGAGTTGGAATAAAAAAAGCCTTTTTACGGAGTTGGGCTAGATCCATAATTGTGGTGTATCCGGAACGGCACAGCACCATTTCACTTTCGTTAAAAGCCTGCTCTAACTGGGAAGAATTCATGTAATTATAATAGGTAACAGGATTGATTTGAGTTACTATTTGTTCGGTTTCAATCTTTCCTTCAATAAACACGACATTCCCGCGGTATCGTGCGATTTCTTTTTTCAGGGAATCCTCCAGCAAGCCGCGCTGAGGTTCTGGTCCGGAAAGAATAATCATTAAATCATATTTTTTTGGGACTAATTTTTTTTGCAATCGACTCAAAGGACCAATGTATCTAATTTTGAGATTTGGATCGTCAACATGTCCCATTTTTCCGGTTAGATTAATTGATCCGGCAAGATCTGGAACCCAGCATTCTGTGTATTTTTTTATAATATGTTGGTGGATCTTACTGGTAATCCAAGTGGTATTGCCAGTCATTACATTCAATTGATGGGTAATAAATACCGAAGGAATTTTTTTGCTGAACACACCCAGTCGGTTGTCGGATATAATCCCGTCTATCCTATATTTTGAGATCCATTTTTTAATTATTTTTTTTTCTTCCCAAATTGCTTCAAGCATTTTTGGGCTATTTTTTAATAATTTCCATTTAAAGTGAGCTCCATTTTTTGCATATTCTATCTGGTAGGATGGCAGTTCCAGCGTTTGTACAGTAGGGAATTCCTTTTTTAGCAAAGCCAATGCAATTCCATCAGAAGCAATTATAGGAATGTAGTTGTTCTCTAATAAGGCCTTAATAATTGGAATACAACGTGTAGCATGGCCTAAGCCCCAGTTTAATGGCGCAATCAAAATAGTTTGTTGGTTGGCATTCAAATCCATGTGGCTCTGTAGTTTAGTGGTTTAAATTTGAAAGATAGACAATGAACGTGTATTTAATATTGCGAGGGCATTACCAAACTATTAAATTGTGGTATTAAAAATAGGCTCTCAATTGAATATTTCCAGTATGTATGGCCTGGGTTGTTTCACTTTTCCGACCCTGATAATTAAAATTAACATCTAAAAACTGGGTGATATTTTTTTGTAAAAGAAGCCTCCAAGTGATGTTTTGTCCGGTTTGTAGCCCTTCCAGCATTTGAAATCCAACCGAAGAGAATTCATTTCCTTCGAATTTATTTTGGTAAAAAGAGACTTCGCCGTTCATCGTAAATTTTTTTGTGCCTGCATACGAAAAGGCAGTTCCAAAACGGTTTTGCAGCAGCGTTTCTGAAACCCCAATTTGGTTTTTTTTATTCTGTAATTCATAAAAGAGGTCCCAGCTCGTGCTTTTAGAAAACAGATAACTGATTTTAGGAGCTAATTGATAACCGTTTATAGCATAATTTTTCTCCGGGAAATTTTCTGATTCAATGGTTGTTTGTATCGTTTTGGCAAAAAAACCAAGTAGCCAGCTTTTCTGGTACAAATGATTGTACTGCAATTGATGCGAATTGTTGGTAGCCTCTTGAGAGCCTATAGACAACAAGTTTTTAGTTTTATTTTGCAGATATGAATACGTGGCGGAGTGGTTTTGTTTTCCTCTATTGTAAAACAAACTGTTCCTTAAACTCGAGTTTAATCCCAACACATTTTCAGTAGAACTGCTGAACGGATTTAATTCGAAATTATCACCCTCACTTCTAGTTTTTCGGTCGATTATAAAAGCGGTTTGATTGTAGAAATACGAAAGTATTTTCTTAAAACCTTTTTCGTTCTGCCATTGATTGGGATTCAGGGTCACGGATTGCGAGAATTTGTTTTGATGTGTTTTTATGTAAACCCTGTTGGGAAGAAAGATGCGGATGAATTTTGCCTGGTCAATAAACGTGGCGACTTCAAACTCCTGTAATTCCTGAATTCCATTGCCGTTATAGTCGTTCCAGGTGTAAATTCCCTGGCCCGCAGGAACTTCCAGATACGTGAATTCCTGTTGGGGAATGGTCCCGGAATTCGTTTCATAAACCGTTGTGCTTTGTATCAATTGATTGAAAAAACGATCCGTATAAATTATTCTGGAATTTAACGTAGGTTCTCTTTTTCTTGTTGCATCCACAAAATCCAAGATTCTGTAATTAGCATATAGGGATAAATCGCTTTTATTAGTTTGAATCAATTTTGATTTCAAAAGGAAAGTCTGAGACGAATTGACCCTTTGGATCAGTCCATTTTGTAAACTGTCATTGGATCTTCTTAGGTATCCCAATTCTACAAAAACTTTGGTGCTGTCTCCGCGACCGGTAAAAAATCCGTACTCTGTAAATTTTTGACTCAAAGCCGAAAATTCATTTGAAATTTTATTTTTCTCCTGATTGTCCTCTAAGCGCAAGCGAGAGCCAATCCAGTTTTTGTCAAAATGAAAACGGATTTGGGATTGGTTTCTTAAAAATTCAGAGGATGAAATCGTTCCGTCACTTTTTAGGGAACTGCCTTGATTTTGAAAAGTCCAGTTTTTTATTTGAAACAAGCCATTTAAAACATGTCGATTTCCCGAAAAATTTCCCGAAAAATCCAGTTTTTCAAACTGATACATCAATAGTCCTTTGTTTGTTGAGTTGGGTTTAGGGTTTAAATCCAATTGCAGTCCGGAAATTAACAAACTTTGATTTCCTATAGCCGCAGTTCCTAAGTTCCAATCCCGGTCAAATTCGATGTTGTACAACCGTTCTACAGCCCTGAAATTTCGCTGAATAAATTGATAATTCGCAAAAGCATCTACGTGCCATTTTTTTGAAAAAAGCCGTTGCTTGGCATTGATTTTTGCAGCCAGACCCTGATTGTTTGCATCGTCAACGGGCGAAAATAAATTGCTGTCGTTATTGCTGAGACCAATTTCAAAATCGAGTACCGTTTTTTCAGTTGGATTGTATTTCCCTAAAAAGGTGGTCACTTGGATTTTTGTAGGAGCAATCAATTGTATGATGGGTGCATAACTTCCTTGCGAAACGCCGTTAATGGGAGCTATATACTCATAAACCCTGGTGATCGTGGCTGAACTTGTCAAAATATAATTTCCATTATTCAGTCCTACTAAAGTAAATCGAACATTGAATAATTCCTGCTGTGCTTCATTTGAGTACTCAAAAATTTCCACAGCATTGAGGATTGTTTTTCGGTACAGCACCTTGTTTTCAGAATAGGAATCTGCAAATGCTGACGGGACAACCATTAAATCTGGATTGTCTCCTGAATTAAATAGTATCTGGGCTTGTTCTTGGGATAAATTTTGTTGTAAAGGTTGGTTTTTCAGGTCGTTTTCCGAATATAAATAGCCTCCAAAACTCCAGTTTTTATTTTCGTGCGTGGCGCCTGCATAGGTTATAAATCGAGTGTAATTTCGATCTGAATATTGGTATTCTATGGCAATTCGCATTTCGGAAGTAATCGTGAAAAGCGGGGTAAACACGATTTCACCCGCATTATAATCAATCGTGTAATCATTGTTTTCGCCTCGTTTTAATAAAACACCATTTACATACACCCGCTCTGAACCTGAAATAACGAGTACATACAACTCTCCATTTTGCCCTTTTAATTTATAGGGACCCTGATTGCCTTCTTGGCCCACGATATCGCTTTTTGCATATTGTCCTCGGACCAGCGCTGCTGAGGCAAATACATTTGTTTTGTTTTCTTCGGTTCCAAAGGTGAAGGTGGTGGCGAGTCCCTGCACTTTTTTATTGAAATTCAGGAATTGGGATTTCTTGTTCTCCAGAAAAATATCACCCGCTCGAATGTTCCAATCGGCACTGAATAATTCCATGAATACATTATCGAACTGGTCTAATTTTTGGGAATAACCGCCATCCTGCAGCGGAATGTTACTGTCTTGAATGGAGGCTCTTAAGCTTACTTTTTCAGAGATTTTTCCTGTGATTTGTAAGTCTAAATTGGAGTTCAAAACGGCATTTTGATTGTTTCCTATGGTAATGCCACGGGTAATACTTCCGGATGTATTCAAGCCGTCAAAAGGCACATTTTTATTTGGGTTTTTATTTTTGAGGGTATATAAATCACCTGATCCGGCTTCGTTGCTTACTACTTTGGCAGAATCATAAATGCGGTATTCTTTAGTAAGGATCTCCGGAAATTTCAAATAGTGTACGGTTATTGAATCGTTGTATTGGGCGCTGTTTTCTTTTAAAAACAAAGTCCCTTCACTGAAATTTACCGTATAAAAAAGGGTTTCGATGGGTTTGCCATTGGCGTCAAGCAATTTGAAAAAACTGGAATTAATGCTTTCTTTTTCAAGATGAATGGTGTCACGGGAAAAAGGGATTTTTTTGGTTTTGTACAACGAATTTATTTCCTGTGCGTGGAGCCCAGAAATACAGCTTATTACAGTCCAAAAAAGTAATTTTTTCAACATAAATACTATAACTCGAAAGTGTCAAAAGTAGTATTTATAATTTGATAATTACAAAAGGTTTTGATTTTAGCGTTTGGGTTTTAAAGTATTAAAGGAATGGAGATCAGAATCAATTTCTGATCTCCATTTATATTTTGGGTTGCGCATGTTTTTTAAGGGTTACACTTCTTTTGTGATCACTTGTATGGTTTCCCGACTGACCTGTTTCAATAACACAACTTTGTTTTTTTCAACGGTTTCGGCTGCTGTTTCGTTAAAATGTCGGATGGTGTATAAGGTGACATTTTCATTAAACTCTACCTTAAACTTTTTAGACAAGATAGCATTCAGGGCTTTGAAATTGTCAAATTTATCTTCTACACATACGGAGAAACTAATTGCTGAATTCTGAATCAAGTTCACTTTTATTTTGAATTGATGGAATAATGCAAAAATTTCGCTGATGTTTTCTTCCATGATAAAAGAGAAATCGATAGAGGAAAGCGAAATCAAAAGCTGGTTTCTTTTGACGATGAAACACGGTAAATAAGGTTCTAAGTCGACTCCTTTGGAAACGCTCGTTCCTTTTAGTAACGGATTTATAAAGGATTTTACATACAACGGAATTTCCTTTTTTTGCAAAGGTTGTAGTGTTTTTGGGTGAATAACCGTTGCCCCATAAAAAGCCAGTTCTATGGCTTCACGGTACGAAATCTGATTCAATAAACTCGCATTTTCAAAATATCTTGGATCGGCATTCATTACTCCGGGAACATCTTTCCAGATGGTCACGCTTTCGGCATTTAAGCAATACGCAAAAATTGCAGCCGTATAATCAGATCCTTCTCGGCCTAAAGTGGTGGTAAAGTTATTTTCGTCAGAACCTAAGAATCCTTGTGTAATGTTTAGTGTTTTACGTTTTACGTTTTTGGCAATGTTCTTCTGTGTCAATTCCCAATCTACTTCCGCATCCCTGTATATAGCATTGGTTTTTATGAAATTCCGAACATCCAGCCATTGTGTTTTTATGCCCATGAAATTCATGAAATGACTTAGGATTGTGGTCGAAATTAATTCGCCATAACTGACAATTTGATCGTAGACAAAATTATAATTGGGTGATTTATTGTGGGTCAGGAAATACTCTAAATCTGAAAATTGAGTGTTAACAGCTTTGAAGACTTCGTTTTTTTCGTCCTCGAATAAATCTATCAAAATTTGATTGTGGTACTTTTTTACTTCTTGAACAGATGAATTTAATTCAGCGGATTTATCGAAATAATTTTTTATGACAACCTCGAGCGCATTTGTGGTTTTTCCCATTGCAGAAACGACCAACAATACGTCTTCATAACCCACTTTTTGTAAAACGTCATACACGTTTTTAATTCCTTCAGCATCTTTTACAGAAGCTCCTCCAAATTTGAATACTCTCATATTTTAAACAAAAATTGTTCTTTATTTTATTTCAATTTATTCTCCACAAAATTGGTGATTCCCAATTCGTCCATGTGAACAACATACCAATCACGGAGTACTTTGGCGCCTGATTTTTCATAAAATTCTATTGCCGGAGTATTCCAGTCCAATACATTCCATTCTACTCTTCGAACCTGATCTTTTTTACCCTGTTTTATAATTTCAGAATATAAAGCATATCCTAATCCGGTGCCACGCATTGTCTCTTTTACCACTAAATCTTCCAGGTGAATTGTTTTTCCTTTCCAAGTAGAAAATCGGTAGTAGTACAAGGCGATACCTACGATTTGTTTTGCCTGTTCGCTATTGCTCGGGTCCGCTTGAACCTCGGCAACAAAAACATGAAATAGTGGCACCGGGCCAAAACCATCTCGAATTAAATCGGCAACAGTTACAAGGACGGCATCGGGTTCTTTCTCGAATGTTGCTAATTCTTGGATGAGCCCTAAAACAGCTTCCATATCTTCAGGATTTCCTTTTCTGATCGTCATGTGCGGGATGTATTTGTGTTTTTTAGTTGAATAAGAAATTTGCTTTTTCGATTGGCTATTGGATCAATCTCCAATACGGCTCATTTCATAATTTTTTATTTTAATGCTTCAATATCGCAATAAAATTAGATTTTTACGTATTAATTTTATGTTTTAATCAGCAAATATACAATACGGTTAAACTAAGCAACTATTTTTCAAATCAATTTCACAAAAAAAACGATATTTGTGACTTCAAAACAACTACAACGATTTCTTAATGGAAGAACGCAACAAAACACTTGGAGAATTTATCATTGAAAACCAGAATGCTTTTCAATATTCGTCCGGCGAATTATCTCGAATTATCAACTCCATCCGATTGGCTGCCAAGGTAGTCAATTATAAAGTAAACAAAGCTGGACTGGTTGATATTGTGGGTGCTGCCGGAGAGCAAAACATACAGGGGGAAGATCAGCAAAAACTAGATGTATATGCCAATGAAGTTTTTATTCAAACATTAATTAATCGCGAGATCGTATGCGGAATCGCTTCTGAAGAAAATGATGATTTCATTACTGTGGAAGGAAGTGACCACAGCCACAATAATAAATATGTTGTATTGATGGATCCCCTTGACGGCTCGTCTAATATTGATGTTAATGTTTCTGTAGGGACAATATTTTCGGTTTACAGGAGAATTACCCCAATAGGAACTCCAGTTACGTTGGAAGATTTTTTACAGCCGGGGATCAATCAGGTTGCTGCAGGCTATGTGATTTATGGGACTTCGACTATGTTAGTTTATACAACTGGGCACGGTGTGAACGGATTTACGCTGAATCCTGCTATTGGTACTTTTTACTTGTCTCATCCTAAAATGAAATTCCCAACCGATGGCCATATTTATTCCATCAATGAAGGTAATTATGTCCATTTTCCGCAAGGAGTAAAGGATTATATCAAATATTGTCAGCTGGAAGAAGGAGACAGGCCTTATACTTCTCGATACATCGGAAGTTTAGTTTCTGACTTTCATCGCAATATGATTAAAGGAGGGATTTATTTATATCCAACAAGTTCAAAAGCATCCAAAGGGAAATTACGATTGTTGTATGAATGCAACCCATTAGCTTTTATCGCAGAACAGGCGGGAGGAAAAGCATCGGATGGATTTGATCGGGTGATGGAAATTGAACCAACGGAACTGCATCAGCGCGTTCCTTTTTTCTGTGGAAGCTACAATATGGTTGAAAAATCGGAAGAATTTATGCTTAAAGCAAAACTAAGCAAGTACTAAAAACAAAAAGCTTCCGTCTTGGCGGAAGCTTTTTTATAGGTATAATCTACGTATTGATATTTTGTATTTCAGTAATGAACGTATCCAAATCTACTTCTTTTTCTACAAGCAGAAGAGCATTTTCTACAATTTGATTTATATTTTCAGGGTCAAATCCTATTCCAATGCCAATTTTTCGTAACATCAGCTCTTGTTTGTCTCCTAAATGGTGGTCAACATGAACGATTCTGGCTAAATCATACAGTCGCTCTATCCTTTGTTCATATAAATAAGGAGGATTGATAGGGTATTTTAGCGGATCCTGTAAAATTTCTTCATATTCTGCAGGAGAAATTTCTAATCGAACGGCTAATTTATCTACAAATGCTTTTTCTTCTGGAGAAATCTTCTCGTCAGTTAGTGCTACGCGGACAATAGATGAAAAATGACCTCTATTTCTTTGTTTGAATTCGCTATCAAATAAATCTGAAAATGACATAATTGTGGTTTTTGTATCGTACAAAGATATATCTATTTTAAAGTATTAATTTTTATTTTTTTTTATATTTTTTCTTTCGACATACCTGCTTTTGATTTGTATTTATTTGAATGTTCAAATGAATCATTTTCAAAATTAATCGTAAGTTTACAACCCTTTATCAACTTAATACTTTACTGATGTCAGAATTTTGGATTTACTTTCAAATAGGATTAAAACACGTTTTGGATATTCACGCTTATGATCATGTTTTATTTTTAATCGCCCTAGCGGTTCCTTTTTCTTTCAAGGACTGGAAGCGAATTGTACTTTTGGTTTCCCTTTTTACCATTGGTCATACCATGGCTTTACTGCTTTCTGTTTTTGGTATAATTGCCATAAAAGTAAATATTGTTGAGTTGTTAATCCCAATTACAATTGTGATAACCGCATTGTTTAATCTTTTTACGGCAGGAAAATCGAGCAAGAAAGAAAGCCTCAATCTGATGTTTTTTATCACGCTTTTCTTTGGGATAATTCATGGGTTGGGTTTTTCAAATTATTTCAAATCGATTCTTGGAGGAAATGCTATGTCTAAAGTCTTGCCACTGTCAGAATTTGCACTAGGTATAGAAGCCGCCCAGATTGTAGTGGTTTTTTTGGTTTTGATTTTAGCCTACATTGTTCAGACTGTTTTTAGATTTTCAAAACGCGACTGGACATTAGTAATGTCAGCATTTATAATAGGAGTAGTGATACCAATGATTGTGGAAAGTGAAATCTGGATAAGATAAAATGAACGAAAAAAAATTAAATAAATACGACAAAGCATACCTTAGAATTGCCAAAGAATGGAGCTTGCTGTCCTATTGTAAACGAAAACAAGTTGGTGCAATTATTGTGCGTGACAGAATGATAATCTCAGATGGGTATAACGGAACGCCCTCCGGTTTTGAAAACTGTTGTGAAGATGAGCAAGGATTAACCCGCTGGGATGTTTTACATGCTGAGGCAAATGCGATCCTCAAGGTAGCGCGATCCACACAGTCCTGTGAAGGAGCCACCTTGTATATCACACTTTCACCTTGTAAGGAGTGCAGTAAATTGATTCACCAGTCGGGAATAAAAAGAGTGGTCTATCACAATGGCTATCGCGATGATTCCGGCATTCAGTTTTTGATAAAAGCCGGAGTAGAGGTTGAGCATATTCCAGTTTTGGAGGAATAAAAGAACGTGCAAAAAAAATTAAAACGATGATGCACGTCAGGTTATATTATTTTTTTAATGATAACTTTATATGAAATTTAATACAAAATATTTACCACTACTCCTTTTCTCAACACTTGCTTTTGGCGTTGTGTTGGGCGGGATGTTGCATTTTCCCGGTAGAGCTGATTTCACAGCTAAAAATAATTCTAAAACTAAGCTGAATACACTCATTGATTTTATTGATACTGAATACGTTGATGCGGTTGATACGGATTCTATTGTAAATCTTACCGTTGATAATATTCTTGCGCAACTTGATCCGCATTCCGTATATGTTCCCGCTAGCGAGCAGCAACAGGTAATGGAAAGCATGAAGGGTAATTTTGTGGGAATAGGAGTGAATTTTTATATGTATAAAGATTCTGTAGCGGTCATAAAACCTGTAGAAAACGGCCCTTCGGCAAAAGCAGGAATAAAATCAGGTGATCGGATTCTATATGCTGATAAAACCAAATTGTTCGGACGTAAGTTGCCCACAGACAGTTTGTTTTCTAAATTAAAAGGGGCCGTAGGTTCTAATATTGAGCTTACAATATATAGAAAATCAGAACGTAAAAAACTCAAGCTAAAACTAAAACGCGATGTTATTCCCTTAAAAAGTGTTGATGCCGCTTTGCTCTTGAGTAATGCGACAGGATACATAAAAATAAATCGTTTTGCCGAAACTACTTACAAGGAGTTTATGCAAAATTTGTCTGCACTTAAGCAACGAGGTGCGAAGTCACTTATTATTGATGTCCGAGATAACGGTGGCGGTTATATGGAAGAAGCAATTGCTATCGCGGATGAATTGTTGCCAAACAAACAACTGATTGTTTTTACCAAAAACAAAAAAGGTACTATAGACAAGACATTTGCAACCCAAAAAGGTAGTTTTGAAAAAGGAAATGTTTTTATTCTAATTAATGAAAACAGCGCTTCAGCAAGTGAAATTCTTGCAGGAGCCGTTCAGGATAATGACCGGGGAACTATTGTAGGCCGCCGTTCTTTTGGAAAGGGATTGGTGCAACGAGAAATAGATTTTGCTGACGGTTCAGCAGTTCGCTTGACTGTTGCCAGATATTATACGCCAACAGGCCGGTCGATTCAAAAACCCTATTCAAAAGGGAATGAAGCGTATTTTAAAGAATCAGAAACGCGTTTTGAAAATGGGGAACTATATCAAAAAGACAGTATAAAAGTTTCAGACACCTTGCAATTCAAAACTAAAAAAGGTAAAATTGTATATGGCGGTGGCGGTATTGTTCCTGATGTTTTTGTACCGCTTGAGGTGGAACATGGAAATGGAAGTACCGCTTATTTATTGCAATCGGGAATCGTAGGGAATTTTGTTTTCGAACAATTGGATAAAAATCGGAGCGCCTTTAAAGGACTCACTTTTGCTCAGTTCCAATCTAAAATGAATCAAACAGAGGCATATTTCAATTCATTTCAGAAATTTATTTTTGGCAACGGATTGGATTTGAAATTTGGAAAAAGCAAATCATTGGTAAAACGATACCTGGCTGCTGAATTTGCTCGGCAATTGTATGGGGAACGGTCTTATTATGAGATTATATTGAAAGAGGATGCCATGATTAAGGCAATTTTGAAAAAATAATAATCACTATATTTCACAGTATGGAAAGTAAGTTTTCTGGAATGACAGTTAATGAGCGTTTGTATGTTGGAGGCCTTATAAATGACTTTGATAATGCTCTGGAACAAAAAAATGTGGAAGGAATTAAAGCTGTTTTAAAGAAAGTGGCACTAAATGAAGATTCTATTTTTGAGATGCTTATTAGCTTAGGACTTGATGCTTAATTAGAAAATTTCACTCTTGATTTTGTTTGCCCTTAAAAAGAAAACTAATTTTGATTGTCCCAATCTTTTCTATATCGAATGAGTTCGTTATCTATCATTTTCTTTGACGTACTTAATAAATAGGCTGCATCTTCAGAATAAATAGCCGGAAAATAAGTTATTTTAATTTCAGTGGTCCGTTTTCCAAAGCATTTTAAAAAATGCGGAATGAAAGTGTCGTCACCAATAAAAGCGTCTGTTTTTTCTTTATAATCTATTGCAATAGGAATCACGGCAGCTTTAATCTTAGTAGCCATTACAAAAGAGCCGTAATTGAAATCAAGAGTCGTTGGCAAAACCGCTGTTGTCCCCTCTGGAAAATTAATGATCGAATATCCTTTGGCAAGAACTTCTCGGATATTTTCGGCGGTTTCTTGTCGGCTTTTTGGACACTTTCTATCTACAAATAAAACGCCGGATATTTTGCAGATGTAGCCAATCATAGGCCATGAGGCAACTTCTTTTTTCCCTACAGGAAAAGCATGTATTTGGTTTACGATAACAATTGGGTCAAAATAGGAACGGTGATTGGCTACGATTAGTCCTTGAACTTTCGGCTTGTCGCCATAGATAATAGTGCGTATGCCCAAAAGGGTATTTGAGGTGCGAATTATAAAGTCCCGCAGGATAAGAGCTTTTTGGGCGTTAATTTCGTTGCTTCGAAAAAAAGAAAAAAGAAAAAACACAATCGAAAAAAAAGAAACAAATCCGATAAAAATCAGGAGTCTTGCCAGTCCCAAAAAAAATGATCCCATAAAACAGTGAATTGAAGGTGTAAACCTAACACTATTTTTTGAGAGATTTTCCAGAATGAAATTCTATTTATCTAATGCTATCATGAGCATGAGTCTGAATTCCGCCATTCCATAAAGTTAGAATATCTGTTGCTACTGCAGCTCCACTGCCTGCAGCAATGGCCAGTTGGCTTCTCCATCCGGCTAAAGTGCCTATCACGTAAATGCCTTCCTTGACTTTGTGATCGCTGTTTTTGAGTTGGATTCGTTGTTTTTCGGGAAGGGATTTTTGATGTGGTTCTACAGATGGCATTAAACCTTCAATAGCAAAAGTATTTGCAGATCCGACACCTACAACAATTATGCGGGTCTTGTAGGTTTTTTTATTTGTAGTTACAGCAAACTCAGGAGCGGTGCCCTCAATTTTTAGTACTTTTTCGTTGGGAATTTGTGTAATGTGCGGATATTTTTCTAAAAGATGTCCTGTGCTTTCTTTCAATAAATCAGCGCCTAATGTGCCTGCAGGGATTCCGTAGACATTATTGAATAGCGCTTCCTTAAGGGCAGAGGTTTTTTGATGGGTAAACACCCCGATTTTTTTATTAGACACAAAGTGTTTGTTGTTTGCAGAACCCAAAACTAGAGCGCATGACATGCCAGATACGCCACCGCCAAGGATAAGTACATCAAAGACCAAGGCTATTTTTCGTTTGTTTTTTCTTCTATTTTCTTTGACATTCTGAATATTAGAAGAATCAATACAGCACAAAAAGAGGCTGCCATTCCAATAAATGCAACTACGCTATCTCCTTGAAATGGATTTTTGAAATCCAGTAAAGTAACATTAAATAGGATTAGCGCTATTGCTAAAAATACCAAGATGTTAGTGAAAATTTTCATAAGATGTTTTTGTTTTTGGTAAAAAATGCAGATGTTTGGAGGGGTTATTTATTTAGAATAAAATGCTCCAAAAAAATCAGATTTTTTATTTTACAATAATTTAAGGGTAAATTTAGGAAATTATATTTTAGACAAACAAACCTTTAACATTCGCAGCGAATAATTTAACAGCAATCGCCAGAAGTACTACGCCAAAAGTCTTTCTGATTACACCAAGTCCGTTTTCGCCTAATAATTTTTCTATTTTTGAGGATGATTTTAAAACGATATAGACCAAAATGATATTTAATAAAATGGCAATTACAATATTTATGGTATAAAATTGGGAGCGTAAAGAGAGTAAAGTGGTCATTGTTCCGGCTCCAGCAATCAAAGGGAAGGCAAGGGGAACAATTGAGGCAGAGCTGGCTTCTTCGTCCCGGTAAATCCGAATTCCTAAAATCATCTCTAATGCCAAGAAAAACAACACAAAGGATCCGGCTACAGCAAAAGAATTGACATCGATTCCAATTAGTTTTAAGAGTTCTTCTCCGGCAAAAAGAAAAACAATCATGATGACGGCGGCTACAATGGATGCTTTTTCGGATTCAATATGTCCGTGTTTTGCTCTTAAATCAATGATAATCGGGATGGATCCCACGATGTCAATTACGGCAAAAAGTACCATTCCTACGGTGATTATTTCTCGAATATCGAATTCCATAACAGACTTTTTTTATTTATGGTAAAAGTAGATAATTTCCCTGATTATTGGAGGAGTAGATTTTTTAATTTTAATGCCTTTTTTTTGAGAAGATTTTTTTCCCAGGAGGGAATAGTTGACCTGTATTTCATAGTCCTAAAAAAGTAACAGTTTGATTTTTATCGTTTTTAGGGCACAACTAAGGCAATTAATACTCAATATTTTTTAAAACCATTTCAAATGGTTCTGTGTTTTTGGTTGGTGAAAGAGGATGAACTGTAAAGAAATAAAAAATGCAATTGTTTGTATAAGTTTGAAAACAAAAGTAAACGAAGTTAAAAAATCAGGAGTATAAAATTAGGTAAATTCGTTTTAATTTTATTCGGTTTTGTTTACGAATTTATGAGTTGCTGAGGTGCTTTTTCAAATTTCTTGAATATCTTTGCAGAATGTTTCAACTAGGAAAAACCATAGTCTCAGAAGACTTACTCGAAAAAGATTTTGTTTGTAATTTGACTGCTTGTAAAGGCGCTTGTTGCGTAGATGGTGACGCTGGTGCACCATTGAGTTTTGAGGAGACTCAAATCCTCGAATCTATTTATCCAAAGATCAAGCCTTTTTTACGCAAACAAGGAATTGCTGCAATTGAAGCGCAAGGAACTTGGGTAAAAGGTACCGATGGTGATCTTGAAACGCCATTGATTGACGACAAAGATTGTGCCTACGCAATATTTGACGGTAAGACCGCTCTGTGTGGTATTGAACAAGCCTATAATCAAGGAGCAATTAGTTGGAAAAAACCAGTTTCTTGTCATTTGTATCCAGTTCGGGTGAAAGATTTTACGGAGTTTGCCGCTGTTAATTATGACAAATGGGATATTTGTGATCCCGCCTGCTCTTTAGGTCAGGAACTTGAAGTTCCGGTATACAAATTTGTCAAAGAAGCCCTGATTCGTAAATTTGGCGAAGACTGGTATGCTGAACTTGAAAAGGTGGCGCAAGACATGAAAAAATAAGTAAATAAGAATTCTGTTTTTCTTGTTTAATTATTTAAAAAAACTATATTTTACGGTGCTTCATTCCTTTAATTATTATTTAAAATACTGAATTTAAGTGTTTTAAAATTTGTATGAAAAATATCTTAATTTTTCTATTTGTTAAAAACTATAGGGGATTGTGAATAAGTTTGGCTTTTATTAACCGCAATATTTTACAATCTTTGTATCTCTCAAAAAGCTTAAAAATTTGTTAAAACCTCAAAAAAAACAAACAATTATAATGACTCAAGTTGAACCAATTTTACAAGAAAATAAAAATCGTTTCGTAATTTTTCCTATCAAACACCATGACATTTGGGAATTTTATAAAAGTATGGAAGCCAGTTTCTGGACGGCTGAAGAAATCGATTTGTCACAGGATTTAAATGACTGGAACAACAAACTCTCGGATGATGAGCGTTATTTTGTGAAGCACATTTTGGCGTTTTTTGCTGCTTCAGATGGCATTGTAAATGAAAATCTGGCAGAAAATTTTGTAAACGAAGTGCAATATGCGGAAGCGAAATTCTTTTACGGTTTTCAAATTATGATGGAAAACATTCACAGCGAAACCTATTCGTTATTGATTGATACCTATGTAAAAGATGAAGTGGAGAAAGATGAATTATTCAATGCTTTAGAGGTTTTTCCGGCGATTAAGAAAAAAGCGGACTGGGCTTTGCAATGGATTGAATCGGATTCATTTGCAGAACGTTTGATTGCTTTTGCAGCAGTGGAAGGAATTTTCTTTTCGGGAGCATTTTGCTCGATTTATTGGTTGAAAAAACGGGGTTTAATGCCAGGATTGACGTTTTCTAACGAATTGATTTCTCGTGATGAAGGAGTTCACTGTGATTTTGCCGTGCATTTACACAACCACCACTTGGTGAATAAAGTGCCAAAAGAAAGAATCAGAAGCATTATTGTAGATGCTTTAAATATTGAAAGAGAATTTATCACCGAGTCACTTCCGGTAAGTTTGATAGGAATGAATGCCGTATTAATGACGCAATATTTAGAATTTGTTGCTGACAGATTGTTAGTGGAATTAGGTTGCGACAGAGAATATAATACTACAAACCCGTTTGATTTTATGGATATGATTTCGCTTCAAGGGAAAACAAATTTCTTTGAAAAGAAAGTGGCTGAATATCAAAAAGCAGGTGTAATGAACACAGATGGTGATGCTCAAAAAATATCTTTTGACGCCGATTTTTAGATTTTTATCAAACCATGAAGGAATTAAGATCGATTAAGTTTTGTCTTAATTTTTCTAAATATTTTAATGTTAAAGAAATATTTTGATTTTTTAAATCTTAAATGATTTACTGATTTCTTTTTGTTTCTAATACTGATTAGCCCAGATAGTAATGGAAATCCTTTCTAGTCCTGAACTTTTTTCAGGACTAGAAAGATTGAAATGGATAGCTGGATATGGCTCCAAAAAAAATTGAGCAAATGAAACAATAATTGAGATTGTTTCGTTCCTCGCAATGACTAACAAATAACGAAAAACAGCGAAGGGATTTTCTGTTTTAAAAAACAAACAAAAGTATGTACGTAGTAAAAAGAGATGGCCACAAAGAGCCGGTAATGTTCGACAAAATCACAGATAGAATTAAAAAACTATGCTATGGTTTAAATGATTTAGTAGATGCCGTGAAAGTCGCAATGCGAGTAATTGAAGGGCTTTATGATGGAGTTTCTACGTCAGAATTAGATAATTTAGCAGCCGAAACTGCGGCTTCAATGACTATTGCGCATCCTGATTATGCACAATTGGCGGCGCGAATTGCAATTTCGAATTTGCATTCCAATACTAAAAAATCATTTTCGGAAACAATGAACGATATGTTTCATTATGTAAACCCGAGAAATGGACAAGATGCACCTTTATTATCTGAAGAAGTACATCAGGTGATTATGAAAAATGCGGAATTTTTAGATTCCCATGTGATATACAATAGAGATTTTAATTATGATTATTTTGGGTTTAAAACTTTAGAACGTTCTTATTTACTAAAAATAAACGGTAAAATCGTGGAGCGTCCGCAACACATGTTGATGCGTGTTTCGGTCGGGATTCACTTAGATGATTTAGATTCAGTGATTGAAACGTACGACTTAATGTCGAAAAAATTCTTTACGCATGCAACGCCTACATTATTCAATGCAGGAACTCCAAAACCTCAGATGTCTTCTTGTTTCCTTTTGGCGATGCAAGATGATAGTATTGACGGAATTTACGACACGTTGAAACAAACGGCTAAAATCTCGCAATCAGCTGGTGGTGTTGGACTTTCGATTCACAATGTAAGAGCAACTGGTTCTTATATTCGTGGAACTAATGGAACGTCAAACGGAATTGTTCCGATGTTGCGTGTTTTTAATGATACAGCCCGTTATGTAGATCAAGGTGGTGGAAAACGTAAAGGAAGTTTTGCGATTTACATCGAAACTTGGCATGCGGATATTTTCGAATTTTTGGACTTAAAAAAGAATACCGGAAAAGAAGAAATGCGCGCTAGAGATTTGTTTTTTGCCATGTGGACGTCTGATTTATTTATGAAACGAGTACAAGAAGACAGTTATTGGACGTTGATGTGTCCTAATGAATGTCCGGGATTGTATGATGTGTATGGCGAAGAATTTGAAGCCATGTACATTGATTACGAGAAACGTGGAAAAGGTAGAAAAACCATTAAAGCACATGAATTGTGGGAGAAAATTCTAGAATCGCAAATCGAAACTGGAACGCCTTACATGTTGTATAAAGATGCAGTTAATAGAAAATCAAACCAGAAAAATTTAGGGACCATTCGTTCTTCGAATTTGTGTACCGAGATTATGGAATTTACATCCAAAGATGAAATTGCAGTTTGTAATCTAGCTTCTCTTTCCTTGCCGATGTTTGTTGCCAATGGGAAGTTTGACCATGAATTAATGTATACCGTTACAAAACGAGTAACCAGAAACTTAAATAAAGTAATCGATAGGAATTATTATCCGGTAATAGAAGGGGAAAATTCTAATAAACGCCACCGACCAATTGGTCTTGGAGTGCAAGGATTAGCCGATGCTTTCATTATGTTGCGTATGCCGTTTACGAGCGACGAAGCTAAAAAACTGAATCAGGAAATTTTTGAAACATTATACTTTGCTGCGGTAACCGCATCGATGGAAATGGCCAAAGAAGAAGGGCCTTATTCCACTTTTGAAGGCTCGCCAATTTCTCAAGGAGAATTCCAATACAATTTGTGGGGAATGAAAGATGAGGAATTATCTGGTCGTTGGGACTGGGCTTCGTTAAGAAAAGAAGTGATGGAACACGGAGTGAGAAACTCGTTGTTAGTGGCACCAATGCCAACAGCATCGACGTCACAAATTTTGGGTAACAACGAAGCATTCGAACCCTATACTTCTAATATTTACACCAGAAGAGTACTTTCGGGAGAATTTATTGTGGTAAACAAACACTTGTTGCACGATTTAGTGGAGCGTGGTTTGTGGAACGAAACGTTGAAACAAGAATTAATGCGAAATAACGGTTCGGTTCAAGACCTGAATATTCCGCAAGACCTGAAAGAATTGTACAAAACAGTTTGGGAAATGTCTATGAAAGACATTATCGATATGTCACGTCAGCGTGGTTATTTTGTGGATCAATCCCAATCGTTGAACTTGTTTATGCAAAATGCCAATTATTCTAAATTGACATCGATGCATTTCTATGCTTGGCAATCTGGATTGAAAACGGGAATGTATTATTTGAGAACAAAAGCTGCGGTAGATGCGATTAAATTTACATTAAACAATGATAAAAAAGCAGAGCCAATCGAAATTAAAGAGCAATCAGTCGTTGTTCCTGCAGTCGCTGAAGCAGTAGAAATGACTGCCGATGAATACAGAGCCATGCTCGAATTGTCTAAAAATGCAGGTCCGGATGAGTGTGAAATGTGTGGGTCGTAGGCCATTGCGAGAAACGAAGCAAACTCATTTTGAAACCATTTTGTTGACATCAACGAAATGGTTTTAAAACAAAAAAGCAGTTATTGTTATGATAACTGCTTTTTTTTTGGAGCTATCTACTTCGTCAGTTCGCTTCGCTCGTGTCCCGCTTTCCGTTGCAATCTTTTTATTCACCAAAAAAAGGCGAATAAAAAGGATTTTCACTTTAATCGGGGCTAAAACACCAAGATTTAACAGTAATATTTGTAAACAATTCACTATATTTGAGATAGTTATTAGCCTTGAAGACTTTTTTATAATAATCAAAACGATAAAAAATGGAAAATGAAAAATTTACTGTTACAGATGATTTATTAGCTTCCAAAAGCCAGCGTCTCCTGAATCTACTTATCGATATATTGATTATTTATATTATAGCAATAAGTATTGTCGCTACCATTAATATAATTGGAGATACAACAAACAGTCATGAGGCATCGAATTGGGTTTCATCATTAAGTTTGATTGAAAATTTATTCTTTGGACTTATTATTTTGTTTTTTTACTATGCATTTACGGAGATGTACTTCTCCAGAACCTTTGCTAAGTATTTTACCAAAACGATTGTAGTACGAGTTGATGGATCTAAACCCAATACCAAAAACTTTATGATACGAGCAGTATCCCGCCTTAATCCTATGGACCCTTTTTCATTTCTGGGTAAAACAGAAAGAGGTTTGCATGATACTTTATCCGCAACGTATGTGGTGAAAAAACACGAGTTTATAACCAAGAAAAAATTATTTACGGAAGAATAAGAAAGTAGATAAGATAAAATTAGCAGTCATTTTAGACTGTTTTTTTGTTTATAAACACAACCTTTTCTTTATATTCGCTCCTTGTAAAAACCAAAAATATAATGATGCACTGGGAACAACTTTTATCACTAAAACGACAAGGAGACAAAGGCAAACGATTGCGGATAGAACAAGACGACACCCGTTTGGGTTTTGAGGTGGATTATGACCGTATTATCTTCTCGGCTGCCTTTAGAAGTTTACAAGATAAAACGCAGGTTATTCCGTTGTCAAAAACTGATTTTGTACACACCAGATTGACGCACAGTTTAGAAGTTTCTGTAGTGGGACGTTCATTAGGGCGATTGGTGGGTAAAAAAATCATCGAGAAATATCCGCATCTACAAGAAGTGCATGGCTATCACATGAATGATTTTGGGGCTATAGTTGCCGCTGCATCGTTGGCACATGATATTGGGAATCCGCCTTTTGGGCATTCCGGTGAGAAAGCTATTGGTGAATATTTTTCCATTGGGAAAGGACAACAATACAAAGACCAGCTTACGGCAAAAGAATGGCAGGATTTAATTGATTTTGAAGGGAATGCGAATGGTTTTTCGGTGCTGACGGCCAGTCGTCCCGGAATTGAAGGAGGACTTAGAATTTCGTTTGCAACTCTGGGTGCTTTTATGAAGTATCCAAAAGAAAGCTTGCCGAAGAAACCAACCACAGCTATTGCCGACAAAAAATACGGTTTCTTTCAAACGGATAAAACTTTTTTTCAAGATGTGGCTTTAGATATGGGATTGATTCCAAATAAAACAGGGATGGATATTGGTTTTGAAAGACATCCTTTAGCGTATTTAGTCGAAGCGGCTGATGATATTTGTTATACCATTATTGATTTTGAAGACGGAATCAATTTAGGACTAGTTTCCGAAGATTTTGCTTTAGAATATTTGATAAAATTGGTAAAAGACAGCATTGATACTTCAAAATACAAGACCTTAGAAACCAAAGAAGATAGAATAAGTTATTTGCGCGCTTTGGCAATTGGAAGTTTAATCAATGATGCCGTAAAAGTATTTGTCGAAAATGAAGTGCTGATCCTGAACGGAAAATTCCCGTATGCCATAATGGATAAGAGCAAATACAAAGCGCAGATGGACGATATTATCAAAATAAGTGTGGATAATATTTACCAAAGTCGGGAAGTCATTGAGAAAGAAATTGTAGGCTACCAGATTATTCAAACCTTGTTAGATAAATTCATAACGGCTTTCAATAATAAATTCGATGGGAATGCATCTAATTACGACTCTTTAATTCTGAAAATGTTGCCTGAAAAGCATCATTTGGAAAAAGAAAATTTATACGGAAGATTACTTCATATTTGTCATTTTATCTCATTACTGACAGATGGAAATGCGTTGTTGTTTTATAAAACAATTACTGCTGTTAAAAATTAACAATTGTGTACTAATCATTAATTTGTTATTGTAGATTAAAAAAATTAGATTTGTTTTCAGCTTTTATGATTGATGAATTATTAGATTTTTATGAAAAAAATTATACTTTTTTTAGTTTTTTTAACGCATTTTTTTGCTTTAGGACAATCGAACACTTTAATTATTCAACGATATTTAAATACTCCTAATGCTAAAATTAATGTTTCGAAAAGCGATTTTAAGGATTGGGTAATACAAAGTGATGGTGGAGCGACCAGCTCCGGAATACAAAATTGTTATGTAGTGCAACGTTATAAAGGTATTGAAATCTTTAGGGCAGTTTCTAATTTTTCAATACAGAATAGTGAAGTTATTGATGTTCAAAAACGAATAGTGGATGGTGTTTCTAAAAAAGTAAATACAACCAAACCCTCATTATCAGCAGTAGATGCTTTGACTAAAGCGTATTCGCTCTTGGGCATGAAAGCCGATGAAATTTTCACTGTTATAGAAAATAAAGAAGCTCATAAATTTAAAATAAGCAATGGGTTAGGCATTCAGGAGCCAGTCACTGCTAATTTAGTTTTTCATCAAGCCAGTAATGGTAAATTAATTTTGGCGTGGGATTTTACCATTTATACACCAACTCAGGACCATATATGGAGCGTGAGAATTGATGCCGCTGATGGGGGACTGTTAGAAAAAAATGATTTTGTTATTTCTTGCAGTTTTGATCATAGTAAAGCAATCAGTCATTCTCATGAGTCTTGGGCAAATTCATTTGACTCCAGTTACAAACAAATTTTTTCGGCCTCTCCAACGCAAACAACTAGCGGGTCCTACCGAGTGATACCATTCAATTTTGAAAGTCCCAACCACTCTGCTTTTCAACTTGTTTCGAACCCAGCGAACAGCCATGCATCTCCTTTTGGCTGGCATGATGTTGATGGTGTGGCGGGACATGAATTTACGATAACCAGAGGAAATAATGTATGGGCTAAAGAGGATTTTGTCAGCACTAATTCAACTTCGGGTTTTAGCCCTTCAGGTGGAGCATCACTACTTTTTGATTTTCCTTATGGTGGTACAAATGTACAGGCATCAACCTATATAGATGCGGCAATTACGAACCTTTTTTATATGAATAATGTCATGCATGATGTTTGGTATCAATATGGTTTTGATGAAGCAAATGGAAATTTCCAAGTGAATAACTACAATCGTGGCGGGAAAGATACGGATCATGTTAATGCTGATGCACAAGATGGATCATTAGTGGTACCAATGAGTTTAAATAATGCTAATTTTTCAACTCCGGTGGATGGGAGTAGCGGAAGAATGCAGATGTTTCTGTGGGATCGAGGTCCAGAAATTAAGCCAATAATAATTAATTCGCCTGCAAGTATTGCTGGAAGTTATGTAGCAAGGCAAAACTCCTTTAACCCAGGACGTGTTGATTTGCCTGTGGCTCCCAATTTCCTGCAATCTGATGTAGTGCTCTACTTAGATAGTACGGGCGGCACCTCCCAAGGGTGTGTAGCACCTTCTAATGCTGCGGCAATGAGTGGGAAAATCGTTGTGCTAAGAAGAGGGAGCTGTACGTTTGTGGTGAAAGTAAAAGCGGCGCAAAATGCAGGGGCTGTCGCTGTAATTGTTGTCAATAATGCTGATGGAGATTTAATTATGTCAGGAGCTGATGAATCAATTACCATACCTGCGATAAGTGTTACTCAGTCCGTTGGGGAGAATATTATAACCCAGATGCAGACTCAAACCGTGAATATAAAGATTCAATTAGAGGCTTCTCCTTTCATAAATTCAGATGGTGATTTCGATAATGGGATTATTGCACACGAATATGGTCATGGGATTTCTACTCGTCTGGCCGGCGGGAGCAATAACTCCAGTTGTTTGAATAATGCGGATCAAATGGGAGAAGGTTGGTCTGATTGGTTTGCATTAATGATGCAAATTAAACCTGGAGATTCTGGTGGTGCCAAAAGAGGAATAGGGACTTTTGTTTCTTCACAAGCCACAGATGGCAGGGGAATACGAGATTTTCAGTATTCTACGGACAGGGCGATTAATCCAATGACATACGCCTCTACCAATAATTATCAGTTTATTGACACAGATAATGTATCAAAAACCTCCGTACACGGGGTAGGTTCCGTTTGGGCTACTATGCTGTGGGATTTAACGTGGGCTTATATCAATAAATATGGTCTTGATAACAATAAATATACAGGAACAGGCGGGAATAATAGAATCATGCGAATTGTATTAGATGGAATCAAATTACAAGTTTGCAGTCCTACTTTTGTAGATGCAAGAAATGCTATTATAGCTGCAGATCAGGCAATAACAGGCGGTAAGGATTTCTGTTTGATTTGGGAAGTTTTTGCTGCCAGAGGCCTTGGGTTTAATGCATCTGCTGGAGACAATAATGTCGGGAATGATCAAGCTGAAGATTTTACAAGACCCGTATCAGGACCAAATTGCGCCTTAGCGGTAGACAACTTTGAGAGTGATGTGATGCGCGTATTTCCAAACCCATCCAAAGGGCCAATAACAATTAAAATTGATCAATACTCTGGTAGGGTAAATATCCAAGTAATAGATCTTAACGGACGAGTGCTTTATGATGTTAAAAACCAAGAATTCAGTAGAGTAAAATCAATTGATTTAAGTGCATTGGCAACCGGGATTTATATATTGGATATAAAAGGAGAAAATTTACATTATGTTGAAAAAATAATTAAAAATTAATAGCATAAATTTTAAAGCCCTGAAAAAATTTTTCAGGATTTTTTTAAAACAAATATTGTATTCCAACACCTATAGCTTGCCGTACTTGTACTTTTGGGCCTTCAGTGACTTGAATTCCCGCTATTTCTCTTTTTGATTTAATGTCATCATCATAAATAATATGTGCGCCAATATTCGCTTTTACGTATTGGTTTACCACTAATTCAAATTGGAGGTCGTAATCGATATCTATGTTGCCAAAATGATTCACATAATCAGAATATAAACTGAGGCGATTTTCTAAATGAATATTTTTAAAAATTTCTTTTTTCAGATGACCCGTAAATAAAAATCCGAGCTCTGTTCTGGATTTTTCGCCTTTTTCGATCAAATTTCCGTTCAGATCGTAAATGGCTTTAGTGACACCAAAAGCACCTTGATTCGCTAATCTTTGATCTAAAACCAAGGTTGTTTTAAATGTAAATGGGGAAATATAAAACGTTCTTTTTTTCTCTTTATTTATATTCTCAGCTCCTATTCCCATGAAGGCATAAGCGGGTGCAAAGGGCTTTGATATTGCAGTTTGAGTATTTGGATAAGAATAACCATTAGTGAACTGCGTATTGAAATTTAATTTTGCGGAATGGTACCAATTCGAAAGAGTGTCTTTTCGATAACCAAATGTTGAGTTTAATAAAAGGGCATCATCCGTTTTTCTTACTTCGATGCGGTCTTGTTTGTTTAAACCATATCGGATTAAAAGTTCATTGGTCCAATTGTAATTGCTTCGGTTGTACGTTCTCAGAAATTTTCCGTTGAACAACCCGGAAACGGAGCTTGTTCCTCCGGGACTCCAGTTGATAAAAGCGACTTCGGATATGTCAAATCCTAAACTATTTTTTTTTGTCCAATACGATAAAGGGACATGTGGTTTCTTAGTTCGTATATTGACTACTACGGTCAGCGGTTTCTTTACTTTTGTGAGTGTTGTTACAGGTTCAAGTGCAGTTTTCATAGTACTGACTGTTGCTTCTTGGGAAAAACTATTTATAGAAACTGAAAATAAAAAAAGTAAAAATGCAGTAGGGAGTAATTTCATTACGGGGGAGATTAAATTTAAACGTGCAAAATAATTATTTTAATAGCTTGAAAAAAGGATTTCAAGACTTTTAACGTCAATTTTGCAATATTGTTGTAATTCAGCCACTGTTCCCTGTTCAATAAATTCGTCAGGAATGCCTAATATTTTTATTTTTGAAGTGTAATTATTTTGGGAAGCAAATTGAAGTATAGCACTCCCGAAACCGCCATTTACTGTGCCATCTTCTAGTGTGATTATAGTTGAAAATTTATTAAAAATAGTATGTAGTGCTTTTTCGTCTAAGGGTTTGACAAATGAAAAATCATAATGGGCAATGGTTTCCTGATGGTCTGTCTTGGCTATAGCCAAAGTGACATTGTGACCAATAGTTCCATTTGATAATACTGCGATATGTGTTCCTTTTTTAATACAAATGCTTTCTCCAATTGCTATTTTTTTATACTTTCCCAGATGTTGATCTTGCCAATTCTGAATCACACCGCGACCTCTTGGATAACGGATAGCGATGGGCTGATTCAATCCCAGTTGTGCAGTATAGAGAATGTTTTGAAGCGCTATTTCGTTCATTGGGGAATAAATAATCATATTAGGAATACAGCGCAAATAAGCAAGATCAAAAACACCGTGATGCGTTGCGCCGTCTTCTCCCACTAATCCCGCTCTGTCCAAACAGAAAATTACCGGTAAGTTTTGCAGTGCTACGTCATGAATGACTTGGTCGTATGCTCTTTGCAAAAAAGTAGAATAAATATTGCAAAATACGATCATTCCTTGTGCCACCATTCCGGCTGCTAAGGTAACGGCATGTTGCTCGGCGATTCCTACATCAAAGGCGCGTTTTGGGAAAGCTTCCATCATGAATTTGAGGGAACTTCCCGAAGGCATTGCAGGTGTAATTCCTATTATTTTTTCGTTTTTTCGGGCCAAATCCAATACGGTCAAGCCAAAAACATCCTGGTATTTCGGCGGTAAATTCTCTTCTGATTTGATGTGAATTTCCCCAGTTGTAGCGTCAAATTTCCCCGGCGCATGGTATTTAACCTGATTTTCTTCGGCTTGTTGCAGTCCTTTACCTTTGGTGGTAATGATATGGAGAAATTTTGGTCCTTTTACTTTTTGCAAGCGTTTGAGTTCCTTGATAACCGCAAAAAGATTATGCCCGTCAATAGGACCCGAATAATCAAAATTCAATGATTTAATCATGTTGTTCTGCCTCGGATTTTTCCCTTCTTTTACGGCAGTAAGATACTTTTTTAACGCACCAACGCTCGGGTCAATACCGATGGCGTTATCATTAAGAATCACCAGTAAATTAGCATCAGTAACTCCGGCGTGATTTAATCCTTCAAAAGCC
Organism: Flavobacterium sp. LB2P53; assembly: GCF_003970305.1. NCBI lineage: Bacteria > Pseudomonadati > Bacteroidota > Flavobacteriia > Flavobacteriales > Flavobacteriaceae > Flavobacterium > Flavobacterium sp. LB2P53. Next base: position 394,337 of record NZ_RYDG01000002.1, read on the forward strand.
ATTCCTGATGCGATGGAGGCATCTCCAATCACTGCAATATGTTGTTTATCGTATTCGCCTTTTAAATTAGAAGCAATCGCCATTCCCAATGCTGCTGAAATGGAAGTCGAAGAATGTCCTACGCCAAAAGCATCATAGATACTTTCACTTCTTTTTGGAAAACCGGAAATACCGCCGAGTTGCCTGTTGGTGTGAAAATTTTCTCTTCGGCCGGTGAGTATTTTATGTCCATAGGCCTGATGGCCTACATCCCAGACCAACAAATCATTTGGTGTGTCAAACACATAATGCAAAGCGATGGTGAGTTCAACAACACCCAAACTGGCCCCAAGATGGCCTTCTTTTGCGGCTACAATATCAATTATGAAATTGCGTAATTCTTGAGCGACCTGAGGAAGTTGGGTTTCATCAAGCAGGCGTAAATCGGTTGGATTGTTGATATTATAGAGAAGGCTATTTTTCATTATTTGCAAAAAAACAAAATTACATTTTTAATGTTAGAACATGTCGTTTTCGTACTTGGTAATTCGTTTAATTTGTAAAGTGTCAATCTTCGTTATAATTTTGGTTCTAAAAAAAGACTTTTTAATGGTGTCTGGTATAATTGTAAGTGATAATTGAAATTCACAATTTCTTTTTTTACCATTCTCTTCTCCAGGATACCATTTTGGAGAAGATTTTAAAACTCTAGATAATTCCTCACTGCTTATAACTCCTATTCCTTTAATAATTTTCACATCGTTTAATCTTCCATCTTTTTCAATTACGAAAGAAGCTTGAATTTCTCCTACTTCTTTTACTTTTTTAGATAAGTGGTAATTATCTTTAACAAAAGAATAAAACTTAGACATACCACCTATATAATCTGGATAAACGCTAATTCCTAGGCCGCCATAGATAGTATTATCTTCGTAGATAACGCTTGTTTCATTTTTTGTTTTTTCTTCTTTTTTCGATGTTACTTCTCCACATTTAATAGTTTTAGGTTTTTTAAATTTTACTTGATTTACTTTTGATGTGGGTTGTAATTTATGATTCAACGAATCATTTGATTGTGGAGGTAATAACTTACCAACACCAATAGTTTTAATTTCGCTCGTATCTTTAACAATCTTTATTTTATCAATTTTTTGCTTTTTACCATTTTCATTTTTACAACTAAATAGTGTGGTTCCCATAGCGATAAACAATGCCAATAAGAACATTTTGTGATAATGTGTTTGTGTGAATAAAACACGACTCGGAATATGAATCGTTATCGTATCTAATTGTGATTTTCTAAATCTTCCGCAGATATTTTTGTTTTGATTTTGAATGAAAAAACGCTGTATTTCCTGAGGTAACATTGTTGTAAAATCGATGACCGACTTGGAGCAACTTAAGCAAAAACGACCGTTTTCGTTTGGAGTCATTTCATCCCAGTTTTCGCTACAAGGTTCGGGAATCGCTATTTTGTACTTTCTTTCCATTTTTAAATTTCAATATTTAAATGTACTGAAAAATAAATTGTAAAGCCCTATTTTTGTAGTTATGATAAATCCTTTCACTGACGAATATTTTATGAAAAAGGCTTTGCAGGAAGCCGAAATGGCTTTTGAAAAAGGCGAAATTCCTGTTGGTGCTCTAATTGTTATCGATAATAAGGTCATTGCTCGAGGACATAATCTTACCGAATTACTCCATGACGTTACGGCCCACGCCGAAATGCAATCCATTACTGCTGCTGCGAATTATCTTGGCGGAAAATATTTAATGGGTTGTACGCTGTACGTCACACTGGAACCTTGCCAGATGTGCGCCGGCGCTTTGTACTGGAGTCAGATTTCGAGAATTGTCTATGGAGCCACTGATGAAAATAGGGGTTTTGTTAAAATGGGAACACAATTGCATCCTAAAACAACTGTTGTAAAAGGAGTTTTGGCAAATGAAGCTTCGGAGTTGATGAAGCGATTCTTTGTGGAGAGAAGGAAATAATTCTTTTTACACAAATCCCTAGCCCAGATAGCAGTGGAAATCCTTTTCTTTTTTTCTTTAAAAAAGAAAAGATTGTAACGTATAGCTGGATTAGCTCCTGATTGCTTCGTGCCTCGCAATGACCGCTTGCTTCGAAAAATCTCGCAATGACGCACAAAAAAACCGCCAATCTTACGAAAGGCGGTTTATAATTTATTCTATGACAGCATTTTCTTTTTTGTCGTAGAAATGATATTCTAAATACGTGTAAGCATCACGAGGTATGATTTTCACCCACTTTTTATGTTCAAGAAACCATTTTGAACGTAATGATGGAAAACCTTTGGTAAGGTATGCGGCCACAAACGGATGTACATTAAGCACAACATCTTTGTGGTTTTTTAATACTCTTTCCAGATCAAAAGCGATTTTATCAATGATTTGAATTGGTGCTTCAATTTCGGCACTTTCATTGTTTGGATCTTCTTCTCTGGTCTTAATATTTACTTCTGGTCTTACTCTTTGTCTTGTAATTTGAACTAGTCCAAATTTACTAGGGGGTAAGATCTTATGTTTTGCTTTATCATCGCTCATTTCTTCCCTGAGGAAGTCGAACAACACTTTGCGATTTTCAGGATTCGACATGTCGATAAAATCAACCACAATGATTCCGCCCATATCACGAAGACGCAGTTGTCTTGCAATTTCGGCTGCTGCTATCATGTTGACTTCCATGGCTGTATCTTCCTGGTTGGTAGCTTTATTAGAACGGTTTCCGCTGTTTACGTCTATAACGTGCAAGGCTTCAGTATGTTCGATAATAAGATACGCCCCTTTACTCATGGATACTGTTTTTCCAAAAGAAGTTTTGATTTGTCTCTCTATGTTGTATTTCTCAAAAATAGGTGTGTCATTTGATTGATAAAACTTCACTATTGATTGTTTCGAAGGGGCAATTTCTTGCAAATAATCCTTCGTTTGGTTGTACAACTCTTCATCATCAATTTGAATACCACTAAAGGTATCATTAAATACATCTCTTAATATCGAAGAGGCTCTATTGAGTTCTCCTAATACTTTGGAAGGATGATGAGCAGTTGGTAATTTTTTACACATTGCAGTCCATCTGCTGAGCAGGTTCTGCAAATCTTTTTCTAATTCGGCTGTATTTTTGCCTTCGGCTACTGTGCGAACAATAACACCAAATCCTTTTGGTTTGATGGATTGTACTAATCGTTTCAAGCGTTCTTTTTCTTTTTTGTCTTCTATTTTTTGAGAAATAGAAACACGATCAGAAAACGGAACCAAAACTATAAATCTTCCGGCAAGAGAAAGCTCAGCGCTAATCCTTGGTCCTTTGGTAGATATAGGTTCTTTGACAACTTGTACTAAAACAGATTGATTGGCACTCAAAACATCAGTAATGGTACCATCTTTGTCTATTTCTTTTTCAAACTGAAAGTTTTTTAGGGAGAAATCTTTTAATTTACCTGCGCTTACAAGTTTTATGAATTTCAGTTGGGAAGCTAAATTGGGTCCTAAATCATGATAATGTAAAAAGGCATCTTTTTCAAAGCCAACATTTACAAAAGCAGCATTTAGTCCGGCAACGGGTTTCCTGATTTTGGCAATAAAAATATCGCCAACTTGGAAGTTGCTTTTTTCTTCTTCTTTGTGTAATTCAATTAGTTTTCCATCTTTTAATAAGGCAAAATCTACGGCTTCAGAACTAGATCGGATGATTAATTCTTTATTCACGCTGTACATTTTTATCTATTCGCTGTGGCGAACAAATGGATTAAACAATATTTTTAACAGGTATTGAACCCGGGGAAAATTAGCTGGCAGTTTGCAGTGTTAAGTTCGCAGTTGACTGACTACTAAAAACTGAATACTGATTACTAACTTTCAATTTCAATGAACATTTAAAAAGAAAAAAGTAGTTTAAAACTACTTTTTCTTTTTGTGACGATTAGCTCTCGCTCTTTTTTTACGTTTGTGAGTTGCTACCTTATGTCTCTTTCTTTTTTTACCACTTGGCATATCTTATGATTTTATGATTAATTAATATTATTATTTTGCTTCGTTATTTATTTTCACCCCTTCAACAAAAACTTTTGCAGGTTTGAATGCAGGAATGTTGTGTGCAGGAATTTTTATTGTAGTATTTTTAGAAATGTTTCTTCCAGTTTTCTCTGCTCTGGTTTTCACTATAAAGCTTCCAAAACCTCTTAAATAAACATTGTCTCCAGTTTCTAATGAATTTTTTACTTCATTCATAAAAGTCTCTACAGTTGCCTGTACATCTCCCTTTTCAAGACCTAATTTTTCTGAAATTTTTGCTACGATATCTGCTTTCGTCATTTTCTTTCCTATTTATAATGTTGTACTATTTTTTTGAGTTTGCAAATATAGGAATTTAAAAAACAATTATTCAAGCTAATTCATTAAATTTTAATCACATAAACTTTTACTTTTGCAGTCTAATATTTAAAAATGAATTTTTCTAACCTGCTGATAAAATGGTATTTACAAAATAAACGGGATTTGCCATGGCGAAACACTACGGATCCGTATCCTATTTGGCTCTCCGAAATCATGTTGCAGCAGACACGCGTTGCCCAAGGAATGCCTTATTTTATGTCTTTTACTGCCGCTTTTCCTACTGTTTTTGATTTAGCTAAAGCCAATGAAGAGCATGTTTTGAAACTTTGGCAGGGATTAGGATATTATTCCAGAGCGCGAAATTTGCATAAAACGGCGCAATATGTGGCCTCAGATTTAGGGGGAAGTTTTCCGGATAACTATGCGGATTTACTAAAATTAAAAGGCATTGGGGAATATACCGCTGCGGCCATCGCTTCTTTTTCTTATAACGAAGCCGTTCCGGTTGTTGATGGAAATGTATTCCGAGTTTTATCGCGTTATTTCGATATAGATACAGATATTGCTCAGGCTTCTGCCAAAAAAGAATTCGCTGCTTTGGCTTTCGAACTGATGCCAAAAGATAACCCGGCAACCTTCAATCAAGCCATTATGGAATTTGGGGCTTTGCAATGTGTTCCTAAAAGTCCAAATTGCGGTATTTGTGTTTTTAATGAAAGTTGCGCTGCTTTGCAAAAAAACAAAGTTAATCAGTTGCCTGTTAAGACTAAAAAACTAAAAGTGAGAAGCCGTTACTTTAATTATCTGGTTGTTGCAGATGAAAATGACAACACCATAATTCAAAAACGAACCGACAAAGGAATTTGGCACAATCTCTATGAATTTCCTTTGATAGAAACCGAAAAAGAGGAAGATTTTGATTGTGTTAGCGAAGCTATTCAAGCGGATTATTTTAAAGAAAATACTGTCGTAAGTATGTTAGAATACAACGAAAAAAGTATCCTTCATAAATTGTCACACCAGCATTTACATATTAAGTTTTGGAAAGTGAAAATTGAAGGAACAATTGAAAACGGAATTGACGTTGAAACTTTGAGAACTTTTCCGTTCCCAATTGTGATTCATAATTTTATTGAAAAGGATTTATAGAGTTTCTAAAAAAATGTATCTTTGATAAAATACCATATTCTAAAATGAACGGAACATTAAACAAGGTTATGCTAATTGGTTTTCTTGGCGACGACATCAAAATGCATTATTTTGATGGAGGCAATTGTATTGGAAGATTTCAGTTGGCCACAAACGAAGTGTATATCAACAAAACCACCAATGAAAAAATCACTTCTACGGAGTGGCACAATTTAGTTGTTCGCAACAAAGCGGCGGAACTTTGTGAAAAATACCTTTCTAAAGGCGATAAAATTTACGTGGAAGGACGCATTAAATCCCGTCAATGGCAGTCAGAGGATGGGAGTACTAAACACACCACTGAAATTCAGGTAACCGAATTTACTTTTCTGTCAACTAAGAAAGACACTGAAAGTAATAAACAAATTCCTGTATCTGATGTCCCGAAAAACACTAATTTTGACACCGAAAAGAATGTCTTGCCTATAAACGACTTGCCATTTTGAGTGTTTAACTAATCCTTACCAATTTGGACTCAGAGCCCAGTTTGCTTTTTGCTTACGCAATAGATACTAATTTAGCATTTGGTTTTACAGTAATAATCATATTGCTGTTTTGTTCCGCATTAATTTCAGGTGCCGAAGTAGCCTTGTTTTCGTTGTCACAAAAAGAGATTGATGAAATCATTCAGGAGAATGATTCTAAAGGAAAAATTATTGCTGCGCTTTTAGAAAAACCTAAAAAACTGCTGGCCACACTTCTGGTTGCTAATAATTTTGTCAACATAGCGATAGTAATATTGTTTTCATATACTGGCAAAAGCATGTTTGCAGCGATAACCCAACCGGTATTGAAATTCATCTTGGAAGTATTGGTAGTCACTTTTTTGATTTTGCTCTTTGGAGAAGTCTTGCCTAAAGTATATGCCAGTCGAAATAATACCAAGTTTGCCAAACTTATTGCTTACCCTATTTTCTTTTTAGATAAGCTTTTGACGCCTATTAGTTTACCAATGCGTGCAGCAACGATTTATTTGCATAACAAATTAGGAAAACAAAAAACAAATTTTTCTGTTGATCAATTATCACAGGCTTTAGAGCTTACGGCTTCGGATGAAACCTCTTCCGAAGAGCAAAAAATATTAGAAGGAATTGTGAGTTTTGGAAATACGGATACCAGACAAGTAATGAGTCCGCGAATCGATATTTTTGCTTTAGAAATAGAAGAATCTTTTGCTGCTATTTGTCCCAAAATTATAGAAAAAGGATATTCCAGAATTCCGGTATATCGAGACAATATAGACCAGATAGAAGGCGTTTTGTTTGTCAAAGACTTGCTTCCGCATATTAATACAAATGAATTTGACTGGAAAGCATTGCTGCGAGAACCTTTTTTTGTCCCTGAAAACAAAAAGCTGGATAATTTGCTGAAAGATTTTCAGAACAAGAAAAGTCATTTAGCGATCGTGGTAGATGAATATGGAGGAACCTCAGGGTTAGTTTCTCTTGAGGATGTTATTGAAGAAATTGTTGGGGATATCAGCGATGAATTTGATGATGAGCAGATTAGTTTTTCTCAAATTGATGAAAAAAATTACCTTTTTGAAGGAAAAATAAACCTGAGAGATTTTTATCGGATTATTGATGTTGATGAAGAATTATTCGAAATTAAAAAAGGAGAAGCCGAAACATTAGCCGGATTTATTCTGGAAATTTTAGGCAATTTCCCTAAAAAAGATCAAAAAATTGCATTCGAAAACTGTCTGTTTACTATAGAAGCAGTGGATAAAAAACGAGTTAAACAGATAAAAGTAACGATTGAATAATCCTTCCATGGTCCTCTGCGAAGGAAAGAGAGCCATTGGAATGCGTTTTCTTAAAATTTGTAAGATTAAAAAAAATAGAAATGTTTAAAAAAACAATCCCTTTTCTGGTAATAGCACTAACGTCATTGTTGAGTTTTAGTTGCAAAGACGCCGTGATCCCAAAACCATCCGCTTATTTGCGGTTGGATTATCCGCAAGCCAGTTATATGAATTTTGAAAACGAATGTCCTTTTGCTTTTGAAATGAATTCAGAGGCCGTTATCCAGAAAGAGCCCAATTGTGGTTTCACGATTACCTATCCAAAAATGAAAGCGACTATTTATCTCACCTATAAACCAGTCACTAAAAACATTAATGAACTGTTGCGGGATGCACAAAAATTGACTTATGAACACGTGATAAAAGCAGATGATATTCTGGAACAACCGTATTTGAATCCCGATAAGAAAGTGTATGGTATGTTTTATCAGGTAGAAGGAAATGCAGCAACGAATTCCCAGTTTTATGCTACGGACAGTACTAGTCATTTTTTGACGGGATCCGTTTATTTTTATGCGAAACCCAATTATGACTCGATTATGCCAGCGGCAAGTTATATCAAAAATGATATGCAGCGGTTAATGGAAACCTTGAAATGGAAATAACAACAATAGCCATTTACCGGAATAGTACAAAATAAGCAATACTCTTTTTAGAATAAATAAGGCTTTTAAGTTTAAATTAGCCTGTTAACACTAACTGTACGCTTTTTTTAATGACCTTCAACATCCTTGTGTGGTTCAAAAAAAAACATCCCCGTAAAGAGAATGTTTTGTTGCGATAAAGGGAAAGTTCTATTTAGGACTTCATTTTAGAAACCTTGTATGTTTTGCCATCAGCAGCGGCTTCAACTACTGTTATCAATTTTTCTGGTGTTTGAACTGTTTTGTCAAAAGTTACAGTGGCCATTTTAGTATCAAAATCTACTGTTGCTTTTTGAACACCATCCTGTGCGGTTAGATCTTCTTGAATCGTTTTGGCGCAGCCTACAGCGCACGTCATTCCTTCTACAGAGAAACTCGCTGTTTGAAGATTAGCAGCTGCAATTTCCTTTTTAACTTTTGGAGCAGTTGTTTCAGCCGTTTCTTTTGAAGCTATGTCTGTTTCTTTTTCTTTGCAACCTACAAATAAAAGACTTGTAAGTACCAGTGTTGCGATTGATTTTTTGAAATTCATTATAATGTATATTTTGAAGATTAACTACTTTTTTATGAATTACAAAATTAATTAAAAAAAGAAGGACTAATTCATAAAATAATTACAATTTTGGGCAAAATTATTTTTATGGAATCGAAGCAGTTAAAATGGGTGTATTTGTTGGTTCTTGCCTTGGTTTGGGGAAGTTCCTTTATACTGATAAAAAAAGGATTAATAGGTTTGACAGCGTTACAATTGGGATCGTTGCGAATTATTTTTGCAGCTGTTTTTTTAATATTAATAGGGTTCAAAAGTTTGTCTAAAATCCCAGTATTTAAATGGAAATACATTGCTTTAACATCTTTATTCGGGACATTTATACCCGCTTACTTGTTTGCAATTGCACAGACTGAAATTGATAGTTCCGTGAGTTCTATTTTGAATTCCCTGACCCCTTTGAATACGCTGATTCTTGGCGCTTTGGTTTTTGGACTGCAGTTCAAAAGAAATCAGATTTTTGGAATTCTAATTGGTTTATTAGGAAGCGCCTTGTTGATTTTGAACGGTGCCATGCATCATCCGGAACAAAATTATTATTATGCTATTTTGGTTTTAATAGCTTCGATATGTTACGCAGTCAATGTCAATTTAATCAAAAAATATTTGCATGATTTGAGTCCGGTGAGTATTACTACCGGGAATTTTATGGTGCTGTTTGTTCCGGCATTCATTATCTTGTTTTTCTCCGGTTTTTTTGAAGTGGTACATGATGTGAAAGTGCAGGAATCAATTTTGTTTATAATGGTTTTAGGTGTGGTAGGAACTGGAATTGCGAATATTCTGTTCTTTAAATTAATCCAGATGTCATCACCGGTTTTTGCTACTTCGGTAACGTATTTGATTCCCGTAGTTGCTTTTTGCTGGGGATTATTGGATAATGAAATGCTAACGCCAGTTCAGTTTTTTGGTGCTTTTATTATTTTAATCGGCGTGTATTTGTCGGCTAAGAAGTAGTAGCTGTTCTTGATCAGTTTGTGTTTAGGATCTTATTAAAAATAATAAAGGCTGTCTAAAAATAGACAGCCTTTATTTATTTATTCAAGATTTGATTATAAAAAATCAGCATCTGAAACACCTTCATTAATTTTCACATCAGACATTTTTATGTCTAATTCAAAACCTACATTCTGGATGATGTTAAAAGGAACTTTAACTCCTTTCACTTCTTTGTAATCTCCATAATTTGTAGTTTGAGTGATGCTTTGCCCGCCTTGTTCAACAATTTTAGATTCGGCTAATTTTAAACCGGAAGTTACATCGTAAAACAAGGTTGTTTTTCCGTTTTTGACGGCGTACGCATCTTTCCCATTAATGGATTCAATAGTTTCCAGCGTTAAACCTTGGTTTTTAGCAAGAGACAATTCTTCAAATGGTGTGGCAGCTGCTTTCATATCAGCAAGTGTACTGCCTTCAATATTTTGGCGTTGCCCTTGTTGCATTACGTAAGCTCCTTTTTCATTTACCACTTGTTTCATTAGGCTCATTGTGCCCATCGTTAATTCAACCATCAATTTTCCTTTGGCATCAATTTTTGAGGTGAAGCTTAATGGAGAAGGCGCTTGCGGAATAGTTGTTGTCCCGTTCATTACAATTGTTTTTACAGCCAATGCTGCTTTTTCTCCACCGATAGCTTTGATGTAATTCTCAATGACACTTTTGGCAGTGACTCCTGCTGGAACTGGTTTCTTTAATTCTGGTTTCGCAGTAGGGTTCCCGTATTTATCAAAGTAGGAAACTGGTATTTTCAATTTTTCCAGATTAGTAGCTACATCAGCTGCTTTTCCAACAATTACAATTCGGCTGTTGTCCGTTAAAAAATATTTATTTGATACTCTTAAAATGTCATCTGCTGTTACAGCGCTGATATTTTTGATGTAGTTTTCGTAGAAGTCAGCTGGTAAGCTTTGTGTTTGAATTCTCAAAGCATATCCTGCCACGGTTTGTGGCTTTTCAATTTGCATTACAAAACGTCCAATGTATCCTGCTTTTACGCTGGCTAACATTTCATCCGTCACTTTCTCAGTTCTGATTTTTTTGAATTCTTTAAAAATTTCAACAACAGTACTGTCCGTTACGGCATTACGAACTTGCGTAGAAGCACTGAAAGTAGAAATGCGTTTGTCTCCGTAAATGCTTGTTCTTGCACCATAAGTCCATCCGTGCGCTTCTCTTAAGTTCATGTTGATGTAACTGTTAAAGTCGCCACCAAGGATTTGATTGGCCACCAAAACTGCGAAGTAATCTGGATCAGTCATTTTAAGATTTGACATATTTACAACCGCAACTTCTGATTGAACTGCATTTGGCATGTCAATAAAGTTGATTTGTGTAGCGGAAACATCTATTGGATCGCTATAAGAGATCGATGGAGCAGCTGCTTTTTTCCATGAGCCAAAGAATTTCTCTACCATTTTTTTTGTCTCGCTGAATTTTACATCACCCACAATAATTAGGTAAGAGTTGCTTGGCACAAAATATGTTGTGTAGTTTGCTTTTACATCTGCAAGAGTTACGTTTTTCAAGGTAGCTTCGCTAACATATTCGCCTGCAGGATGGTTTTTTCCATAAGTCAAAACATCTACAACTCTTGCTGCTACTGCTGAAACGCTTTTTTCATTGGCTTTCAAACCTTCAATAAGTTTTGCTTTTTCTTTGTCAAATTCCTCTTGGGTGAAGTTTGGGTTTAATGCACCATCAGCCATTAGCTCTAAAACTCTCCCCGAATATTTAGATAAGGAACTTGCTGAAGCGCCATTAGAACTAAAATTGATGTTAGCGCCTAAGAAATCTACTTCTTCATTGAAAGCTGTTTTCGAAATTTTAGTGGTGCCGCTTCCGATTAATGTACTGGTCATGTCGGCAACCCCTTTTTTGTCGCCTTCAGCATACGGATCATTGTCTAAGGTAAGACTGAATGCTACTCTAGGAAGTTTATGGTTTTCGACAACCATAACTTTTAATCCATTTTTTAATTCAAAAGTTAACGGTTTTCCGATTTTTATTGATGGTGCTACACCAGGTTTTGGCTGAGGGATGATTTGTCCTTGCATAATTACGGTTAAGAACAAGCTTGATAAAATTAATATTGATTTTTTCATAATGATGTATCTTAGTTTTGAGCTTTGTCTTTAGATGGAACATAATCCAAAACTAATCTTTGGTTTGGATTTAAATATTTCTTAGCAATATCTCTGATTTCTTCCCGAGTGATAGAATGATAGATTTCAATTTCGGTATTGATTAAGTTTACATCACCGTATAACAAATGATAGGAAGCCAGATTGTCTGCAATACCGTCAATGGTAGAGTTGCTGTTGACATATTGGTTTTCGAATTTGTTTTGTAGTTTTTGTAAGTCTTTTTCTGAAATTAATTCTGTTTGTAATTTTACAATTTCAGAGTCAATTTCGGCAAGAATATTTTCGGTTGTGTTAGGCGCTTGAGGCAAACCGTAAATGATATAGCTGCCGTAGTCTTCTTGGCTGTTACTAAAAGCGCCAATTTGCAAGGCCATCTTTTTGTCATCAACTATTTTTTTGTATAGTCTAGAACTTTTTCCATCGCTTAAGATGGATGAAATCATATCCAGTACTCTTGCGTCTCTGGTTTTCATAGATGGCGTTCTGTAGGCTGCTACAATTGCGGGGATTTGGATATTAGCATCTTGAAATTCTGCTTTTATAGTTTGAGTAATCGGTTCTTCAACAAATGTTTCTCTTTGTATGGGAGCTCCTTTTTTGATCGGTCCAAAATATTTTTGAATCCATTCTTTTGCTTGCTCTTTTTTGAAATCACCAGCGACAATTAAAACAGCATTGTTCGGAATGTAAAATTTCTTGTTGAAAGCTTGGAATTCTTCTAATGTTGCAGCGTCTAAATGGCTCATAGAACCTATAGTTGCCCAACGGTATGGGTGTTTTGTGAAAATATTCTTTTTTACTTCCGCCAAAAAATTTCCGTAAGGCTGATTGTCAACGCGCAATCTCTTTTCTTCTTTCACCACTTCGTTTTGAGTATCAACACCAATTTGATTGATCACTGGGTGCAGCATTCTTTCTGCTTCCATCCATAAACCTAATTCTAAGTTGTTAGATGGGAAAACCTCATAATAATAGGTTCGGTCATCCGTTGTGTTGGCATTATTTACACCACCGTTTCCAGTTACAATCTTAAACCACTCACCGCGTTTGATGTTTTCGGTTCCTTCAAACAATAAATGTTCAAAAAAGTGAGCAAAACCAGTTCTTTCCGGATTTTCATCTTTAGCGCCTACATGGTACATTACTGAGGTAATAACAGTAGGGGCAGAAGGATCGTTGTGCAAAATCACATGCAGTCCATTGTCTAATTTGTATTCTTCAAAAGCTACTTTCTGAGCAGAAGCTACTCCTCCTAGCATAAACAAAGCACCTAAAGCCATTAATGAATTTTTCATAAGGTTAATAATTTTGTTAATATGCATAATTAGTAGTGGTTTTTAATTTTTGTTACATAAAAAGCGTTTCGCTGTGAGAAATTTAACACTAGTTAAGCGTTTTATTTTGTAAAATTATTTCAAAAGTCTATTTAATAAGTAATTATGATGTATTGGGTATTTTTTTTCTTCAACAAATTGCGAGGTAATTATTTAATTGTATATTTGCAACCTTAAAAATTTATAAAACAATTTGTTATGTATGCAATCGTAGAGATAGCAGGGCAACAGTTTAAAGTTAGCAAAGACCTAAAGGTTTACGTTCACCGTTTAGCAAATGAAGAAGGAACTCAAGTTTCTTTCGACAAAGTTTATTTGTTAGATGATAACGGTACAATCACAATAGGCGCCCCAGCTATAGAAGGTGCTTCAGTAGAAGCCAAAGTGTTACAACACTTAAAAGGAGATAAAGTTATCATTTTCAAAAAGAAAAGAAGAAAAGGATACAAAAAGAGAAACGGACACCGTCAGTATCTTACTCAAATTGTAATCGAAGGTATTACTGCAGCAGGTGCTAAAAAAGCGGCTCCTAAAAAAGCAGCAGTTGAAGCAACTACAGAAGAAGTTGAAGCTCCTAAGAAAAAGGTAGCTAAAGCTAAAAAAGAAGATACTCAAGAATAATAACAAAATAAAACTAATACGTCATGGCTCACAAGAAAGGTGTCGGTAGTTCTAAGAATGGTAGAGAATCAGAATCAAAACGTTTAGGTGTTAAGATTTTTGGTGGTCAAGCTGCTATTGCTGGGAACATCATCGTAAGACAAAGAGGTTCAAAACATAATCCAGGTGCAAATGTTTACATCAGTAAAGATCACACCCTACACGCAAGAGTAGATGGAGTTGTTTTTTTCCAAAAGAAAAGAGATAACAAATCTTATGTATCTATACTTCCATTTGAAGTTGAAGCATAATTGATTTTCTCAATTATTAAAAAACCCGTTTCGAAAGAAACGGGTTTTTTTTTGACCTTAGCCAAGGGCCTCCGGAATCTTCAAAGGAAAAGAAGGCAGAATCAAAATTGATGGTTTGCCTGATTTTTAAATTATATTTGATTTTATCAGGGTATAAGTATTGATTATATTCGTAGTTTTTTATTGCTGGTCTAGGGGAGTTTAATAAACTAAATTTCGGTTCAAATAAAATGCCGTATACTGTTTTGGAAGGGATATTTTGTAATTAGAAACTGTTGTGATTCTTTTATAGGTTTTACAAATCAGAACTGTTTTTAGAAAATCATCTTCTAATTAAAATATAAATTTTCACTTGTATAGGTGATTACTGCTTGTCTGTAATTTTTTTGGACACTCAAAGACACTGTAGTGTTTTTTTTCTTTCAAATTTTCCCTCTCCATTATATTCTTTATAAACGCATCTCTTTTTTTGATATAATTTCACTAATTCAGAAGGTTATTTCTAGTTTTAAACGGTATCTGATTTTATATAGCAACATAAAGATTAGATTCATTACTCTCTAATAGTTTAAATCTATAGGATTTTTTTTTAATTAATAAATTGAAATTAATTTTTAAATAATTTATTGTTTTAATATTGATTAGAAATTAAGTTTATTTTTTTTTAACCTTTTTTTTTGATAAAAAATTAATTAATTAATTCTTTTTTGGATTAAAATATAATAATTATGTTTTTTAAAGTCAAAATTTTGATTAAAATTTATTTTAATCAATTTTAATCAAATATTTTTTTTGGAATAATAGTTACGAGAATGTTGGTTTTACGAGTCAAAACAGCATACCGTGATATAGTTAATATGATTCTGTTTAATCAGATTAGACATTAAAAATGATCTTGTCTAAGTGGTTTATTGATTGTTCGTTTGAATTAATGATTTTAAAGACTACAAATACTATTAATTAATAAATATTAGCGCTAATGAAATAAAGTATCAAATTACACAGCATTAAACAATAAGGACAAACTCAATTAGTACACCAAATTTTACAGCACAACTATGAATAAACTATTACTCACATCTAGTTTTTTGTTTTTTACCTTTTTAATTTTCGCTCAAAAAAGTAAAACTCAAAATAATGAAAAATATTTGCAATCAAATACAAATATCCAGGAATTTAAATTTAATAAAAGTCGCCAGAGTCCTTCTTTACTAAAAATTAAACCGGACTATACTTTAAATTTAGCTGGTGTTCCTGCTTTTTTAGTGGAAGTACTGCAATTAGATAAAAATTCATTTGAATTTAAAGAAATTCACACCAATACCACCAAAGGAAATTTTAATATCGTTACTTTTTCTGCCTTCTATAATGGGGTGAAAGTGGAGCATGCGCGATATAATATTGTTCTTAAAAAAGATAAAGTAACTGCAATTACACTAGAGCATTATGTTATGGGTGCTAATGTTTCTAAGACAAAGTCATTGTCCCAAGACCAAGCATTAGAAAAGGCAAAGCAACATGTTGGTGCTGAGAATTATGTTTGGGAAGATATTTCAAAAAGTTTAAAAGTTACGGTGAATCAGAAAGAGATACAACAATTACAAAAATCATATAATGAATATTTGCCTAAAGGCGAATTAGTATATGTTGATAATTATAAGACAAAAGAGGTTGACTTAACGCTTGCATACAAATTCAATATATACGCATCAAAACCATTATCAAGAAACAATGTTTTTGTTGATGCTGCCAATGGCCAGATTTTATTAACGGATGCAATTATTAAACATGCAGATGAAATTAATAAAAACATCGAAAAGAATAAAATAAACACCACTAATTCAGCAGCAATTTTAGCCTCAGTTGAAGGGAACGGAGCTACAAGATATGCTGGAAACAGAAAATTTCAGACTACATTAGATGCAGTCAATAATCGCTATTCATTATTCGGGACTATTCCGGTTCTTGTGAATGGATTGCCGGTTGTTATAGAAAACGAAACGCGTTCTTATAATGGAGTAGGTGGAGCGCCTATTGGTGTGCCTAATATTCCATCGTATTCTATTTATGATGGTGATGCTCCATCAGGACAATTAAAAGTTGAAATTGGAGACAACAACTGGACCGCAGATGAACACTGGAGAAGTCGTTTCACTACTCTAAAATACCCTGTTGACAATGAAACAAAAAATGATGATATTGCTTTAGATGCGCATTGGGGAGCTGAAATAGTAATTAAATATTGGGGAGCTATTCATAATCGAAGTAGTTATGATAATCGTGGTACCAAAGTTATTAATTATGTACATTATGGTGATGCGTATGACAATGCTTTCTGGAATGGTACTGCAATGACCTACGGAGATGGAAGTTATCAAGGCGGTACGAAGCCTAATGGTTCTTTTGGACCTTTAACATCCATGGATGTTTGTGGACATGAAATAGGACATGGTGTCTGCTCTAATACATCTGATTTAGTTTACGCCAGAGAATCCGGTGCTATGAATGAAGGTTTTTCGGATATCTGGGCAGCATCTGTAGAAAACTATGTATTGACTACAATTGATAGTTCGTTGCCTTACGATCCGTGGGGAATTGGAGAACAAATTGATGAACGTGATGGTGGGTTAGCTCCGGGCGCAGCTGGATCTACTGCTTTGCGTTGGATGGATGATCCAAAAGCAAATACAGATCCCGACAGTTATGGAGGTAAATTTTGGTCTGACCCACAATGTGTACAACCTAGCTTAGCGAATGACCAATGCGGAGTCCATAGTAATAGTGGAGTTCTAAATAAATGGTATTATTTATTAGTAGAAGGTTCTGGAAAGAGTTTTACTCGTGGGAAAGCTAAAGCGGCTGCAGATGATCAAATAAATGATGCTTTGAAGGTCTATAGTGTCAAAGGTTTAGGTTTTCTTATTGCTGAACAGATTACTTTTAAGGCCGAAGTGCTACTTACTCCAAACGCTACTTTTCAAGAGATGAGAGATGCAAGTATACTTGTTGCAGGACAAGAATATGGAACGTTTTCTAATGAAGTGAAACAAGTAACGAATGCCTGGTATGCGGTTAATGTAGGGAATGAATTTATTGCGCCTGATCCAAACCAACTTTTCTTTGAATCGGCTAATGTTTCTGTAGTCAACGAACAGACAGCAACACAAGGGTGTGCTGTTTTTAATACAATAGAGGTTAAGGTTACTGGGGTAAACATCACTTCTCCTCAAACCATTAATTTAGACTTCTCAGGTTCTACAGCAACTATTAATAAAGACTTTACTACATCAGCAACTAGTTTGTCTTTTGATAAAGATGGGACTAAAACAATTTTACTCAACATTTTTAATGATGGTATAGTTGAAGGTGTAGAAAATATTATAATCAAGTTTAATGTAAATACTCCTGTAGCGCAATCTAGAATTCAAAACATCACAATTGTTGATAATGATTATGTACCAGCTATTGGTATAGGTACGGTAGAGATTTTTAAAGAAACTTTTACTACTTCAAATATTCCATCTGGTTGGGAAACTAAAAGTGTAATAGGATTGGATCCCAATGTTTGGCTTTTTAATGGGCCAAATACTTTAGGAAAAGCATACGTTTCAAATGGCACTGCATCTCAAGGCGCCACTTATGATTCAACCCAAAACGGAAATCTACTTCTCATAAGCAAATTGATTGATACAAAAGGGATGAGCGATGTTACTGTAGCTTTTGACTGGGAAGCAGGAGGAGAAACGGACCAAGTAGATAATACTGCGTTGTTTGATTATGGTGAATTTGTATACTCTTTAGATGGCGCTAATTATAATTCTTTAGCCTTTTTTGCAGGTACAGCATCAGGAGCTGTTATGTCTTCAGGTAAGTATAATAAAGCGACACCGGCATTAAATAATACACAATTTCATTTAGCTTGGAGATGGTATAATGATGCTTTACTAGGTACTGCTTTTAGTTTTACTTTAGACAACGTAGTAGTAAGCGGAACACCAGCTTCAGTAGAATCTGATTTGATGCAATTTGATAGTGAAACCGTAAAAATTGGTAACCAAGTATACTTTTTGAGCGATCAGGATGGAGATGTCATTGGGATGATAGAAAATGCGACTAAGGATCTGGGTTGTGTTACGCTAACTATTAGTGAATCAGGTAGTAAATCTAACTTTACTAATATAGCAGGATCTCATTCAGGGAAAGTTATCAAAGTAGAAGCAGATGGATTGAATGCACCAACAGCTTCCTATGACTTAACACTATTCTTTACAGATGCTGAAACAAGTGAATTTTCAGACCCTAGCGGGTTAAGAGTTATAAAAGTAAATAGCAACTCTATCAATGATGCTAAAAATTACCCTAAGAATTTTCAAATAAACGGAGGGTTAGGTGCTGCATATTCTGCGGAGCAATATCGTACTTATAAAGGAAATCATACCGGATCTGGAACTTTTGCTTTGGTAACACAAGCGACTTTATCTACGCAAAAAATTAATGGGGAAGAATTTAAAATATACCCAACTGTTTTATCGGCTGATAAAGTAATTACAATTTCCAGTGCAAGAACGCCAATTGATCGAGTTGACATTTATACCCTAAATGGAGGTTTAATAAGCGCTTTGCAATTAGAAAGTAGTAATGAAGCTAAAATACCTGTTAGTAAATTATCCAGCGGAATGTATTTTCTTGTTATAAATGGTAATAAATCAGATACATTTAAGTTTCTGATGCAATAAATAATTGATTCAAAATCCCCCATCGTAGAAATGCAATGGGGGATTTATTTTTTACCTAAATTTAAAGATAATGAATACTAAAAATAATTTTCTTTTACCCCTACTGTTTTGTTTTTCCTTAAGCATATCATGGGGGCAGAATAAAAGTGATTGGACCGCTTTATCCGAAAACAGTCGGCTCAAAATTAATAATATTAGTTTTGATAAAGAAAAAATGCCTACAAAATTCAAACTTTATACCGTTGGTATAGCCTCTGTTAAAAATAAACTACAGAATACTCCTAAAAGAGGTGTGTTTTTTGGGACTTCTCAAAATATAATCAATGTGCCTAATGAAGACGGTTCTGTTGAAAACTACCAAGTTTTAGATGCCCAAATTTTGCATCCGGATTTGGCTGCAAAATTACCAAATATTAAAAGTTATGTTGGTAGTTCATTAGTACATCCTGGTAAATATATTCGGTTTAGTTTATCGCAAGCCGGATTTCATGCTCAGGTTTTTGAAGCTGGAAAATCAACTTATTTTATAGATCCCTATACAAGTGATAAGTCAGTATATATTGCTTACAAGAGAGATGATCTAGTCAATAATTCATCTGATGTTTTTACTTGCGAGACAGATAATTCACTTTCTAAAAAAACTGGAAATACGCAAATAAATAAAACGATAGGTGCTACTGATGATAGTAAAATTCGGTTGTATGAATTAGCAATGTCGTGTACAGGAGAGTATGGTGCCTTGTTTATTGGTAATGCCACGACTGATTTTGAAAAAAAATCAAATATCATGGCACAAATGGTTGTCACAATGACACGAGTAAATGGTATTTATGAGAAAGAATTAGGTATCACCTATCAGTTTGTACCTAAGAATTTTGACATTATGTATTATGATGGAACTACTGACCCTTGGGGTACAGAATATAATGACCAAACTCAATTGACCATAGATGCTAATATTGGAGATGCAAACTACGACATAGGCCATAATTTTAATACAGCTGGCGGCGGTAATGCAGGTTGTATTGGTTGTGTTTGTAATTCCGGAAATAAAGGAAGCGGTATGACTGGTAGATCAAATCCTACTGGAGACTCTTTTGATGTTGATTATGTCGCTCATGAGATTGGGCATCAAATGGGAGGGTATCATACCCATAATGGAACAACTACCTGTTTGAAAAGTGGAAATAATACCGAAGTGGAACCCGGAAGCGGATCGTCAATAATGGGGTATGCCGGAATTTGTACGGGGCAAAATGTACAGGCAAATTCGGATGATTATTTTAATTATGTGAACATACGAGACATAAGTGCTAATATTCAAGGGGGTGTGAGTTCTGCCTGTTTTGATGAAATCAAGGTTAGCAACTTACCGCCAAAAGCCAATGCAGGAGCAAATTATAGTATTCCTGTAGGTACCGCATTTCAGTTGTCAGGAACAGGTTCTGATCCTGACTCAGGAGATCTTCTTACTTATACGTGGGAACAAAACGACAATGAAGAGATGCAAAGTCCTATTCAGCCTCTCCCAACGTCTATTCAAGGTCCTATGTTTAGAACCCGAAGAGGAACTACAAAACCTAATAGGTATTTCCCGCAATTAACAGATATTTTAAGTAATAATCTGATGCCTACTTGGGAGGTAATCCCCCAGGTTCAACGGAGTTTTGAGTTTGCTTTTACGGTTAGGGATAATGTTGTTTACGGAGGCCAGACGGCAGCTGATTTGATGACGTTAAATACAATCCAAACGGCAGGACCCTTTAAAGTTTCAAGTCAAAACTCAAACACGACTTGGATACAAGGAGAAACTCAACTGATAACTTGGGATGTTGCAAAGACCAATTTACTTCCGGTAAACTGTTTGTTTGTAAATATTTTATTTTCGGCTTTAGGAGATTTTACCGATACTATTATATTAGCGGATAAGGCTTTAAATAGTGGTTCTAAAAGCATCATTGTACCCTCTTCTTTGACGGAATCAGGGCGTTTAATGATAAAAGCGGCTGACAATGTTTTCTTAGATGTAAATGACGCAACTATAATAATTAAGCAAGTTACAACTCCAACATTCTTTTTGACAGCGCTTGAAGTCTCGAAAATCCAATGTGCAAATGATAATAAATCAACTTTTAGTTTTGATTATATTCCTTCTGCGGGTTTTACGGGGGTAGTGAGATTTGCTGCGACAGGTTTACCATCTGGTTCCACAGCTAGCTTTACACCAACAACAGCAAGTACCTCAAAAGAAACAATACTAATGACCGTTAGCGGATTTTCTAATTCAAACCCTAAGGATTATTCTATCATTTTCGCGGGTACTTCTCCGTCAGAAACCAAAACTCAAGTTGTTGTATTAACGCTAAAGGGAGGTGTTTTTTCGGAGCCTGTGCTGAGTAGTCCAGCTAATACAAGTGTGAAACAATCAACTTATCCATCCTATATCTGGTCTAAAGATGGGAATAACAGTGCTGAATTTTTTGATGTGGAAGTTGCTTCTGATTCAAATTTTCAATCTATAGTAGAAACCGCAACTGTCTCAAAAAATGGATATAATCAAAATAAAGGGTTAAGCGAAAATACGTTATATTATTGGAGAGTTAGGCCTAAAAACGAATGTGCAAACGGTGTTTTTAGTAGGCCAAGTAGCTTTACAACTGGTTCAAACAAGTGTTTTAGCAGTACTAACACTATTCCTTCTGTAATCGTATCAACATTAACAACAACAAGTACAATGGATATTGCAGCAGATATCCCAATTTCAGATATTAATGTTTCAATGAAAATTACACATGGGTATATTGGAGATATCGTTGCCGTATTGACTAGTCCATCCGGAACCAATGTTTCACTGATAGCTAGTAAATGTGATTCTAATCCAGATTTGGATGCTACTTTTGATGATCAAGGGTTGGCTGTAATAAACTGTTCTTTAACAAGTCCAGCAATCTCAGGTGTTTTAAAGCCGGCGCAACCGCTTTCTGCTTTTAATGGAGAAAGTGCTATGGGGGAATGGACCCTCAGTATAACGGATACAGGATTAGGGGATGATGGTATACTGACCTCATGGGCAATAGCGTATTGTGGAGTAGAAAGCTTAAGTCTTAGTGCTAAAAAATTTGATACTTCCCTAATTCGGGTCTATCCAAATCCTGCAAAAAACAGCATTACGGTTCAATTTGAAAAAACACAGCACTTAGATGTTGCAGTATTTGATTTGTTAGGAAGACAGATTTTAAGTACAGTACTAAAGTCTTCTAGTAATACGATAGATGTTTCTTCTCTTTCGTCTGGAACGTATATCATGCAGCTAATTGATGATGAGAATAATAAAACCAGTAAAAAAATTATTATTGAATAATTTCAAAATGTGATAAAAGCGTTATGCTGAAGCATTATTGATTTTCTCAATTATTATAGTACCCATTTCAATTATTATTGGAATGGGTATTTTGTTTTAATTTAAAATTAGAACAAATAGTGAACTGTTTGGTGGTAAATATTAAAAACAACTTAGTGTTGATTTATTCTAAGGTTCTGCATAAAATATAGAGATTCAACACAAAGTAAAAAAACGCGGGTAAAGAAACCAATAAAGAATCTTTCATCTTTATTCTTACCCCTGTACCAAGAAGCATAAGTAAAGCTAGGCCTCCGGAAGCAAGAACTAAAACAGTATGATTTTGAAGGCCAATAAATAAACCGATAGCCCCTGCCAATTCTAAAACAGCAATTAATGGTCCAAATTTTTCAAGTCCAAAGCGTTTAAATTCATTTTTCATATTCGACGAGGCAAAATAAGCTATTCCGTAGGTAAGAAAGGAAGTTGCCGAAAATAAAATAAGTAAATGCAATAGATTCATGTTTTGATTATTTGGAAGCGCATAATGCAACAAAAAGAGATAATGCCAAAAGGAATAAAGAAGGAAGGTGTTTAGACCATGGGTTTTTTGCTTTAAAATGAAAAAATTGTGCGCTTATCATTAGAAAGGCCATTATAATTGCCGGTATAAATACTAATTCAGGATACCAAATTCCTGTTATTAACAAGGTTGATAAGGCTGTTTTTGTGGCTCCAACAACATTTCTTGTCAAATCCGATATGCCGTATTGTTTAAATTCGTTAACAATGTTATCAAACCTAAAAATCCATACGTAACCTACGGACACTGCGATTACAAGCTGAGCGATAATAGAATAAGTATTCATGGTTTTATAATTAAAGGGTTTTATCTTTTGTTGTGATATACAAATTAATTAGCAGCTGTATGTCTCTTAGAATTTATGTTATTCAAAGATACCATAAACTTATATTATTATAAGGCTTGCCAAATTAATTTATTTGTAAATCGAGAGGTTTCTTTATTGTTTTATCGGATTAGCTCTCAATTTGAAACTAAAACAGGTTGGTTTTTTTGGGTCAAAAATGCATCAGAATTTATCAGGCGTTTTGCGTTGCATATTTGGCCTTAACGGTTTGTCAAAATCCGGCATTATGGTTTTTTGAGCAGCACTTGGAAGCGACAAAAGCTGAAACTTTTACAGGAAAATTTTAAGGTAAAAGTTTTAGAAAAAGTAGAAAAGAAACCCTTTTACCCAAGTGTCCGTGTTGTAAAACAGGAAATTTACACCGAATAGCAGTCTTTGACCAGTGTGGTCCTCCAGCTTGGTATCTTGGCGGTAGCCAAAGTTCAAATTCCTATATTAACTAATTTATGGGTAAGCGCATGTATGCTCAAAAGTGAAGGAACATACGAAAAAAACCAAGCTGAAAATTCTCCAAAAAAAAGAGGACCCTAAATCCTCTTCATATTCTCTCTAAAAACTTTACGACAACTCCATAGTGTTAACGGACGTACAATCGGTTCTGTTCAACCCGGGTTTACCTTATTGAATTTATTTTTGTTGGTATTCGGTGATTATAATTCATTGTTCGTGCTGCGCACGCAACGAACCCTAGCTGTTGGCAATAGTTTTTTTAAAGGATTAATTTAATTTTTAGCCATTAATTTTCAGTTTAATTTCCATTTGGAACAGTTAAATTCAATTACTAATTCATTATTATTTGGATTTCTTAATTCTATTTTTTGGAATGTTTCATTTGATATAGTTCCTATTTCAGTAAGTTTTATATATTTAAAAAATAATTTTTTGTTTCTCATATAAAAAATCACTTTATCAAATTTTCCATTATTAATGTTGAATATTATTTCAAAATTGTTTATTTCAATATTACAATTTATTGTATTAGTACGATAATCACCTTCTGAATCAAAAATATTGCATTTATAAGCTGTATTTTTTGGTAATTTTAATAATTCAATTTTTAATTTATCAAAATCATTATCTTTTATATTAATGATTTCTTCATTTTTTTTATTAAAGTTATCAATTAAATCTTGATTATAGAACTCTATAAGTTTTTCTGGAGAACTAAATGAGAAAGTCATTTTTACTATTTTACCATTATGAAAAAAAAGATTACAACAATAAGGTTCTTGCTCGTTAAAATATTTTAATTTTCGTGTTACACCTATATTCATTTTAAATAGCATAATAGCTATATTTTCTGAATTAGTTTCTTCGGGTATAATTAATAGTTGAATTCTATCGTTTGAAGTAATTACTATGTCAAAAATATTAAAAGTTGAAATTTGATTGTCTAAAGTATTCTTAACAAATTCTATTTTAGTTTTATTAGTACCGTTTTCAATAATGACTTTTGCAATTATTAATGTATCAACAATTCCTTTATCAACTAATTCGCCTGATTTCCACGTTTCGTAATTTGTAACTTTAAAACCAAATTCTAGATGATCTAATTTTGTAAAAGTTTCAAAATTATCAAAACCATTTTTGGTCTTTAAAACTTCCTGTTTCGTTTTTTTTACGTTCAATACGTCTCTACTATAATCGTTATAAAGTTCACAATAATGTTCGTTTATCATTTCAATAATAAAGTCATATTTTAGATAATCGAAATAATTAGCAAATATTATATTAATTTCTTTTTTATCAATTATAGTTTCATTGAATATATTTCCCAATGAATAAATTAAACCATCAAACATAATTTTTCTCTCATTCTCTGGAAGTGAATTTACATCTTGGTTAGTTTTTTTTTTAATATCATTAAAAATTAAAAAATGATAAACTAATAAAAAGAATAATGATTCTTTTCGTACATCAACTAGATTATAAGTGTCATTATTTTTTGAATATCTTGCTCTTAAATGTCTTCTTATTTCGTTTTCATAACCAACATATTTTTGATGTAGTTCTGTATCCATTTTATTTTTGATTCAAGTTAATTTATTAATGCTGAACGCAATTAATTTATAGCTTATAAATTATGCTTTTTAATTTTTTTTATTAAATTATATATTTGATTTTTATTAAAATCTTTGATGTATATTTCCCAAATAGAATATTTATTGAATTGTGTTGTACTGTATTTTCTATGTGTAAAATTAATATTTATTTCATTTATTAAAATTGACAATGCTTCTATTTTTTTTTGACTAATATTTTTGAAAGGATATTTTAAGCCAATATTTTCTTTAGTTATAAATACTGTGAAATTTATTGATTTGTTTATACCTGTAATAATATAATTATCCCTAAATCCAAAAGTTTGGTCATCAAATACTTCGTTTAATTCCTTATTAAAATCTTTTAAATTAGTCTCATCTGTCATTTGTTTATTTCTCCTTTTATGCGATTTTCCCCAAAATTACAGCCAACGTCAGTTTGTCTAAAAACCTTTAAACGAACTGTATTTTGTTAATCATTGAGTAAATATATATTATTTAAACTACAATTAAAATTCGTTCTGGCAAAAGTCGCTTATGATTAAAATAAAACAGTCCGTAAAAAGAGTTAAAAATTGTTTTTAGAGTCCCAAAATATAAAGCCATCCTTTTTAGGAGATTGCACTGAATACGAACAAATCCGTCAGGATTTATGGTGCAAGCCTTGGGTTGTATTTGCTAAGAAGTCTTTTGGAAATCCCAAATCGGTGGTGGAATATTTGGGAAGATACATTCACCCCGTTAGAAACCCCCGATACATTTTTGATTACTATTTTTTTTGGATTTGTGTTTCTAACGGGGCACGTAAAATTGCCATTAGCAATCAAAGAATCAAAAGTATAGACAATGAAATCGTGACTTTTGAGTACAAGGATTACCGAGTGGCTGGAGCCAAAAAGTTGATGACACTAACGCACAAAGAGTTTATTCGCCGATTTTCATTGCATATTTTGCCCAAACGTTTTGTCAAGATCCGGCATTACGATTTTTTAAGTAGCACTTGTAAGCCCTAGCTGTTAGCGGCAGTTGTTATTTTTAGTTAATGTATAATTTAGCAATTTCTTCTATAAAAGCTTGAGGATGAGAACCCATTAAATTTGTCAAAATTACTATTGAAACATTTTTATTAGGATAAATAAATAATGCATTTCTTGCACCACCCATTGAAGCAATTATTGGATTTTCAGCTCTTGAACTTAATGAAAAACCAATTGAAGTTCTGTCGAGCAAACCATTCTCTTCATATGGTTTTCCGTTTTCTAATTCAATAGGTTTTAAAAGAATTTTAAGATTTTCAGCATTAATTAATTGATTAGTTTGTAATGCAATTACCCATTGTGCCATTTCGGTTGCTGTTGCATATATCCCACCTGCAGGCAATAAATTTGAAGGCATTGGTTGATAAACATTAGTTAGAACATTATTTCTAAAATAAGTATATGGTCTTGATGAGTTATTAATAATGTTATAAAAATCCCCAATTCCTGCCTTCATGGCGTTTTTCATTCCTGCTTTTTTGAATTGGTTTTCCATAATAAATTTTTCAAACGACTGTCCACTAATTTTTTCTATAAGCATTCCTAGAAGCATGTAATTTGCCAAGCCTTCTCTCACATGTTTTCCAGGTTCAAAAGCAAGGGGTAGCTTTTTGACGTTTTCGAACAAAATATTACCATCCTCGGAAAGCATATTGCCTTGTGAATCCCAAACATCAGGAAGTCCCGATTTATGGGTTGCAAGCTGTTCTACGGTAATTTTTTGCCAAGTTTGGGGTAATTTATCTAAATAATTTGAAATAGGTTCTTCTAGATTTAATTTTCCGTTTTCTACTAATTGCATGATTGCAACTCCTGTGAATGCTTTGGTAATAGAATTAATGCTAAAAACGGTTTGACTATTTACAGCAATTGAATCTTGAATATTGGCGAATCCATAATGACTTGTTTTTACAATAACATTTTCTTTAATAACCGATAATTGTAAACCGACAATTTTATTTTTTTGAATAAGTTCTTTTATTGCAAGATCGACTTTGTCTTCTTGTGAATAAGTATTATTAAAAACCGTTAAAAGAGCGATTAAAAGCAATGTTTTTTTCATGTTTTCTTTTGTTTGATTTTACGTTTATAGTGGGTGCGATTCCCGCTAACGTCAGTTCGTCTAAAAACCTCTAAACGAACTGTATTTTGTTAATCATTAAGTAAATATATGTTATATAAACTACAATTAAAATTCATTCTGGCAAAAGTCGCTGATGATTATTAAAATAAAACAGTCCGTATAAAGGGTTAAAAATTGCTCTTAACATCACAAAATACAACGCCAGTATTCTTAGATACTGTTTTAGTAGATTGTGATCAATCAGGTTGAAGATTCGGCGCAGGTTGTAGGCTGTAAAAATCAATCCAACATCAGCTGCGGCGCGTTTTATGGTTTTGGTTGTCATGATATAGTAAAAATCCCATTGCCGCTTTATTACTCTCTTGCAAAGAGCGGGACAGGCTGCCGGATGTTCGACGATGGCTTGTCGTCTGCGGTATGTTTCATAATTATTTTGGATTCTGACTTTATTTTGATAAATAAAATCGGCATATTGGGAGCGTTCAATGAGTCTGCCTTTGGCATTTTTGGTGCATTTTTTAAAAAGTTCACAACTCAGACAAGCACTAGATTTATAATGCTTCATCTGGCTTATTGACGCGCCGTTCTTTTTGGCGTAGCAATTTCCATTGGTCGTTGGGGTTTCATTAGCAGGGCACGTATAAGTATCCGACCCGTAGTTTTTGCGAAGGGTCACGGCCAAAAACAAAAAACCCTTGCTCCCGAAACTTCGGAACTGCAAGGGTTTGTATTAAAATAGTGAGAATTGCTTCGTTTCCTCGCAATGACTCGACTAGTATCTGTAATATTCTGGTTTGAACGGGCCTTCAACTGGAACGCCAATGTAATCCGCTTGATCAGTACGTAACGTCTCTAATTCAACACCCAATTTAGCTAAGTGTAACATGGCTACTTTCTCATCAAGATGTTTTGGTAACATGTACACATCATTGTTGTATGCCGCACTGTTTTTCCATAATTCGATTTGAGCCAGTGTTTGGTTAGTAAAGGAGTTACTCATTACAAAACTTGGGTGACCTGTAGCACAACCAAGGTTTACCAAACGGCCTTCAGCCAAAACAATAATATCATTTCCAGCAATAGTGTATTTATCAACTTGAGGTTTGATTTCGATTTTTGATGCACCGTGGTTAGTGTTCAACCAAGCCATATCAATTTCGTTGTCAAAATGTCCAATGTTACAAACGATAGTTTTGTCTTTCATTTTCTCAAAATGAGAACCCAAAACAATATCTTTATTTCCAGTAGTGGTAATGATAATATCAGCAGTTGCAATAACCGTATCTAATTTTTTTACTTCAAAACCGTCCATTGCTGCTTGAAGCGCGCAAATTGGGTCAATTTCAGTAACTGTAACAATAGAACCAGCACCTCTAAAAGAAGCTGCTGTCCCTTTACCTACGTCACCGTATCCACAAACGATTACTCTTTTTGCAGCAAGCATCAAGTCAGTGGCACGACGAACTGCATCAACTGCTGATTCTTTACAACCGTATTTGTTGTCAAATTTCGATTTAGTAACCGAGTCATTCACGTTGATTGCCGGCATTGGCAATGTTCCTGCTTTTACTCTTTCGTATAATCTGTGTACTCCAGTGGTAGTTTCTTCAGATAATCCTTTGATTCCTGCAACTAATTCCGGGTAACGGTCTATAACCATATTGGTCAAATCCCCACCGTCATCAAGAATCATGTTCAATGGTTTTCTGTCTTCACCAAAAAATAATGTTTGCTCAATACACCAGTCAAAATCAGGTTCGTTCAACCCTTTCCAAGCATATACCTGAATTCCAGCAGCAGCAATCGCTGCAGCAGCCTGATCTTGTGTAGAGAAAATGTTACAAGAACTCCAAGTCACCTCAGCACCAAGAGCGATCAACGTTTCAATCAAAACTGCAGTCTGGATTGTCATGTGCAAACATCCCGCAATACGAGCACCAGCAAGTGGTTGTTCGTTTTTGTATTCCGCACGAAGCGCCATTAAACCTGGCATTTCAGCTTCTGCTAATTCAATTTCTTTTCTTCCCCAAGCCGCCAGGGAAATGTCTTTTACTTTGAAAGCCACAAAAGGCATAGTTGTAGTACTCATTTATAGTATATTTGTAATTACTTCGTCCGTTCGCCTTTCAGGCTCGGGTGAAAATTTTTTGCAAATTTACGCAATAACTTTAGAATTTTACGGTTTTCCAGAAGATTTATGAATTGTTTAATTCGCTAATCTTTTGAACATTAACTAAATAATTTCTTTAAGCTGAACTTGTTTCAGTTTCTGGAGCTATTTCCCGTTATTCGCTATATCTTTTTACACGCAAAAAAGCGTGAAAAAAGGATATCACTGCTACCGGGGCTAAAAATCAAGATCACAACACGATGCCGCTTTATAAAATCATACGTCCTAATGCCGCCACCCAAATTTTAATTTGGAAAATAACGGAACCTTTCTCCGAATTAAACCAGCAGATTGTTCTTAATGTAAACAATCAAAATCGACTGGACGGAATGAAATCCGAAATGCACCAACGCGCCTTCCTGAGCGTTCGTAAGGCATTGCAACAAGCCGGATATACTGATTTTGATTTGTATTATGACACCTTCGGAAAACCCCATTTACACGATGGAAAGCACATTTCCATCACACATTCTCATGAGTTTTCGGCCATCATAATCAGTGACGAAACTGTAGGAATCGACATTGAATTGCAAAGAGACAAAATCACTCGAATCGCTGATAAATTTTGTGACAGCGAGTTTCAATTCTTGGATATGGATAGTGAAGAATATATCCGAAAATTAACGGTTATTTGGGGTGCCAAAGAGGCTATTTTCAAAATTAGAAACGAAAGAGGAATCAGTTTCAAAGACCATATAAACGTTCATTCATTTGAATTAAATGCTAAACAAAATAAAGCTAAACTTCATTTTAATAATGTATTGAAGAATTTCAATATTCATTTTGAAGAAATAGAGGATTTTACGTTAGTTTATGCTTTCGAAAAATAGTACACAGTATTTCATCGCGCAGTTTGTCATTGCTTTGCCCGTACTGGTTAAGCAATGAAAAGACAATTAATAAGCAACAATATAAAGTATCAGAAATCCGTTTAAATCCACAAAATCCGCGTTATCTGCGTACCAAAAATGACAAACATTTATAACGAAATCATCCAATCTAAAGTCGAATGTCAAAAGCTCCTGGCGATTCTTCTGGATCCTGATAAAATAGTTTTGGAAAATTTACCTAGTTTAATTTCAAAAATCAATCAATCACCCGCAACACATATTTTCATTGGCGGAAGCCAGGTTGAAAACAACATTTTAGACGAATTAATTATAGAAATAAAAAAAAGCAGCACATTGCCTATCGTTTTATTTCCTGGAAACCCATCTCAAATTTCAGATAAAGCCGATGCAATTTTATTTTTGTCTTTAATTTCTGGTCGCAATCCTGATTTTTTAATCGAACACCAAGTAAAAGTGGCACCCATTTTAAAACAAACCCAACTCGAGATCATTTCTACCGGTTATATTTTGATTGAAAGCGGCACTGAAACCGCAGTAGAACGCATTAGTAAAACAAAGCCTTTAGATAGAAATAATCTGGATTTAGCATTGGCTACGGCACTAGCGGGAGAAATGTTAGGTAATAAACTGATTTATCTCGAAGCGGGAAGTGGCGCTAAACAAGCTGTTCCGTTAGAAATGATTGCATTAGTTACGCAAAATATTGAAATTCCGTTACTTGTTGGTGGTGGTATTGTAGATTTGCAGGGAATTCAAAACGCGTATGCTGCCGGAGCCGATCTAGTAATTATAGGAACCGCTTTTGAAAAGGATATTAATTTTTTTAACCTTAATTAATGATAGACTATTTTTTTTCGCAGTACAGCGAGTATTCAACATTAGATATTATCTTGGAAATTATAGCTGTCATTTTTGGACTATGGAGTGTTTGGTACGCCAAAAAAGACAATATTCTGGTTTTTCCAACCGGATTAGTGAGTACGTCCATATTTGTGTATTTGCTCTGGAAATGGACCTTGTGGGGTGACATGATGATTAATGGCTATTATTTTGTAATGAGTATTTATGGCTGGTACCATTGGACCCGAAAAAAAGGCGATACGGAAGAATTCCCAATTTCAAAAATTTCAAGTTCTGAAAAACGAATTGCGATAATTCTTTTTATATTTACGGTCGCTTTTGTGGTTTCAGTATACCACTATTTTGGTAAATTTACCACTTGGTATGCCTATGTAGATACATTTATTACAGGGATTTTCTTTGTGGGAATGTGGCTCATGGCCAAAAGGAAAGTCGAGAATTGGGTGTTTTGGATTATTGGAGATGTAATTTCCATTCCGTTGTATTTTGCCAAAGGCTATACCTTTACCAGTTTTCAATACATAGTATTTACAATAGTTGCCATTTTTGGCTATTTAGAATGGAAGAAAATCTCAGACAGCTCTCAAACGGAGTTACAAAAATAATTAAAATAGCTTTATTTGGTCCTGAAAGCACTGGCAAAACTACCTTGGCCAGACAGCTTGCAGACTATTATAAAACGGAATGGGTTCCGGAGTTTGCACGTGATTACCTGCAAGAAAAGTGGGATTCAAGTCAGCAAATATGTACCGTTGATGATATGCTGCCCATTGCTTACGGTCAAGCTAAATTAGAAAATGAACGAACGCTGATTGCCAATAAATATCTTTTTTGTGATACGAATCTAATGGTGACCAAAGTTTTTTCGGAGGTGTATTACAACTATTGTGATCCTTTGTTGCATGAAGCAGCTCGCGCACATGAATACGATTTGTTTTTTCTGACAGATATTGATGTACCCTGGGAAAAAGATGATTTGCGAGACAAAGCAGAAGGAAGAGAATCTGTTTTTGCCGTGTTTAAACAATCTTTAATCGATAATAATAAACCATTTATAACCCTTTCCGGAGACCAGGATTTGCGTCTCAAAAAGGCAATTGCAAGTGTTGATGACTTAACTTTAGCAAGGGAACTCGGGTTTTCCTCGGATGATTTTCTGTATATTCAGGAGTATGGAATTTCAATGAAAGACATTCAAAAGCAATTGAATTTTTTTAAAAACGGTATCCCCAAAGCAGATTTGGTTCGTCCGGCAACAGTGTCTAATGGTATTTTAAAGCTATCTGAAAAAGATTTTCAAGAAAAATCCCTTTTTTTTGATACCCATAAATCAAATTTAAAATTACAGAAATTTGTGCCTGCTTCCGGAGCAGCCAGCAGAATGTTTAAGTTTTTGGCGGAATTTATAAATGAATTTGATGTTGAAAATGAATCAATTAATTCCTATATCAACCGAAAAAAAGCAAATAAACTTGCTGTTTTTATCGTGGGAATGGAAAAACTTCCCTTTTTTGAAGCAATCGATAAACGACTCAGAGCCGAGTATGCCGCTTTTGATACTTTAGATCCAAGTTTGAAAAATTATTATTTTATAAAATTCATTTTATCATCTGATTATTTTGACTTTGCAAATCAGCCAAAAGGGACTCTTCCTTTTCATAAATACAAAACCCATATTGCAACTCCTGTGGAAGAGCATTTACAGGAATGTACGCATTATACGAGCACTAATAACTGTTCTTATTTGCATTTTACAGTGTCAGAATCCCATCAAAAAAAGTTTGAAAGCCGCATTGATGCAATTAAATCTAAAATTGAAAAGCAATCGGGTGTAACAATACAGGTTAGTTTTTCCTATCAAAGCAAGCGAACTGATACACTTGCGGTTACTATGAAAAACAAGCCGTTCCGAGATGAAAAGGGACAATTAGTTTTCAGGCCCGGAGGACACGGTGCTTTGATTGCCAATTTGAATGATTTAGAGGCTGATATAGTATTTATCAAAAACATTGACAATGTAATTCAAAACAATTTAGAGAAAATTTCTTTGTACAAAAAAGGGTTGGCGGGAATTTTGCTGGCAATACAGCAGCAGGTTTTCAGGTATTTAAACGCCTTGGATACTGTGGCAATTGAGTCCGCGTTTGTAGATGAAATTATTCTTTTTTTGAAGGAAAAATTGAATACTACAATGAAGGACGGTTTTCATACATATACTCTGGACAATAAAATCAAGGAAATAAAAGCGATTTTAAACAGGCCGATTCGCGTATGCGGAATGGTAAAAAACGAGGGTGAACCCGGAGGAGGGCCGTTTTGGGTCCGGGATCTTCAAGGAGGAATTTCATTGCAAATCGTAGAAGGTTTCCAAGTCGATTTGGCAAACGACAATCAAAAGACGATTCTGGATGCTGCTACCCATTTTAATCCGGTTGATTTAGTCTGTAGCCTAAAAAATTATAAAAAAGAGAAATTTGATCTCACTCACTTTGTGGATTATAGTAGTGGTTTTATTGTGGAAAAAAATGTAGCGGGCAAAAACATCAAAGGGTATGAATTGCCTGGTTTATGGAACGGCGCAATGGCTAAATGGCTGACTGTGTTTGTTGAGGTGCCTTTGATTACTTTTAATCCGGTCAAAACGGTGAATGATTTGTTGAAACCGGCACATCAGTTCTAAAATTTACGCATCAATGGAAATAGAAAAAATCGTATCCGAATTAAGTTTTAAAGCAGTCCGGAGCAGTGGAGCCGGCGGTCAGAACGTAAATAAAGTATCCTCTAAAGTGGTGTTGACTTTTGATCTGCACCATTCTCTGGCTTTAACGGACGAAGAAAAACTTTTGATTGCAACTAAATTATCGTCCAGACTTACCACTGATGCTGTTTTAATTTTAAATTGTGAGGAAGACCGAAGTCAATTTAGAAACAAAGAACTCGTAATCAAACGATTTTTGGAATTAATAAAAAATGCATTGCTTGTTCCAAAAGAAAGAAAACCCACCAGAATCCCTAAATCAGTCATTAGAAAAAGAATAAAGGATAAAAAGACTATTTCTGAAGTCAAGAAAAACAGGAGAAAACCAAATTTAGAATAAGATTTTATTTTTTATTTTCTAAAATTCGAACAAAAAAAACTACTTTTGCGCTGTCTCAAAGGGGTGCTCTAAATAACGAGCTGAGATCATACCCAACGAACCTGGGCGAGTAATGTCGCTAAGGGAAAAAATGACAAAGAAAATAGCGTGCACACTATCTATTTGTCATAGGAAACAATCATTTATTAATTTAACAAAAGGAATAATTCCCCCTTTTATTCGTAATCTTATTTACGGATGAATACTATTTTAGTCTCAAAGTCTCAAAGTCTTAAAGTTTCAAAGTCCAAGAATCTGACATATTTTATGTCTTCTGTCTTTCTCTTTACATCATTTATCTCTTTTTCTCAAGTTAAAGACACTACGAAAGTAAACCAACTTGATGAAGTCTTGGTTTCGGCGGTGCGGGTCACTACTAAAACGCCGGTAAGTTTCAGTAATTTGGACAAAAAGGAAATCAAATTCCGAAATTTAGGACAGGATATCCCTATTTTAATGAATTATTTGCCGTCAGTTGTCACTACATCTGATGCGGGAAATGGAGTAGGGTATACCGGAATTCGCGTACGTGGTAGCGATGCAACAAGAGTGAATGTCACTATCAACGGAATTCCTTACAATGATTCTGAAAGTCAGGGAACCTTTTGGGTAAATATGCCAGATTTTGCTTCATCATTAGAAAGTTTGCAATTGCAACGTGGCGTAGGAACGTCTACGAATGGAGCGGGTGCTTTTGGGGCGAGCTTAAACATGTTGACGGACAATTTTGCCAAAGAAAGCTCTGGTGAAATATCGAACTCTGTGGGTAGTTTCAATACCAGAAAACACACCGTAAAATTCAGTACGGGTTTGATGAACGACCATTTTGAAATCGCAGGAAGGTTATCAGCCATCAAGTCTGACGGGTTTGTAGATCGTGGCGCTTCTGATTTGAAATCCTATTTTCTGCAGGGAACGTATGTCGGCAAAACGACTTTGATAAAAGCATTGGTTTTTGGAGGTACTGAAAAAACGTACCAGTCTTGGAACGGAATAGATGCAGAAACGCTGCAGAATGACCGAGCGTTTAATTCATCAGGTGCTTTTACGGACGAGCAAGGAAATGCTCGTTTTTATGATAATGAAACGGATAATTACCAGCAAGATCACTCTCAATTGCATTGGAACGAAAAAATATCTGAAAACTGGAGTACTAATTTTGCTTTGCATTACACCAAAGGAGAAGGTTTTTTTGAAAATTATAAGGAAGACGCTGATTATAGGGATTATGGATTAGAGCCTACTGGTGGAGTTTCAACAACGGATTTAGTGCGTCAAAAATGGTTGGAAAATGATTTCTACGGAACTACTTTTTCTGCTAATTATAAGGATGAAAATCTGGATGTGATTTTTGGTGGTGGATGGAATAAGTATGAAGGCGACCATTTTGGAAAAGTGATTTGGGCACGAAATGCTTCTCAGAGTGAATTGGGAGATCGCTATTATGATGATTATGCCAATAAAACGGACGGGAATGTTTTTGTGAAAGCCAATTACCAAATCACAGAACAGCTAAGTTTATTTGGAGATTTGCAATATCGTTCAGTGAATTACAAGGCTAATGGTGTTCAACCAACACTTGTGGATGATACGTTTAATTTCTTTAACCCTAAAACGGGATTAACTTATACGATCAATTCCAGAAATTCCGTGTATTTGTCTTATGCCAGAGCCAATCGCGAACCAAATAGAAGTGATTATGAAGGCGGAAACGTAAAACCAGAAAAGCTAAATGACTTTGAATTGGGGTGGAGATATGTTGCGGAAAAAGTACAATTTAACTCGAATGTGTATTATATGGCCTATAAAGACCAATTGATTTTGACAGGGAGTTTAGACGATGTAGGTGCTCCGATACGTTCGAACAGCGAAAAAAGTTACCGCTTAGGACTGGAAATAGATGCTACAATAGCGTTGACAGACCAATTGATTATTCGTCCTAATTTTACCTTGAGTGCCAATAAAAATATTGATTTAGCTGTTGAAGGAAAGGATTACGGCACTACAGATATCGCATATTCGCCATCGATTATTGCGGGAAATATTCTGGTCTACACACCAGTGGAGAATCTTCATATTTCGTGGTTGCAAAAATTCGTTGGGGAACAATACATGAACAACATTGAATTACCGGCTGCAAAGTTGGCGGATTATTTTGTGAATGATTTGAATGTGGCGTACACCTTTAAACCCAAATCAATTTTTAAAGAAATAATTGTAACAGGTCTTGTAAACAATTTTTTAGATAAAAAATACGTTTCTAACGGATACATGTATGACATCTATCCGTATTATTATCCACAAGCAGGAATTAATTTCTTGGTGGGATTGACGTTGAGGTTTTAGTATAATGATTATAGTTGACAAAAAACCATCACGAGCAATTTTGATGGTTTTTTTGGTTCTATTATAAAGGATTACTTTTCTGACTTTCTGATTCAAATAAATATTTACTATTCCAGTATCTATAATTAAACACTAAAACCCCAAAAGCTCAAAACTGAATTGATTAATTTTGTATTATAAAATTAATTTTTGAATTTAATTAAAGGAAAATGGGAAATACATTAAAAATACAAATCTGGTCGGATATCATGTGTCCGTTTTGTTATATTGGAAAAAGAAGAATAGAAGGTGCTTTACAGAATTTTGAGCATAAAGATGCAGTTGAAATTGAATGGAAAAGTTTTCAGTTAGACGCCGGCTTTGTTGCTTCTCCAGAGGATGATATGGTTGAGCATTTGGCCGAAAAATATAGAAAAGATAAAGATTGGGCACAAGAGATGCTGAATAATATGACTGAAAATGCTAAAAATGCAGGATTGGATTTCAATTTTGAAAAAGCGGTTATGGCCAATTCGCTGCATGCACATCGCTTGTTGCATTTGGCTAAAAAATATGATTTGGCAAATGACTTAGAAGAATTACTGTTCAAAGCCTATTTAACGGATGGTAAGAATATTAATGATTTGGATACATTGAAAGCGTTAGGACTGGAAGTAGGACTGAATGGCGAAGCTATTGATGAAGTGCTAAATTCTGATGCTTACGCAAATGAAGTGCAGCAGGATATAAATGAGGCGCAATCTGTCGGGGTTCAAGGAGTTCCTTTTTTTGTTTTCGATAATAAATATGCAGTTTCGGGTGCGCAACATGTGGAAACCTTTGTGAAAACACTTGAAAAAGTATGGGAGGAAGGCAAATTTGATTCGAAAGTCACGGTATTGAATACCACCGATGGAGACAGTTGTGGAATTGATGGTTGTGAGTAAAACGAGAATTTCAAACGATAAGCAATTAAGTTCCATCCAGCGTTGTATCTACAAGAAGCATAATTTCTTTCTGGTTAACTATTACGCAAAACAGTCGCAGTAGCGCACAATCGTCTGAGGCAATGAAAAATTATCATTATGAGTGAACCTACAAAAGTAATCCGCTGGGGAATATTAGGCTGTGGCGATGTTACCGAACTGAAAAGTGGTCCTGCGTACCAGAAAACGGATGGTTTTCAAGTGGTAGCAGTAATGCGAAGAGATGCGGTTAAGGCTGCGGATTATGCTAAAAGACACGGAATCAGCAAATATTACACAAATGCCGATGATTTGATTAATGATCCTGAGATTGATGCGATTTATATTGCCACGCCTCCGGATGTGCATAAATTGTATGGACTCATGGTGGCTGCAGCCGGTAAAATATGTTGTATCGAAAAACCTTTGTCTCCAAATTATCAAGACAGTCTCTCGATTTGTACTGCTTTCGCAGCAAAAAAAATTCCGTTGTTTGTAGCCTATTATCGCCGAACATTACCTCGTTTTGAACAAATAAAAGCGTGGCTTGATACCAATAGCATTGGTGAAATCAGACACATAAGATGGCATTTGAGTAAACCTGCAAGTTCTACGGATTTATCAGGCGAATACAATTGGCGAACTGATGCGTTGATTGCTGCAGGCGGTTATTTTGATGATTTAGCAAGTCACGGTCTGGATTTATTCACGCATTTATTGGGAAATATAAAAGAAGTTTCGGGGCTTAGTATTAATCAGCAGGGATTGTACACGGCCAAAGATGCTGTTGCCGCTTGTTGGTTGCATGAGTCTGGAATTACAGGTTCAGGCAGCTGGAATTTTGGATGCTATGAACGGGAAGATAAAGTGGACATTTATGGAAGCAAAGGAAAAATAACGTTTTCTGTATTTGAAAATGATCCTGTAGTGCTTTCGAACGCACAAGGACAAACAGAAGTATTTATTGACCATCCTGAAAATATTCAGTTGTATCATGTGCAGCAAATGCGAGAAGACCTTCTTAGGAACAGTAAGCATCCTTCCACAGGTTTGACAGCAACGCATACAAGCTGGGTTATGGACCAAATTATGGGAAATTTGTAGTGTTTAAATATAAAAAACCTGTTCAAACTAATGAACAGGTTTTATCTTTTATAATAAATTCAGATTTTAAACGGTATGTTTTGGATTAAATCCATCTTCACTTAGTTCTTTATGCTCATAATCGGCAACCATTTCAGCTTCATAATCAACTTTTTCTCCTTTCGAAAGTCTACTGATGGCTTTTTCCATAATTTGGTAAATTACCGGAACTACTACTAAAGTCAAGAATAATGAGGAAATTAATCCCCCAATAATTACCCAAGCCAAACCGTTTTTCCATTCCGCTCCAGCTCCACTTGCCAGTGCAATTGGTACCATACCAAATACCATCGCGATAGTGGTCATCAAAATTGGACGAAGACGCGCATGATTTGCTTGGATTAATGCTGTTCTGACCGTTTCGCCAGCTTTACGCCTTTGATTGGTATAATCTACAAGCATAATCGCATTTTTACACACCAGACCAATAAGCATGATGATACCTAAAATGGTAAATATATTCAGTGTATTATTGGTTAAAGCCAAAGCCAACATTGCACCAATAAAGGAAAGCGGGATGGCAAACAATACCACAAATGGATGTACAAAACTGTCGTATAACGAAACCATTACCAGGTAAACCAAGACAATCGCAGCTAATAGCGCAATTCCTAATGTACCAAAACCTTCGGACTGGTTTTCCTGATCACCACCCCAAATATAATTTACACCGGTT
This sequence comes from Flavobacterium sp. LB2P53, assembly GCF_003970305.1. Lineage (NCBI taxonomy): Bacteria > Pseudomonadati > Bacteroidota > Flavobacteriia > Flavobacteriales > Flavobacteriaceae > Flavobacterium > Flavobacterium sp. LB2P53. The sequence goes on from NZ_RYDG01000002.1 coordinate 433,545, forward strand.
GGTTTTTTTAATTTTTCAATTTTTTCTTGCCATTGTGTTACAATAGTTCCTGAAGCCACACCCACATTTTGGCCTTTTACAGTTACCGATGCTGATTTGTCTCTTCGTTCTAATTCACTTGGACCGGAACCTTCGGTTACGGTTGCAAATTGATTCAGTTTTATTTGTTGACCACTATCGTTTATGAAAATTAAGTTTCTGACATCTGCGATACTTTTTCTGTCGAATGCATTGTATTTAATGTTGATGTCATATTCGTATTCACCAGCTCTAAATCTACCATCAGTATTTCCGCTAAAAGCAGTTTGCATGGTCATACCTACTGTTTGCAAACTCAATCCTAAAGCGGCCATTTTATCTCTATCGACTTTTACGTTTACTTCTGGATTTCCATCTTCTACGGATAATTCGATTTCTGTTGCTCCAGGAATGGTACGTAATTCTTTTTCTGCTGCTTTTGCAAATTGCATGGCGCTTTCTACATTTGGCCCCGTTACAATTAATCCTAAAGTAGCATCTTCTGCAGTTCCTAAAATACCAACTGGAACTGTTTTTACTTTGGCACCAACTAGTATTTTTTCTAATTTGCGTTTGGTTTTTGCAGCATACACATTTGCAGGTTCATTACGGTTGTCTAATCCAACCATTTTTACATTTATCTCCGATTTGTAAGCAGTGGCTTGCGAAGCACCAAGACCTTCACTGGTTTGACCAATCGTTGTAATTTGACTAAAAACATACTCTTCTTTCTGCAAGAATGCTTCTGCTTTTTGCGTCATGAAATTGGTTTGCTCTAATGAAGCATCTTTTGGCATTTCTATCTGAACTAAAAACTCACCACTATCAGACGCGGCAAAGAATTCCCCACCAATAAATCCACCGCCAAATAAACTAATCATCGATCCAAAAAAGAGTACTAAAACGATAGCTAGTGTTTTAAAATAATGATCCAAACACCATTCCAATAATCTGGAGACCCAATTTGTAAATCGTGTTAAATAGCTTTCAAATCCAAGGATGATTCTTCCAAAAAGATTTTTACCTTGAATGTGTTCTAATTTCCCGTATCTTGAAGATAACCATGGAATGATTGTAAATGAAGCGACTAATGACAGCAATGTTGAGATAATAACAGTTACACAGAATTGTGTAATAATGTTAGAAACCAATCCGGTACTCATTGCAATTGGTAGAAACACTACTACAATTACTAAAGTAATCGATACAACAGTTCCACCAATTTCTGCAGTTCCATCATAAGCAGCTCGAACTTTATTTTTACCCATTTCCATGTGCCTGTAAATATTCTCGAGAACCACAATGGCATCATCCACAAGAATACCCACCACAAGAGAAAGTCCCAATAAACTCATTAAGTTTAAGGTATACCCCATCAAATAAATTCCAATGAACGTAGCAATTAATGAAGCAGGAATAGAAACCATTACAATCAATGAGTTTCTAATGCTGTGCAAGAAAAACAACATTACAAGAGCCACTAAAAGTACCGCAATTAGTAAATCATGCACAACAGCATCGGCAGCTTCTAATGTGAAAATAGTACTGTCTTTTGCTATTTCAAGTTTTAATCCGTTTGCTTTATAATCCGTTTCCAGTTTAGCAATTGTTTTAACTAACTCTTCACTTACCGCAACCGCATTGGCATCCGATTGTTTGATGATTTGTAAAATAATAGCACTTTTTTGATTGACACGCGCTATTTTTTCAGGAATTTTTTGAGTATCCTGAACATCAGCAATAGCGTCTAAACGAACTTGTATTCCGTTTTTAGAAGATACAATTAAGTTTCTTAATTCATCAACAGTTTTATATTTTCCGGCTAAACGAATTAGTATTTTCTGCTCACGAGTTTGAATGTTTCCTGTTGGAAAATCCAAATTAGAAGATAAAATAGTTTGTTGCACTTGCGGAATCGAAAGTCCGTAGGCTTGCATTTTTACCGCATCAAGATTTACTTGAATTTCTCTTTCTTGTCCGCCAATAATATTTACTTGTGCTACACCTTCTACTCGAGAAATAACGGGTGCTAATTTTTTATCAATTAAGTCGTAAAAAGCAACTTCATCCATTTTTCCGTTGGCACCAATAGTCATAATTGGTAAATCGCTTAAAGAAAATTTAGTCAATGAAGGCGTTTCAACATCATCAGGCAAATCACTAAGAATAGCATTTATTTTACGCTGCGCATCGTTCATGGAAATATTAACATCAGCCGAAGACGTTAATGTAATGGACACTGTTGATAAACTTTCGTAGGACTTCGAGTCTATTTTTTTAATATTTTCTAAGGATGCAATGGCATCTTCAATTTTTTTGGTAACCGTATTTTCTACCTCACTTGGTGATGCACCCGGATAAATAGTGGCAACAGTAATTACATTGGTTTCGAATTTTGGAATCAATTCGTAACCCAATTGGCTGTAACTGAACAGTCCACCAAGTGTTAGAATCGTAAACAATACAATTACTAACGAAGGACGTTTTATGGATATTTCTGCTAATTTCATATATTTATATTTTTAGGTCTTAACGTATAAGGTCATGCCGTTTTCTGCTTTTGACCTTTGGGTTTACAACTTTCGACTATTTAATGACATCCACTTTAGATCCGTCCTGAAGGTTGATTTGACCTGTGACAATTACAGTTTCGCCATTTGAGAGTCCGTTTAGAATTTCTACTTTGTCCCCAAGAATTCTTCCAGCTGTAACTGTTTTCAATTTGGCAGTTCCGCTTTCAATTACAAAAACCTGATTGCTGCTTACACCTCCTACAAAAGCATCTCTAGGAACAATCATCAACGATTGTTTTTGTTGTTTCGATGCAAATTCAGCGGTTCCGTACATACCCGCTTTTAAACCGTTGGAAGCGTTGTTTGTAATTTCAATCTCGATGGGGAAATTTAAAATTTCGTCCGCTTTTGAGGCGATAAAAGTGATTTTCCCTGAGAAAATTTGGTCTGGATAAACGCTTGCTACAACTTTTGTGACGGTACCTACTTTTAAACTGGCCACTTGGCTTTCGTTAACGTTAACTTTTAGTTTTAGTTTGGAAACATTTACAATATCAAACAATTCCGTAGCAGGTGTAGCAGAAATGATTGATCCAACCTCGATGTATTTCTTATTGATAAACCCACTAATTGGCGCTTTGATTCTTGTATCTCCAACATTGATATTTGCTTGTGTTAACTGGAATTTAGCATTTACCATTGCTAGTTTTACCTGATCTACTTGTTGTTTAGTTACGCCGCCTGTTTTGTATGCATTTTCAAATCGGGTGTAATCAGCCACCGCATTTTGATACACCGCATTAGCGTTTTGCGCATTTACGTTTATAACATCACTTCGTACAATGGCGAGTGTTTGTCCTACTGAAACATAATCGCCTTCTTTTACAAGTATCTTTGTTATTTTACCTGATTTTTCAGCAGAAAATTTTAATTCTTGTATGGGTTCAAAATTTCCATTGGATGAGAAATCTAATGAAACAGCTTCGGTTTTTACGGTTTCAACTCTAACAGAAACGGAGGCGTTTTTCTCCGCAACAATAGTTGTTTTAGCTTCGTTTTCTTTTTTATTATTGGTTAATACGTAGGCAATTAGTCCTAAGGATGCTACAATTACTACTACTGTTATTATTATTTTTTTCATTTTGATTATTTATTGGTTAGTGTTTTTAATTCCCCTTTGGATTTGACTAATTGTATTTCTGCCAGTTTGTACTCTAATATGGCTGATGTGTAGTTGTTTTGAGCTTCGGTCAATGAGTTTTCAGCATCCAGTAAATCAGTCAGTGTGGTTAATCCTTGTATATAGTTGTTTCGGGTGTTATTTAAAACCTCTTTGGCTAATTGGGCATTTTCTTTCTGATTTTTGATTGTGGTTAAGCTGTTGTCAATTTGCGTTTTTGCATTGGCAAAAGCCAGGTCAAGTGACAACTTGGTATCAACCAACTCTTCGTGGATAGTTCGTAGGTCAACATCGGCTTGTCTCACTTTTGCACGAGTGCCAAATCCAGTAAATATCGGTACTTTCAAATTCAAGCCAATCGAAGAGAAATCAGACCAGTACACTCCTTTAGAAGGTTTTCCGCCCAAAGGCATTACAGGACCCTGACCAATATAATTGTACCCGGCATTCAGTGATAATGTTGGGTAATAAGCAGCTTCAATAGCCTTTTTTTGATAAAATAATAGTTGTTCTTGTTTTTTCAAAAGCAAGTATTCCGTTCTGTTTGCCGTATTTGGAATTTCAGACAATGCTTGTGACCCTACTTCAAAGGCAGTTTGTGGAATCTCGATTTGGGTTTCTATGGGCATTCCCATATAAAATTTCAAGGTATTTTCTTGTATTTGTACGGCATTCAGTACCTGTTGACGTTGTGTATTGATGTTTGAAATTTTTACTATAATTCGATCCAAATCAATTTTCTTGGCTAGACCATTGTCATATTGTCCTTTGATGATGTTTCTTACTTTGGTGGTATTTCTTAAAGTGCTGTCAATCACCGTTAGTTTTTGTCGCTGCACATAGACTTGGTAATAATTATTGGCCACACGCTCAATTACTTGCTCTTCTGTTAGTTGATTGTTGATCTGGTAAAATTCTCTGGTAGATTTTGCTGCTTTTAGGCCGGTAAAAACAGTTTGGTCGAAGATAGCCTGTGTCAGAGAAACTCCGGCAGTAGAAATCCATGGTTGGCCAAAAGCGGCTTGGATGGTAGTTCCCGGAGCGCCAAATCCTGCTCCGTCAATAACAGTTGTTTGTATTACAGGATTGTACGTCAAATTGCCATTAGCTGAAATTTGAGGCAAAGCTCTGGAGCGTATTTCCCGAATTTGGTATTCACTGTTCTCTACTTGTAATTTTGCTTTTTTGGCATCTGCTTTGTTTTCTAGAGCATAGTTGACGGCTTCTTTTAACGTAAGTGTTTGTACGGGACTTGTACCTGGGTTGCCTGAGTTTTGTGATTGAGCCGAAATACCAAAGGTCAGGATGGCTAGTAAAATTATAGTTTTCATTTTGTAGTATAGTTAAGTAAATGTTTTTCAAGTTCAATTATCCCGCTGGGAGTTGCCATAGCTCTGGTATGGTATTCTAAAATCTCAAGTTCTATCTTTTGAGCTTCTTTTTCGGAACTGGTACAGCCCTTTATACTGAAAATTAAATAATAATAAAATCGCGTGTAACTTTCAATATTTATATTGTCGCGGTAAAAACCTTGTTCGATTCCTTTTTTTATGTTTTGTTCAAAAGTGGTGTTGCATTCATTGATTTCTCTTGTCATCACTTTCTCATAAATTTCAGGATAATGTTTTTTTAATTGGTAAATGGGGGAGTCGTCTGAGGATTGAAACATTTCTTTAAACATTTTTCGTATTTCAAAATTTTCTGCGATAGCATTATAATTCTGGGCAATAATACGGTCAATAATTTGATGGATTTGTTTGTGAATTGCAGTGGTGCTTTCCTCAATAAGTAATTCTTTATTGCAGAAATATTTATAAATCGTTTTTTTAGAAATACACATTTCTCCTGCAATATCATCCATGGTGATGCTCTTAAAACCTAGTTTTAAAAACATCTCGCTTGCTTTAGTTATAATTTTTTCTTTCATTTTTAAGGCTGAAATGGTTTCAGTATTTTTTAATTAAATTCAAATTTGTTGATTTGAACGATTAATTTCGAGTGCGAATATAAGACGGAAACTTTAAACACCAAAATAGTTTCCGATGTATTTTGGTTTATTTAACATTTGAAGGTAAAACGATGTTTGTAATACAATTTGAATAGAGTAAATTAGCCAAAAATTTATTTTATGCATTCCATTTATCAATATCAGGGGTTTCTTTCGGAGTATTTGCAGGCACAATATGAAACCAAAGAACCAAAAAATTTGTACGAGCCCATCCGGTATATTTTAGACCTTGGCGGAAAAAGAATTCGTCCGGTACTGACCTTAATGAGTGCCGAAATTTTTGATGCACCGTATCAAAAAGCATTGCCTGCCGCATTAGCCGTTGAAGTTTTTCATAACTTTTCGTTGGTTCACGATGATATTATGGATGATGCGCCACTACGAAGAGGAAAAGCAACGGTTCATGAGAAATGGAATATAAACACCGGAATTTTATCTGGGGATGCGATGCTGATTTTAGCCTATCAATATTTTGAACAATATGAGCCCGTTATTTTTCGGGATTTGGCCAAGTTGTTCAGCAAAACAGCGCTTGAAGTTTGCGAAGGGCAGCAATGGGATGTCGATTTTGAAGAACGCAATGATGTTACCATTCCAGAATACCTGATGATGATTCAATACAAAACGGCTGTTTTGGTAGCAGCAGCCATGAAAATGGGAGCGATTATTGCAGAAACTACCGAGGAAAACGCAAATCTGGTGTATGATTTCGGCCTCAATTTAGGCTTGGCTTTTCAATTACAGGATGATTTCTTGGATGCTTTTGGGGATCCAGAAACCTTTGGAAAACAAGTAGGCGGTGATATTATAGAAAATAAAAAAACGTATTTGTATCTAAAAGCAGTAGCTTTTTCAAAAGAAGAGGAAGCTAAAGAATTGCGGTATTTGTTTTCTGTTCAGCCGGAAAATAGTACGGATAAAATAGAGACGGTGAAAGCACTTTTTAATAGTTCTGGTGCGGCTACGGCAACACAGGAAGCAATACAAGATTTTACTTTTGAGGCGTTTCAGACCTTGGATAAAATGAATATTAGCGCCGATAAAAAAGCAATGTTGAAATCTTTTGGGGAGAATTTAATGGGCAGAAAAGTGTAATTCAATTTCAATAATCAATTTCAACATTGACTTTGAAAGTTTATATTTATAATTTAACAAGAAGTATAGTGTATAATAATAACAATATTGAAAATTGACATTCATATTGCCATTGATATTTAAAGATATGTTTATAGTTCCAAAAAATACCGATTTACTACTTGCTGAAGCCGCGGGTGAAAACTTATATTTGAAATTAATCGAACAAATGAATAAGGATTTCAATCTCGCTAACGAAGCAATTGATTTTCCGTTGGGTATTTCTCCCAGTGAATTGAAGTTGCAGCTTCACGAAAAAATATATCGACTTATTCAATACAAATTTGCTGAATACCTCAATTTATTATACATAATTGATGTTTCCGAAGAAGAAATAAAAAAACTAGACGGATCTGATTTAGTAGTTCTGGCAGAACAAGTCGCTTTTTTGATCCTAAAAAGAGAATGGCAAAAAGTGTGGTTCCGGAATAAGTATTAGTTATTGTAAGTCTTTTTTTAAGATTGTTTTATTCCATAATTCAGTTCCCGCAGTATCAAAAACAGTTAGTTTCATTTGGCGGTTTTCCTTTGAACCCAAGAATGAAATCATACCAAAATTATGTTGCGTAATTAAACTGCCTTTGGATCTGTAAATATTGTTTTCCTTTAATGCCCCTTCAGCGGCAACACCGGAAGTTAGCGGTGAAACGGTCCAGTCAAATAAAGAGTAGGCATTCTCGCGGGGAACTTCGGAAAATTCAGTAAAATGCCTATCACCGCTTAGGAATAAAACGCCCTTAATTTTATTATCAAGAATTTCTTTTAGCAATTTTTCTTTCTCTTTGGGGTAGTTGCTGTAGTTTTCCTTTTCCGCTACGGAATTTAATACTTGTACGCCCATTACAATTATTTTAAAACTGGCTTTAGAGGAACTTAGTGCGTTAATCAGCCATTCTAATTGGGTATTTCCTAAAACCGTTCTTTCGCCCGTAATTCTGTTATTTGGGGTCTTGAAAAACCGATCGTCCAATAAAAAAAACTGTGCATCACTCCAGCTAAAGGTAGAATAAATACCCTCGTTTTGTTCAGCATTCATACCGTAGCTTTTATTTGCCCAGAAATCTTTAAACGCTTTTTGAGTTAGAAATTTGTTATAAAAACTGCCATCGCTATCATCCGGACCAAAATCATGGTCATCCCAAATGGCAAAATTTTGAGTTTTTGCCAGCAAAGGCTGAATTTCTTTTACCGACCTTGAATGCGTATACCGATGATAAATCCCGGTTTTACTATCCCAGTCCGCTTCTCTGAGATAAATATTGTCACCACTCCATATCATGATTTCTGGATTTTTTTTGGCAATACTTTCAAAAATGCCATACTCACTTCCGTAGGCTTTTCCTGGTCTGTCCAGCGGAGTTTCATTAAAATAGGAACAACTTCCAATGGCTACTGTGAAATCAGGAGCATCTTCGCGCCATTCCCAAAGTTTCTTTGATGAAAAAGAAGTCTCGTAGGGCAAGATGATTTTTTTGTCATTTATGAAAACAGCATACGTATATTTTTTTCCGGGTTCTAATTGATCTAAAATAATATGATGCGTGAAGCCAACTTCTTTTGAAGATGAATACACGTCGGAGTAGAATATATTAGTAGGATTGTCAAGGGCAAAATAAGCTATTTTCACCGAAGCTTTTTTGTTGGTTTGCAACCAAATCATCGCTTCGGTCATTTCGCAATACCCCACCATGGGCCCAGATTGTAAAATATTGTTTTGAGCAAAACTGTAACTTATAAATAAAATACAGCATAATTGAAAAGTTTTTTTCATCGCAGATAATTAAAAATACACTCTAATAAAAGGCATAAAGGCACTGCCGTAAATGTTGTTTTTGTCAGTCAAAACATTATATCGCCCACCAATAGTGGCGTTTCCAGATCTGTAACCAAGGCCGATGAATAAACCTGTATTCCAGTAGTTTTGAGAATTGCTATTGGATCCATCCAGATTTACATTGACTCTTAATTGTTCCAGTTCCGTCGAAAGTTGGATTTCGGGGATTGGATTAAATAATCCTATAACACTACCGCCATACAAATGAGAAGCAAAAAAATCGCGTTGCTTCAAATATTTATACTGCACTCCCAGTCCCAAAGCCACATATTCATTAAAATTATAAATGGCACTTGGCGCTAACGAAATGTCCGTGTAGCCGGAACCAAAGCCTAAACCCAGTCCACCTCCAAATTGTACATTTCTCCAAAACTGGTTTGGCATAGTGGTATACATTGTATTTTGTTGTGCAAACAGAGCACTTGCAAAAAACAAGGCAATAAGTACTAAAAACGATTTGGTAACCTCGAAAAAGCGCTTTTTTGCCATAAGTTTCTAGATTTTTAACAATTTAAGATGTAAAAGTATCTTAAAATAAATTATAAATTTATTGTATTATTGTACTTTTGCCAAACTATTTTAATCAAAAAGGTATATTCACTAAATATTATGGATAGGTTTTCATTTTTAAACGCAGCACATACAGAATTTTTCGCTCAATTATACGATCAATATATAGAAAATCCAGACAGCGTTGAGCCTAGTTGGAGAAGTTTCTTTCAAGGTTTTGACTTTGGGATGAGTTCTTACGGCGAGGATCATAAAGTCGAGCAAATTGCAAATTTTGCGGCTAATAATACAGATATTAGCTTGGTTTCTGACAAGCTTCAAAAGGAGTTCAATGTATTAAAATTAATAGATGGATACCGTTCTCGCGGTCATTTGTTTACTAAAACAAATCCGGTTCGAGAAAGACGAGTATCATCACCAACTCTAGAAATCACAAATTTTGGACTTTCATCAGCAGACTTAAATACTGTTTTTGATGCAGCCAAGGTTATGGAAATACAGCCTTGTACGCTTCAGGAAATCATAACGCATCTTGATACAATATACTGCCAGCACATCGGGGTGGAATATATGTATATCCGTAAACCGGAAGTAGTGGAGTGGATTCAGAAAAAATTAGGCTACAATGACAATCAGCCTAAATTTTCATTGGACGAAAAAAAATCCATTCTTAATAAATTAAACCAAGCCGTTTCTTTTGAGAATTTTTTGCACACTAAATATGTAGGTCAAAAACGCTTTTCTCTAGAAGGTGGGGAATCAATTATTCCTGCATTAGATGCTTTAATCGAGAAAGCAGCTGAAAAAGGAGTTGAGCAATTTGTTATGGGAATGGCACATCGTGGTCGTTTGAATGTGTTGGCAAATATTTTTGGCAAATCGACCCAAGACATCTTTGGAGAGTTTGACGGTAAAGATTACGATCAAGAATATTTTGACGGCGATGTAAAATACCATTTAGGACTTACAGCGGATAAAGTGACCAGTACCGGTAAAAAAATTAATATCAATTTAGCTCCTAATCCGTCGCACCTTGAAACAGTAGGTGCAGTAATCGAAGGAATCACAAGAGCCAAACAAGATAAATATTTCCCTAACGATTTCTCAAAAGTATTGCCAATCGCCGTTCACGGAGATGCTGCAATTGCGGGTCAGGGAATTTTGTATGAAATTGTGCAAATGGCACAATTGGATGGTTATAAAACGGGAGGAACTATACATATTGTTATCAATAATCAAGTAGGTTTTACCACCAATTATCTGGATGCTCGTTCCTCTACCTATTGTACTGATGTTGCTAAAGTTACCCTTTCGCCCGTTTTGCATGTCAATGCAGATGATGCTGAAGCAGTAGTTCACGCGATGTCCTTTGCATTGGACTTCAGAATGGAATTTGGTAGGGATGTGTTTATTGATTTATTGGGATATAGAAAATATGGACATAATGAAGGCGATGAGCCTCGTTTTACCCAACCCGTATTGTACAAAATCATTGCAAAGCATAAAAATCCAAGAGACATCTACATGGAGAAATTGCTTGCCGAAGGAGTTGTTGACAGTACTTTTGTAAAAGGATTAGAAAAAGAATACAAATCAAATCTAGAGGTGAATTTAGAAGCCTCCCGTAAAAAAGATTTGACTATTATAACGCCATTCATGAAAAACGAATGGAAAGGTTTTGAACAGGTTTCGGATGTTGAAATGCTCAAAAAAGTAGACACTACTTTTCCAGTAGCCGGACTTACTGAGGTTGCAAACGTAATTTGTAACTTACCTGCAGACAAAAAATTTATCAGCAAAATAGAAAAACTGGTCAAGGATAGAAAAACAATGTTTTTTGAAACCAACAAGCTGGATTGGGCCATGGCAGAGCACTTAGCCTATGGTTCACTTTTAAAAGAAGGATATGATGTTCGTATTTCGGGACAAGATGTAGAGCGAGGCACGTTCTCTCACCGTCATGCCGTTGTAAAAGTAGAGGATTCAGAAGAAGAAGTGACTTTGTTGAGTACTTTAGAGGGCGCAACAGGGAAATTCAATATATTCAATTCGCTGTTGTCTGAATATGCTGTTTTAGGGTTTGATTATGGGTATGCTTTAGCCAACCCAAATACATTAACCATCTGGGAAGCACAGTTTGGGGATTTTAGTAACGGTGCCCAAATTATAATTGATCAGTATATTTCTTGTGGCGAAGATAAATGGAACAATCAAAACGGAATTGTTTTATTGTTGCCGCACGGATACGAAGGACAAGGAGCGGAGCATTCATCAGCCAGAATGGAGCGATACTTACAACTTTGTGCCAGACACAATATGTATGTGGCAGATTGTACTACACCAGCCAACTTCTTTCACTTATTGAGAAGACAAATGAAAACAACGTTTCGTAAACCACTTGTTGTGTTTACGCCTAAAAGTTTGTTGCGGGATACAAGGGTAGTATCTACCGTTGAAGAATTTGCAACAGGGAGTTTTCAAGAAACATTTGATGATGAAACAGTGAATAAAGCGCATGTGAAAACGCTGGTTTTCTGTACCGGAAAATTCTATTATGACATTACTGCCGAAAGAGAAATTCTGGACAGAAATGATGTGGCTGTAGTTAGAATCGAGCAATTGTTCCCATTACCGGTAGAACAATTAAAAGCCATTATCGCTAAATACCCTAATGCAGATGATTATGTTTGGGCACAAGAAGAACCAAAAAACATGGGGGCTTACAGCTTTATGCTAATGAATTTTGATTTAGTAAAATGGAGATTGGCTTCACTAAAAGCGTATGCGGCACCGGCCTCAGGAAGTTATACAAGAGCAAAACGCCGTCAGGCTGATGCATTGCGAATGGTTTTTGATAAAAATTTATACCGATAATAAGGAGCTATTTCCTGCTGTACGCTATATCTTTTCCTAGCTAAAGAAGCTAGAAAAAGGATGTCGCTGCCATCAGGGCTAAAAAACAATACATCTAACACACATAAGTTGTTCAAGAACAATTTAAAACTTAAAATTCATAATTTAAAATAATAGAACATGATTTTAGAAATGAAAGTCCCATCACCAGGGGAATCTATAAAGGAAGTTGAAATCGCAACTTGGTTGGTAAAAGACGGAGATTATGTAGAGAAAGACCAAGCCATTGCTGAGGTTGATTCTGATAAAGCAACATTAGAATTGCCAGCAGAAGCCAGCGGAATCATTACTTTGAAAGCGGAAGAAGGAGATGCAGTTGCAGTAGGAGCAGTAGTTTGTCACATTGATACGGACGGCGTAAAACCAGCAGGCGATGCGCCAGTTGCTGAAGCTACAAAAACAGTTGAAGCGCCAAAAGTGGAAACTAAAACAGAAACACCAAAAGCCGCACCAGCAGCAGCAACTTACGCTTCAGGAACTCCATCTCCGGCAGCACGAAAAATATTAGACGAAAAAAATATAGCAACAACTTCAGTAACAGGAACTGGAAAAGACGGAAGAATCACTAAAGACGATGCCGTACATGCGGCGCCTTCAATGGGGACGCCTACCGGTGGGTCTCGTGGATCAGAACGCTCAAAATTATCAATGTTGCGTCGTAAAGTGGCAGAACGATTAGTGGCTGCTAAAAACGAAACAGCCATGTTAACTACTTTTAATGAAGTAAACATGACGCCAATCAACTTGATTCGGAATGAATACAAAGACGCATTCAAAGCAAAACATGGCGGAATTGGTTTAGGGTACATGTCTTTTTTTACTAAAGCAGTGACCAGAGCATTAAAATTATTTCCAGATGTAAACTCAATGATGGATGGGGATCATAAGATCGCTTTCGATTTTTGCGACATTTCTATCGCAGTTTCAGGACCAAAAGGATTAATGGTTCCTGTAGTTCGTAATGCGGAGAACTTGACTTTCCGTGGAGTTGAAGCCGACATTAAAAGATTAGCCCTTAAAGCGCGTGACGGACAAATCACAGTGGATGATATGACTGGTGGAACGTTTACGATTACTAACGGTGGTGTTTTTGGAAGTATGTTGAGTACGCCAATTATCAATCCGCCACAGTCAGGAATTCTTGGAATGCACAACATTATCGAGCGCCCAATTGCCGTAAACGGAAAAGTAGAAATTCACCCAATGATGTATGTGGCGTTGTCTTATGACCATAGAATTATTGATGGTCGTGAGTCTGTTGGTTTCTTGGTGGCCGTAAAAGAAGCCTTAGAAAACCCAATGGAATTATTGTTAGAGAACAATCCTAAAAAAGCATTAGAATTGTAATTGAATTAATTCATAAAATAAAAAATCCGTTTAGTTCTAAAACTAAACGGATTTTTTATTTTTTTATTAAAATTCCTTTGAATTCCACAACATCAAAAAGTGCGTAATTTTGGCTTTTCGGAATGTGGTCGCCTATAAATTGTAAATTTTCGACACTGCAATAGATGTTAAATTTGGTGTTTTTACCATAATTAAGTCGGACACTTGCCATAATTGCATCATTGATTTTCCAACTTACATTGTATCGCCCATTAGAAGTAAGGGATAATTGTAGTGTAAGATTATACCATTGTCTTCTTTTGATTTTCCTTTGAACAGATTGGAACGGATTGCCCTGTGAGATCATGTATACGATAAGATCGTCTGGTTCTGCTGCTAATTGATTCCGAATGGCTTGTGATCCATAGCCAATCTCAAAATCAAGTTCGTGTGTGTCATTATTATATAAAAAAGCTCCAATGCTAGCCATGTCACCAACGCCCATTTCGGGGATATAAACATTCCAGCTATAGGTTCCAGCGGCAAAACTTGAAATCGTTTTTACTTTTGATCTTTCCCACGTATTTGGATTTGTGAAAATACGTAAATTTCCATTTTCAATCCAGTAATTTGGATTGCCAACTTGAGTAGCATCTTCCCATTCCGTTAAATTATCGAAGTCCCAAATTTTTGAATAGCTGGTTTTTAAAATACTGAGATTGTTGGAATCTGAATTAGTTATTGTTTCATCTTCGTTAGTTAAGTCGGCGGGAGAACAAGAAAATAAAAGTAGTCCCATAAATACCAATAATTTTTTGAAAATATTTTTCATGTTTCTTTAAGGTTTTAAGGTCGTTTTTCTATTGTAAATATAAGCAATAATTAAAATAGTCCACGATTCCTTTTCCTTTCATTAAAACATCGGCTCCTATGATTCCATGAACGGGTTTTGATTTGTGTTGTGTTAAAGCTTCGTTTATATGAGATAAATCGAAAATTACGACGTCAAAAGCACTGTCTTTCCAAGTGCCTAGTTGCAATTGATTTTTTGTAGCTATTTGTGTCAACATTCCGGAAGCTCCAGCTCCTGAAGCTTTAGTTTTTGATTTTTTAGCTTCCAATAGAAACAAATCAACACATTCAAATCCGATACAACTACTTGAAGCACCTGTATCTAAAATGAAATTTCCTTTGATACCGTTGATTTTGGCTTTAATCAAAAGGTGTTGGGTTTTAGTAATCTTAAATTTTACTTTTTTGTAGTTTTCTTTTTTAAGGATTTTGTGGAGGTTTTTCATCTAGGCAGAATTTGTTTTCGGAATTATAGTGTCCCTTTTACAAAGATACAAGTTGTTGTATGCAGTTTTGGAATCTTTTTTCTGTCGCAATCTTTGTTAAACCATTTTTTTGACTAGTTTAATTCTTGTAATTTTGTATTCTTAAAAGACGACACTTGGAAACAAAAGTAATAATTACCGATACCCATACTCATTTATATTCTGAGGAATTCAATCAAGACCGAGATGAAATGATCCAACGCGCCATTGAAGCGGGGGTTTCGCGTTTTTTTATTCCGGCAATCGATTCGACGTGCACGGAATCCATGTATACTTTAGAAAAAAAGTATCCTGAAAACGTATTCTTGATGATGGGCTTGCATCCCACGTATGTGAAAGAGAATTATCTGAAAGAATTACAGCATGTGGAAAACGAACTGGCGAAAAGAAAATTCTACGCTGTTGGTGAAATTGGGATCGATTTGTATTGGGATAAAACCCATTTGCCTCAGCAACAAATTGCTTTCAAAAAGCAGATTCAATTGGCTAAAGAATATAAGTTACCTATTGTGATTCATTGTCGGGATGCATTTGATGAAATTTTCGAAATTCTGGAACAAGAAAAATCGGATGATTTATTTGGTATTTTTCATTGTTTTTCTGGAACGTATGAACAAGCTTTAAGGGCAATTTCGTATAATATGAAGCTTGGAATAGGCGGGGTTGTTACTTTCAAAAACGGAAAAATCGATCAATTTTTGAAACAGATCGATATAAAGCATCTTGTTTTAGAAACAGATTCCCCATATTTAGCCCCAATTCCTTTTCGTGGAAAAAGGAATGAAAGTAGTTATATAGTCAGCGTAGTCGATAAGTTAGCCCAGATTTATGGCCTTTCAACACATGAAATAGCAATGCGAACCACCGAGAATTCTAAAGCTATTTTTGGGATTTAAAGTAGAATTCACTTTATTTTGACTTTTTTTTTGTTCATTTGCCCACACAAATATAGAAAAATCAACAATGCAGAAATTTGACGCTATTCGGCCATTTTATGATTCCGAAATAAACGAAGCACTTCAAGATGTGATTAATCACCCAATGATGAAAGCATTGATGAACTTTACTTTTCCGGGTGCTGCTGACGAAGTTTGGAAAGAACAACTCAGGAAAACGCACTCCATTCGGGATTTTCAATGTAATTTTATATACCAATCGGTTCAAAGAATACTAGAAAAAAGTTCAGAAGGAATGACCACTTCCGGTTTTGAAAAGTTAAAGAAAAACACTTCTTATTTGTTTGTCTCAAATCATCGGGACATCCTTTTGGATACTACGTTATTAAACACAGCCTTATTTGAACATGGGTTAGTGATGACAGCCTCAGCGATTGGGGATAATTTAGTAAAAAAATCGTTTCTGAATACCTTGGCAAAACTGAACCGTAATTTTTTAGTACAACGGGGATTGACTCCAAGAGAAATGCTGCAGAGTTCAAAACTATTGTCGGAATATATAGGGAATTTATTGCTTCATGAAAACCGTTCTGTATGGATAGCACAGCGAGAAGGAAGAACGAAAGACGGCAAGGATGAGACTAATCCGGGTGTTTTGAAAATGGTGGGTATGGGTTCTGATGAAAAGAATTTAATGGATTATTTCAAGAAAATTAAAATTGTACCCGTATCTATTTCGTACGAGTATGATCCTACTGATGCTCTGAAAATGCCACAATTGATGGCTGAAGCCAATAATGAAGTGTATGTCAAGGAAAAGAATGAAGATTTCATGACGATTCTGAGTGGTGCTCTAGGGCAAAAGAAGAGAATACACATTCATGTTGGGAAAGTTTTAGATATTGAAATTGATGCCATTATTACAGAAAACGAGAACTCAAATAAGCAAATAGTAGCTTTGGCACAAGTAATTGATAATGCCATATTGAGTAATTACAAATTATGGCCAACGAATTTTATTGCTTTTGATATTGTAAATAAGACCGATAGATATTCCCATTTGTATACTGAAAATGAAAAATCATTGTTCGAGCGCAGACTGGAAATGCGAATTGATCATGACAATCCAGTGGCTCTTGAAAGTTTTTTGGCCATGTATGCAAATCCAGTTGTGAACAAATTAAAATACCACGATGTTGTATAAAGCCAAAATACTTTTAATATATACCGGAGGAACTATTGGTATGCGAAAAGATTTTGAAACAGGAGCCCTCAAGGCATTCAATTTTAGTAAATTGTTACAGCGAATTCCAGAATTGAAACAATTGGATTGTGAGATCGAAACCGTTTCTTTTGAAAATCCTATAGATTCCTCGAACATGAATCCTGAAAAATGGGCAAAAATGGCTATAATTATTGCAGATAATTATACTTCATTTGATGGATTTGTTGTGCTTCATGGATCCGATACTATGTCGTATTCTGCTTCAGCGCTGAGTTTTATGCTTGAGAATTTGTCAAAACCAGTTATTTTTACCGGTTCACAATTACCCATAGGGGATTTGCGTACCGATGCTAAAGAAAACCTGATTACAGCCATTCAAATAGCTTCTCTGCAAAATAATAATCATCCGGTTATCAGTGAAGTGTGTCTTTATTTTGAATACAAATTATACCGAGGCAATAGAACTACAAAGATTAATGCGGAACATTTTAAAGCATTTACGTCTCCAAATTATCCTGAATTGGTGGAGTCTGGGGTGCATTTAAAGTTGAATCCTGAATTGTTTTTGCCTAAAAAAGGAACGGAGGAATTCAAAGTGCATAAAAATTTAGACAATAATGTTGCCATTATAAAGATGTTTCCTGGAATCAGTGAAGCAGTTTTATCCGCTATTTTAAATATTCCGAATCTTAAAGGTGTTGTTTTAGAAACCTACGGAGCTGGGAATGCACCTACAGAGGATTGGTTTTTAAACCTCTTGAAAAAAGCGATTGCCGGCGGGTTACATATTGTTAACGTTACCCAATGTTCTGGCGGGAGTGTCAGTATGGGGCAATACGAAACCAGTACCGGACTGAAAGAAATTGGTGTGATTTCCGGAAAAGACATCACCACCGAGGCGGGAATCACAAAATTGATGTATTTATTGAGCAAAAAAATAGCCCCAAAAGACTTCAAAACTATTTTTGAAACTTCTTTACGAGGAGAAATGACATAATATTTAGATTTTACTTTTCTAACTCGTTTTTTTTCGTGTTCTTTGCAGCCGTAATAAAATAGAGAGGTGGCCGAGTGGCTGAAGGCGCACGCTTGGAAAGCGTGTATATGGCAACATATCGAGGGTTCGAATCCCTTCCTCTCTGCCAGTAGAAATACAAAAAGAAGCAAACCCCACTAAATTCTAGGATTTAGTGGGGTTTTTTCATTTACGGTAAATCAAATTATTCATTAAATCTCAAAACTTAGGTGTCTTTTGAGGTGTCACTGAAATTATATTTTTTAAGTGACACCTATCTCAAAAGATACCAGTTCAACATTTGTTCAAATACCTTTTCACTATTTGAACATCTTGTTTGGAAGAATTACAAAGTTTAAATTTAATAATAACTAAAAGGTCACCAACCATGAACACAGCCGTATCCGTTCTCTTTTATATAAAGAGATCAAAAGTCAATAATGATGGCATCTGCCCTATTTATGTACGTGTCACCGTACAATATGGGAATTTATAAATTTACATAATACAGTAAGATTAACATATTTGCATCGTTTTATTGATGTTCTATTTCCAGCTAATACTCCACAAACTGATTTAGTTGTTGAAGAATTACAAACTTGGCTAACTGGTTTAGAAAAACTATAATTATTACTGGAAAAAAACACCCATTCCTACCCCAACATTCGTTTATAATGGAAAAAAAAGCCCGATAAATACTTTTTAGTGGAAAATAAAGTATAATTTTGCTTCAATAAAGCGCCACTAATGGAAAATTTTGTCCCAACACACCTTCAAGAAATTATTTATTCATCGAGCGATAAAAAAGTAAGAAAACAAATTGCTTTGCTTGAAAGTACAGGTAAAATTAAAAAAATTGCTCCTCGTATCTTTACTTCCAATTTTATTAATACGGACGAGGTTATTATCAAAAGAAATATTTTTTCTATTCTGGGCAATTTATATCCCGGTGCATTATTAAGCCACCGTTCCGCAATAGAATTCAAACCAACTGCAACAGGACAAATATTTGTTACCTATACCTACACCAAAAAAATAGAGTTGCCTGGAATAACCATTCGTTTTATGGAAGGTATTGGAGCAATTGAAGGTGACAATTCATTTTCGGGGGAGTTATTTGTTTCACAACAAGAAAGAGCATTTTTAGAAAACCTACAACCGTCCAGAAAATCGGGTCCAGAATCTAAAACTATTTCAATTGCTGAACTCGAAAACAAACTAGAGAAAATAGTACAAGCTAAAGGCGAAGAAGGACTAAATCAAATTAGAGATAACGCAAAAGTAATCGCCGATAAATTAAGAATGCAAAGTGAGTTTGAGAAACTAAACAAACTAATTAGTGCCTTATTATCTACACAGCCTTCCAAAATATTATCGTCTCCACGAGCCATTGCACGAGCATTTGGAAATCCTTATGACCAATCAAGAATAGATTTGTTTGAGATATTATTTTTAGAGTTAAAGCAAAGAGAATTCAAAAATGCGATAGATAGAAATACAACTAATACAGCTTTTCAAAATTTCGCTTTTTTTGAAGCCTATTTTTCAAATTATATTGAAGGAACTCGATTTGAAGTGATTGAAGCAAAAAACATTATTGAAACCGATACCCCAATGTTCAATCGTGATGAAGATTCACACGACATATTAGGAACGTATAAATTGGTCAGTAATAAAATCGAAATGAATGTTACGCCAACTTCTCCGGAAGAGTTCATTAGCATTCTTCAATACAGACATCGATTACTTTTGGAAGCAAGAATATCAAAAATGCCAGGCGTATTTAAAGATAAAAACAATCGTGCTGGAGAAACATTTTTTGTCGATTTCGAATTAGTAAAAGGCACATTAATAAAAGGGTTTGATTTCTACAAAGTACTAACAGACCCATTTGCAAAAGCAGCTTACATTATGTTTATGGTAAGTGAAATACACCCATTTTTGGACGGTAACGGAAGAATTGCAAGAGTAATGATGAATGCCGAATTGGTCAAAGCTGAACAAACAAGAATAATAATTCCAACAGTATATCGTGATGATTATTTAGGAGCTTTACGAAGATTAACAAGGCAACAAGATCCATTAGCCTATATAAAAATGCTACAACGAGCACAAGATTTTAGTGCAACATTAAAAGCAGATACTATGGAAGATTTAGAATTGCAATTAAACTCAAGTAACGCTTTCAAAGAACACGACGAAGCCAAATTAAAGATTATCGTATAAAAAGACACGGGCAATCCTTTCGATTGATTATGAAACAAATTTTAGTCAATTAAACCACATAAAAAAGACATCACTATTCCATGTGTCACTTTGTGACATAAATGGCAGAAATACTCATCATAAATAGAAGTAAATTGCCGCTTCTGAACGAAAGGAATTATTTACTATTTTTATTGAGTGCCAGAACTTGAATCATAGAGGTTTCAAGTTAGGCAACGCCCAATCAAAGCCATAGATAGAGTATGAGAACCGAAAACAAGAGATTGTGTATCTACCCGAAAGACATACAACGCATAACAGGAAAGAGTTATCGTCAAAGTATTAGACTGCTTCAAAAAATCAGACAAGACCTCAATAAGCTCCAAAATGAGTTTGTATCTATTGAGGAATTTTGCCAATACACCAGCCTAAAAATTGAACAATTTGAACCCTTGATAATTGGATAGAAATTAAATTTTAGGCAACTAAATTTTGAACTTTACCAGTTCAAAAAATATTGTCTAACCAGTTCAAATTATTATAATTAATCATTAATTCCAGCAAAAAAATCCTTATATTTGAATAATTGAAATTTAGAACAATTTGCTAACATATTGAGAGGTGTCAGTTGAGGTGTCACTTAAAATAAAAGCTTTGCAAAGCCTTATTTTAAGACACTTTATAAAAACAAACAACTCCTTCCTCTCTGCGATGAAATAATGCTTCCTAAAAGGGGAGCATTTTTTGTTTTAGGGCGTGGTCAATTTTTTAGTTTGTCAAGAGAGTAAACAAAAAAAGATCAGCAGGCAATGCCAGTATTAATTTTTTGTGAGCCGTCCTTCCTTTAGGTCAACAAGGGTAGTTCAGTCCTTTCTGTCAAATAGAATTCCGTGGCTGCAAGAACTGTAGAGCGTTTTTATCTTTAAAGGTCTTAAAAAGGATTATTTGTGGTTGTTATTTATCACAAAACGATCAAAAGGGTATATTTGTATCGTTTTAATGAGAATTGGAAGCCAAGGGTGTTTGATAGAATCATTGAGCGATTTAAAACCAAAAAATTATGCGAATTTTTCTTAGTTGTTTTCTGCTGCTAATGGTTGCTACTGTTTCTTCTCAGGAAAATACACCATCACAAGATACTCTAATTATGAAAGTGGATTCCTTGTATCGTGAGGATCAGTTCTATTTTGGGATCACTTACAATATATTGACGGACGGCCCTTCGGGGTTGTCACAAAGCAAATTTTCGTCGGGTTTGTCAGGTGGTTTTTTGCGGGATATGCCTTTAAATAAAAAGAGAACCGTTGCAATAGCTTCCGGTATTGGATTTACATATAATAATTACAATCAAAACATAGCCATTTCTGCAACAGACGGTATGCCAGTTTATGCCCTGATTGATGCCAATAGGGATTATAATAAAAATAAGTTTTCCCTACTTTCAGTTGATGTTCCTGTTGAGTTTAGATGGCGAACCTCTACTTATGAAAGCCATAAATTTTGGCGCATTTATACAGGAATAAAGTTTAGTTATTTGCTCTACGACAAGTCCGTTTTTGATAGTGCTCAAGGCAAAGTGGTGGTTACAGGAAATAAAGATTTTAATAAATTACAATACGGGGCTTATGTCTCTGCAGGATACAATACAATTAATTTGTATGCCTATTATGGTTTAAATTCAATATTCAAATCGGCAAAAATAGAAGACAAGTCAATTACCATGAAAGCATTAAATATTGGCATAGTATTTTATATTTTATAGCCATAAAACCAATAGAAGCAATTGTGGAATAATTCCCAGAACAAAACCTAAAAGGAGTTCTTTAATGGTATGCGCTTTCATTTCCAGTCTAGAAGTCGCGACCACGCCATTCAACAGTAGTAGTAATGCAATAGTAAAAATATTTTGAATTTGAAGGTGCAGGCTTAATCCAATGATAAATACAGTCAAAGAGCTGAAAGCTATCATGTGCAGGCTTGCTTTTATCTGCAAAAACAATAGGATTAGAGCTAATAATGAACTCAAAAGTCCCCCCAATAAAAAAAAATGCAACTCTGGATAGGAATCAATAGTGATACTTTTTCGAACTAATAAGATGATCAAGAAACAATGAAGTATTAAGGGTATTTTACGCTGGGATATTTTAGAAACCATTATGGAATCTATATTTCCTGTAGCGCGTAAGAGAAAAAAGGTCAAAACAGGAATTAACACCGTCACAATCAACACCTGAAAAAAAATGAATATCTTTTCTTGACTCACAAAATCAGATCCATTAAAAAAAAGGTAGAACAATGTTGCCATTGCCGGAATGAATATTGGATGGAAAATATAAGAGAAAAGGGGAAGGGTTTTTTTCAATAGTTTTGATTTTGTATCAAACAAATATAGGTAATCTGTCAAAATTAGTAAAGCATATCAAAAGAGTTTCTTGTTTTTAATAAACGAAATTGCTCATAATTATCGTATATCTGTCGCTTCGTTTTGAAAAGAAGTGCTATTTTTGAGGAAGTTTTGCAAATAAACAGCCTGTTGAAAGTATCATTTTCAAAAAAGAAATTCACCTCAATCTTTTTTTTATTCCATGAGCAAAAAAATTCTAAATAGCATACAAAATATCCCCGCAAAGTTTATTGGAACCAGCAGTACGATGGCTATTGATTCTATTTCTATAGACAGTCGTTCTTTGCAAAATGGCCCGAAAACGCTGTTTTTTGCATTGGTTGGAGCCAATACGGATGCGCACCTTTATCTCAAAAATTTAATTGCAAGTGGCGTCCAGAATTTTGTAGTTACCCATATTCCTGAAGATTGTGAAGGGAAAGCTAATTTTTATGTAGTGACCAATACCTTGTTGGCTTTGCAACAATTTGCCGCAGCATATCGCAGTTTCTTTGATTTTCCTGTCATTGGGCTCACGGGAAGTAACGGTAAAACGATAGTCAAAGAATGGCTTAATTTTTTATTAAGTCCGGATTATAACGTTATCCGAAGTCCAAAGAGTTACAACTCTCAAATTGGTGTTCCGCTGTCTGTGATTGCGATAAATGAAAAACACAATTTAGGAATTTTTGAAGCCGGTATTTCTACGGTTTCAGAAATGGAAAAACTCGAAAAAATCATTAAACCTACGATTGGAATTCTCACGAATATAGGGACGGCACATGACGAAGGTTTTGCTGATATCAGTGACAAAATCAAAGAAAAATTGAAACTTTTCCAGGATGTCCAAGTCATTATTTATCATAAAAATCCAACAATTGATTTGTTGATCCGTCCCGATACTACCGTTTTTTGCTGGAGTTATAGCGATGCTAAGGCTTCGGTTCTGATTACTAAAAAGGGAGTTTTAGACAAGACCGTTTTGACGGTGTTACAAAACAACAATAAGTTTGACATAAAAATACCATTTCAGGATGAGGCATCGATAGAAAATGCAATTTCCTGTTTGATGGTTTTGTTGTATTTTAAATACGATAACAGAACGATTCAAAACCGCATGGAGTTGTTGTATCCGGTAGAGATGCGATTAAAAGTCAAAAACGGAATCAACAATAGCAGTATTATTGATGACAGTTACAGTTCTGATTTTCAATCCTTAAAAATTGCGTTGGATTTTCTTGAAAGTCAAAAACAGTATAAAAAGAAAACAGTCATTCTATCTGATATTTTTCAAAGCGGTTTGCCGAACGATGTGTTGTACGCGAAGGTGGCTGAGCTAATTGTTTCCAACCGGATTACGCGGGTAATTGGTATTGGCGAAACCATTTCAGCATTTAAAAACAAGTTTGCTAACTGCAGTACTTTCCAAAACACGGCTGCATTTGTCGCTGATTTTGAAAACTTGGACTTTGGTAATGAAACCATTTTGATAAAAGGGGCGAGATCGTTCCAGTTTGAAGAAATTGTGTACTTATTAGAGGAGAAGACACATGAAACGGTCCTAGAAATCAACCTGAATGCTATTAGTTACAACCTGAATTTTTTTAAATCAAAGTTGCTACCAAAAGTAAAAACTATGGTTATGGTAAAAGCATTCGGGTACGGAAACGGCGGACTCGAAATTGCTAAATTACTGGAACATCATAAAGTAGATTATTTGGGCGTGGCTTTTGCCGATGAAGGAATTTCATTAAAAAACGGGGGCATTAATTTGCCTATTATGGTCCTTAATCCAGAGAATACTAGTTTTTCGGCTATTATTCAACATCAGTTGGAACCGGAAATTTACTGTTTAAAAGGTTTATATGCGTTCTTGAAAATAGCAAAACAAAAAAATTTAAAGCATTTTCCAATTCATATTAAATTCGATACCGGCATGCATCGATTGGGCTTTGAAGAAAATACCCTCGATGAACTGATAGCTGCGCTAAGAGGAAACAGTACCGTGCAAATAAAAAGTATTTTATCACACTTGGCTACGAGCGATGATCTTGAACACATGGATTTTGCTCATTCCCAAATTAATTTGTTCGAGAAAGTATCCTCTAAATTGATGTCTGAATTGCAAATAAAACCCTTGCGTCACATCCTGAACACCTCTGGAATAAGCAATTTTCTGGATTCGCAATACGATATGGTTCGGCTAGGAATTGGTCTCTATGGAGTTTCAAATGATGCCCAAGAACAAAAGCAACTCGAAAATGTGGGGACACTAAAATCCGTGATCTCACAAATAAGAACGATTGCTGCTGGAGAAAGCGTAGGCTATGGCCGCCGATTTGTAGCCGAAAAACCAACAAAAATTGCTACAATTCCCATAGGATATGCTGATGGGATTTCCAGAGGCTGGGGAGATGGTTTGGGATTTGTTATGGTAAAAAATACCAAAGCCTATATCGTTGGGAGTATTTGTATGGACATGCTGATGGTTGATGTCACCGGCATTGAATGCAAAGAAGGTGATTCAATACTTATTTTTGGCGAAAATCCAACGGTTTCTTTTATAGCCCAGAAATTAAATACAATTCCCTATGAAATTTTGACCAGTATTTCGCAACGGGTGAAACGCGTGTTTTATAGGTAGCGATTAAATTTAGAAGAAAGGACTGTTACTACTTTTAAAATTTTTATTAAATTCGTTTGTCAGAAGTAAATTTTAACCTAAAAAAATAAATTATGGGATTTTTTAGTGATTTCAAAGCCTCTTTGATGAAGGGAGACGTTTTAAGTTTAGCAACTGCGGTTGTTATTGCTGGAGCATTTGGCAAAATTGTAGGCTCAGCTGTTGATGATGTCATAATGCCAGTTGTTGGTTTGTTAACCGGAGGAATTGATTTTACCCAAAAATTCATCACCTTAGACGGAAATAGTTACGAAACCCTGGCTGCTGCAAAAGCTGCGGGTGCCGCCGTGATCACCTACGGTAATTTGGTCCAAGCCATTATCAACTTCATAATAATTGCATTCTTTATTTTTGTGGTTTTAAGAGCTGCTGAAAAGGCCAAGAAAAAGGAAGTTGTTTCCGTCGCTGCTCCAGCTGGGCCAACACAGGAACAATTGCTGACTGAGATTAGAGATTTATTGAAAAAGTAATTTCGACTACAGGATAGCTAAACCGCTTTGGAAAAGAGGCCTTTTTTTCTTTATTCAAAAGGTTATATAAAACAAGATGATTTTCATCCTTAACATAATAAGGTGCCGGGAGAAATACTTTACAACTTAGTTTTCTTAATCTCTTAATGGTTTAAAATACTATTTATAGGTTTGCGATTAAAAAAGAGCAGATTTTTTAATGGGAAATTTGAGGTTGTCTTTTAATTTGTTGAAAATATAACATTTTGTTATTTTTTGTTAACCTCCTTGTTTTGATTTCAATATTACTTACTTTTGTACTTCAAATTTAATATTCACCCGAGCCTGAAAGGCGAACGGACGAAGTAATACTAAAAATATACTATGAGAATAGCAGTTGTAGGAGCTACCGGAATGGTTGGCGAAGTAATGTTGAAAGTTTTGGCAGAAAGAAATTTCCCTGTAACCGAGTTAATTCCCGTTGCTTCACAGCGCTCAGTGGGTAAAGAAATTGAATACAAGGGCAAAAAATATAAAGTGGTAGGCATGCAAACTGCAGTAGATATGAAAGCAGATATTGCTTTGTTTTCTGCAGGAGGCGACACTTCACTGGAGTGGGCTCCAAAATTTGCAGCAGCAGGAACAACCGTTATCGATAATTCATCGGCTTGGCGAATGGATCCGACTAAAAAATTAATCGTTCCGGAAATCAATGCAACAGAATTGACCGCCGCAGATAAAATCATTGCAAATCCAAATTGCTCTACCATTCAAATGGTATTGGTTCTGGCTCCGTTGCACAGAAAATACAACATCAAACGGGTCATTGTTTCTACCTACCAATCCATCACTGGAACAGGCGTAAAAGCAGTGCAACAATTGGAAAATGAATACGCAGGCGTTCAGGGTGAGATGGCCTACAAATATCCAATTCACAGAAATGCGATTCCACAATGTGATTCTTTTGAAGAAAATGGGTATACGAAAGAAGAGATGAAATTGGTACGTGAAACCAAAAAAATATTAAGCGATAATACAATTGCTGTTACAGCGACTGCGGTACGGGTGCCAATTGTAGGCGGACACAGTGAAGCGGTAAACGTAGAATTTACGAACGATTTTGATGTAAACGAAGTACGAAACATTTTGCATCATACCGATGGCGTAGTCGTACAGGACAATAATGACACCTACACGTACCCAATGCCAATGTATGCGCAAGGAAAAGATGACGTTTTTGTAGGTAGAATTCGCCGGGACGAAAGCCAAGAAAATACTTTAAATATGTGGATTGTTGCGGACAACTTGAGAAAAGGAGCAGCGACAAATACCATCCAGATTGCTGAATATTTGATCGCAGCTAAATTGGTATAAATCGATTTTTATTTTTAAAATGAAACCATTTGTTTCGCAAAAATATATTTTGTGAGATAAATGGTTTTCTTTTTTCTTGTTTTTGTTACCTTTGGCTCGAATGAAAAAGAATAAACTCATAGTAAGTCTTTCTCTGGTTGTTACGGTCTTGTTCTCAATACTGTTTCAGTCACTGCACACCTATGAGCATTTGGCTAAACAGCTTTCCGAAAAGCAGTGCCACCATAAATACAATGTTACCGGTACAGAGATAACACACCAACACCAGAAAGTTGACCATTGTTATGTTTGTGAATTTGCTTTTGGCAGTTACATTACGCCAAAAGATTTCTCCTATCAATTGTACTCCAGTATTGAAGAAATCCCTTATTTTTTTACTGCAGCGGAAACAGTTATTTCGTTTTCCGGCAGTTTGTATTCCCTCCGAGGTCCACCCGTAAATAGTTTAAGCTGAATTTATTTCAGCTTCTGTTGAATTCATTTCAGCAAGTTTTACACGTTTTATCTACTAAATAATTCCGGTCTCGGCTCTCTCTCCTTTGGAGAGGGCTGGGGAGAGGAAAAACTATACAATCATTTTCAATGAAAAAATTTATCATAGCCCTGTTTTTAGGGTTTTCGGCGATGCTTCAAGCACAAAATACGCTATCGGGAACCGTAACCGATTTAAAAAACCAACCCATAAAAGGCGTTTCAGTATACGCATCAGAATTGCATAAAGGAACTACTACAGATGAGAACGGAAAATATACATTTTCTAATCTGCCAAATAGAAACTTAAAAATAAGCTTTACACTCATAGGATTTGCAACCCAAAACAAAACCATAAGCAGTCTTCAAAAAGAAAATATATTAGATATTATACTTGTGGAAGCAATTTTCGAGATGGATGAAGTAATCGTTTCAACCGCTTTCAATAAAATACAATCGCAAAACGTGATGAAAGTGGAGCACGAAAGCATCAAAAATTTACAACGAAAAGGAACTGCCACTTTAATTGAAGGATTGGCGACTATTCCCGGAGTTTCTCAGGTTTCTACCGGTACGTCTATTGGGAAACCGGTAATTCGTGGTTTGAGTGGCAATCGTGTTTTGGTATATTCACAAGGTGTTCGAATAGAAAACCAGCAGTTTGGTGACGAACACGGTTTGGGATTGAACGATTCTGGAATAGGAAGTGTTGAGGTGATTAAAGGACCGGCTTCTTTGTTGTACGGTTCTGATGCCTTGGGTGGTGTTTTGTATTTTAATCCCGAAAAATTTGCTGACGCGAATACTTTTAAAACAAACTTCAGTCAAAAATATTTCTCGAATACTGCTGGAAGCAGTTCTTCTTTAGGTTTAAAGACATCCACCGATAACTGGAAATTCATGGCTCGTGGAAGTTACAACACGCATGCTGATTATAAAATTTCAGGTGGCGATAGAGTAACGAATACCCGTTACAATGAAACCGATTTTAAAACAGGAATTGGTTATAGTAATGCCAAGTTTTCAAGTGTACTGCGTTACAATTACAATGAATTAGATTTGGGAATTCCGGAAAATGGTATTGCGGACCAAACGACTAGCAAGAAAACTGGATTTCCAAAACAAGGAATTTTTAATCATTTGTTGAGTTTAAACAATGTTTTCTTTTTCGAAAAATCAAAGTTGGATGTCGACTTAGGGTATATTGCCAATGATCGAAGCGAGTTTGAAGACAGCAATGTGGCGGTTTTACACATGAAACTAAAGACATTCAATTACAATGCAAAATACCATTTACCAAAAATGGGAAAAATAGAGACCATTGTTGGAATTCAGGGAATGCACCAAACCAATATAAATTCAGGGGAAGAATATTTAATTCCGGATGCGGTTACCAATGATTTTGGTATTTTTGGGACGGCTAATTATGAGTGGAATACGAATGTGTTGCAAGCCGGTTTGCGTTTCGATAATAGAAATATCATTACGGATGCACAAGGAATTACAGGCGAACAAGGTTCTTTTGAAGCCATTAATAAATCGTACGACAGTTTTAATGCATCGTTGGGTTACAAAACCGATCTGGTCGATGATTTGACGTTGCGTTTGAATGTAGCTTCAGGATTTAGAGCGCCAAACCTTGCCGAATTAACTTCTAATGGAGTTCATGAAGGGACGAATCGTTATGAAGTAGGAAATAGCGATTTAAAAACTGAGCAAAATGTGCAAACGGATTTAAATTTAGAATACAAAACGGATCATTTTGAGTTTTTTGTAAACGGATTTTACAATCACATCAACAATTATATCTACACTTCGCCAACAGGAGAAATGATTGCAGAGAATGCTATTTTTGATTATATTCAGAATAACGCCAAATTGTATGGAGGCGAAATCGGACTGCATTTTCATCCGCATCCATTGGATTGGTTGCATTTTGAAACGAGTTATGAAACGGTAACCGGCGAAAAACAAAACGGAGATTATTTGCCGTTAATCCCGGCTAACAATTGGAACAACACCATTAGAACCGAATTCAAAATCAAAAACTGGTTAGAAGATGGTTTTGCAACCTTAAATGTTTCCAGTACGTTCAATCAAAAAAATGTAAGCGGTTTTGAAACAGAATCAAATGGATATAACTTAGTGAATTTAGGTTTTGGCGGAACTGTAAAACTGGGTAAAACCGCTTTTGATGTCAACATCAACGGGAATAATTTATTTGATAAAAGATACATCGCACATCTTTCCCGTCTTAAAACAGATGGGATTCCAAACATAGGAAGAAACATCATTTTGGGTGTGAATTTTAATTTGTAAGCTCGACCCATTACATTTAATTAATTTTTTTCACCACATAAGGAACATAGATTTTTTTAGTTTTTAAAAGAAAATATAGCCATTTCACTTTCAGTAGCCAAGCTATGTGAAGAATAGAACTATTTTCTATGCTTTCTTTAACTGTTAGTCAGAAATCTAAGTAATAACCATGGTATAATGTCGTATTTTAAAATCAGGATAAAATCTGATTTAAAGCTGTTTTACTTAAAGTTAATTCTTTTGACTTTACGACTTTTAAACTTTCGACTTACTTATGTTTCTATGTGGTTGATTTTTTTTAACTTAATTAGTATTTTTAAACTTCAAAGAAATATTTTATAAAATCACCTTTCTCCAAACACTATTTTTTAGTTTTATTAAAGACTTTCACACCGTTACAAGACTAACTATTTTTCCTATTTTTGTAACAACCTAAAACAGAATCTAATGAAAAACACTTTTTTAATAATGGCTGTAACTTCTGCAATGGCGACTTTCGGCCAAAACCCAAATCCAAAACCGCTAACCTATCCCACTACAAGTAAAGGGGAAACCGTGGATGTGTATTTCGACACCAAACTTCCGGATCCATACCGCTGGCTCGAAGATGATAAATCAGCGGAAACCGGTGCCTGGGTAAAAGCCCAAAACGAAGTGACCTACGGGTATTTGGCACAAATTCCGTTTCGCGATGTCTTGAAATCAAGAATGGAAAAACTGTGGAATTACGAAAAAATAGGAGCGCCTTTCAAAGAAGGAAATTTCACGTATTACTATAAAAATAACGGCTTACAAAACCAATCAGTGTTGTACAGAAAAGACGCCAAAGGAACTGAAACCGTATTTTTGGATCCCAATACGTTTTCTAAAGACGGAACAACTTCGCTTGGCGGATTAGATTTCTCTAAAGACGGTTCTAAAGTAGCCTATTCTATTTCAGAGGGCGGAAGCGACTGGAGAAAAGTCATTATCATGGACGCCATTTCTCAAAAAATAATTGAAGATACTATTGTCGATGTAAAATTTAGCGGTGTGTCTTGGAGAGCAAATGAAGGATTTTACTATTCCAGTTATGACAAACCAAAAGGAAGCGAATTGTCTGCAAAAACTGACCAGCATAAACTGTATTTCCATAAATTAGGGACTGCACAAAAACAGGATCAAGTGATTTTTGGTGCCGACCAAAAGCGCCGTTATGTAGGCGGTGGAGTTACGGAAGATGACCATTATCTGGTAATCACAGCGTCTAATTCTACCTACGGAAACGAATTGTACATCAAAGATTTGACAAAGTCAAAGAGTCCTATTGTGACTATAGTGGATAATTTCAAGAGCGACAACAACATTATTGAAAACGAAGGCGGAAAATTATTCATAGAAACTGACTTAAATGCGCCCAACAAACGCATTGTTACCGTAGACGTAAAAAACCCGAAACCAGAAAACTGGAAAGATTTTATTGCAGAAACTGAGAATGTTTTATCTCCATCCACAGGTGGTGGATATTTCTTTGCTAATTATATGAAAGATGCCGTTTCGGTGGTGAAACAATATGATTATTCCGGAAAACTAGTTCGTGAAATTAAATTGCCAGGCGTAGGAACTGCAGGTGGTTTTGGCGGAAAGAAAAAAGAAAAAACGGTGTATTATTCCTTTACGAATTATATTACTCCGGGTTCTACTTTTTCATTCGAGCCAGCAACCGGAACTTCGGCAGTGTATGAAAAACCAAAAGTAGATTTCAACAGCGAGCAATACGAGTCCAAACAAGTGTTTTACACTTCCAAAGACGGAACCAAAATCCCGATGATTATCACCCACAAAAAAGGATTGAAACTCGACGGAACAAATCCAACAATGCTTTACGGTTACGGAGGATTTAACGTGAGTTTGACACCAAGTTTCAGTATTGCCAATGCCGTTTGGATGGAAAACGGAGGCGTTTATGCCGTGCCCAATTTACGTGGTGGTGGCGAGTACGGGAAAAAATGGCACGATGCGGGAACCAAAATGCAAAAGCAAAACGTATTTGATGATTTCATCGCAGCGGCTGAATATCTGATTGCTCAAAAATATACATCTTCACAATATCTTGCCATTCGTGGTGGGTCAAACGGAGGATTACTAGTGGGAGCTACCATGACGCAACGTCCTGATTTGATGCGAGTTGCATTACCAGCAGTGGGCGTGATGGACATGTTGCGCTACCACACCTTTACTGCAGGAGCAGGTTGGGCGTATGATTACGGAACGGCGCAGGACAGTAAGGAAATGTTCAGTTACATCAAAGGCTATTCTCCAGTACACAACATACAAAAAGGGATTCAATATCCAGCAACCATGGTCACTACAGGGGATCACGATGATAGAGTAGTGCCAGCACACAGTTTCAAGTTTGCAGCCGAATTACAAGAAAAACAAACCGGAACAAACCCCACACTAATCCGTATTGACATCAATGCAGGACACGGTGCCGGAAAATCCGTAGCGGCAACCATCCAGGAAAATGTAGATCTTCAGGCCTTCACGTTGTACAACATGGGAGTGGTGTTATTGCCAGAATTGGAATAATAACAATTGTGATACCGATTTTACCCTGAGCGATCCCGAAACTTCGGGAGAAGGGAGGAGCTTATTCCTGCTGTACACTGTATCTTTTCCTCCGCCGAAAGTGGCGGAAGGAAAAGGATGCCGTTCCCATCAGGGCTAGGGCATTCGATTCCTTAGATAATTGTCATTACGAGGAGTTGCGAGGCACGCGGAAAAGCAGTCACATCACAAATTATAAGAAGTTCAAAAAACGCTATTCGAAAGAGTAGCGTTTTTTTTGTTTTAGGAACTTATAAACAATACTAATAAGTGACTCTTATGCCGTTGCACCAAAAGCAACATTCGGATAGATTTGTTTCACTTCAATACAATAAAAATAATGAGTATCAATATTAAAATTGGTGACAGAATAAAAGAATTAAGAAAAGCTAAAGACTTGTCTCAAGAAGCTTTAGCGAATATTGCTGAAGTAGATCGGACATACATGACCAAAGTAGAAACAGGAAAAAGAAATGTAACAGTTAAGATTTTAGACAAAATAATTATTGCTCTAGGAACTGATTTTATGACATTCTTTAATGATAACAGATTTAAGAAATGAAAATTACTGAGAATATATCAATTGAAGAATTCGACAACAAAAAGTTTAAACTTCGCCTTGTTGAACCAGAAGATAATAGAAAAGCCGTAGTTACTCACTATCTTCATAATTATCGCAAAGGAATAAAAAAACATTATCAAAAGGAAGCCGAGAAATATATAAAAGAAATCGTACAATACAAAAATCAAGAGGAAGATTTAAATATTGTATCTGATATTGCTTTACAACAATTATTGTTCGAGGTTGAAACTGTGCCTTTTCCAACACCAGAAAAGTATAAATTTGAATTTATTGATCTTTTTGCGGGGATTGGAGGATTCAGAATTGCAATGCAAAATGCAGGTGGTAAATGTGTTTTTACCTCTGAATGGAATGCTGATTCACAGATTACATATAGAGCTAATTTTGGAGAAGTCCCTTTTGGTGATATCACAAAAGAGAGAACAAAAAATTATATACCCGATAATTTTGATGTTTTGTGTGCTGGTTTCCCATGCCAAGCTTTTTCAATAGCAGGAAATAGAAAAGGTTTTCAAGATACAAGAGGAACACTATTTTTTGATTTAGAAAAGATTATTGAGACTAAAAGACCAAAAGTAGTTTTCCTTGAAAATGTAAAAAATCTTGTTTCTCATGATAAAGGAAATACTTTCAAAATAATATTAGAAATTTTAGAAGAAAAACTTGGTTACAAAGCTTATACTAAAATATTAAACTCCGTGACACATGCAAATGTTCCGCAAAATAGAGAAAGAATTTTTATAGTAGCTTTTGATAAAGAACAAGTAGTGAATCATGGGGATTTTAAATTTCCTGAACCAATACCTTTAACTAATACAATTCATGATATTTTAGAAAAAGGGAAACAAGCAGATAATCTATATTATAAAAAAGACCATCAATATTATCCGGAACTTGAAAAGACTATGACTTCAAAAGATACTCTTTATCAATGGAGAAGAGTTTATGTTCGTGAAAACAAAAGTAATGTATGTCCAACTTTGACTGCTAATATGGGGACTGGAGGACACAATGTCCCTTTAATTTTAGATGATTTTGGAATTAGAAAATTAACTCCTAAAGAATGTTTTGGTTTTCAAGGTTATCCTATGGAACAATATATTTTACCAAAAATTGCAAATAGTAAGTTATATATGCAGGCAGGAAATTCAGTAACAACAACTTTGATTGAAAGAATAAGTATAGAAATTATTAAAATCATTTAAAATGAGTGTTTGGGAGCAATTTTCTAATGATCAAAAAGAGGAGTACATAAAATTTTTACAAGTTTATGGTGCTTTGTCAAATTTGTTTCGTCAAAAACAAGGCGATTTAATTCCATATCTTGATTCTAAATTTCAAGAAACAGTTTTTGCTAAAATTTTTAAGAGCCAAAATGTTGATATTTGCAACACTCCACACGATGTTTTATCAGTTTTTGGGGATGTTAGAATAGGTATTGGTTTGAAAACTTGGATGGGAAGTAAACCATCATTTCAGAAAGTGATGCAACTCAAAAGATACCAAAATGAAATAAATCTACATCGTAATAATTTACATTCTTTAGCTTATAAGATTTCAGAAATTAAGAATGAGAGAATGAAAAGCGATTATGAACGCTTAGGATTATCAGAGGATAAAAATATTTATCATTATGTAACCAGAGATAAAGGCGTCTTAACCATAAATGAATGCTCTTATCCATTGATTGACATTAATAACCTAAAGGACCTTAGTGCAACCCAATCAGCATTATCTTGGTCAGATGGAAATAAAGATTATCGGTACACTTTTGGAGATTCTCAGATACATCAAAAATTTGATTCTAATAAATATAATTCATTAGTTCTGAATAAGTTTGATGTAAAAATTATTGAAGATCCATTTGCGTTTTTATTAAAAGCATATTTCGATATCATTGAAAATTCAAAACCAATCGAAATTGATATCGTCGAAGTCTATTTACCATTATATTCATACCATTCAAAAGAGGTAGAAGAAAAATCTGGATTAAATTCGTGGAATGGAGCTTCTAAAAATAAAGGTAGTAACACCTTAAGGCCACTAAATGAAGTTTATATTCCTATTCCGAGAGAATTTCATAAAAAACATCCTGATTTTTTTATAAAAAACATATTTGATTTTGAGCAATTTAGAGAAAGTTATAAAGGTAGTAAAGAAAATAAGCCAGAAGTCCGCTTTTATTTACAACTCCCAAATGGGAAAAAAATACCTTCGTTAGTAACTCAAAGTAATATGAAGGGATTACAATCTGGGAGTAATGCAGAATATAATGAAAATGGAAAAAGATATGGACAATCTGCATTAGGACAGTGGCTTTTGGTGGATGTTTTAGGATTAAAAGAACGAGAACCTGTAACACGTGAATGGTTGCAAAAGAGAGGAACTGATTCTGTTCGTTTATGGCGAAAAAAAGGTGATTATTCAGTAATTAATATTGACTTTGCACCAGTTGGTTCTTTTGAAGCTTTCATGAATGATGAACCAATTTCTCAAGAGGAAGAATAGTTTTTGGATACTCTAAATTCAAAACAAGAAATTGAAAATTGGATAGAAAAACTAACTTCTAGGTTTGTAATGAAATTTGATTCAGAGTCTGAAACCGAGAATGACTTTATTTATGATTATTTAGAAAATGGATAATCCATTCCCTTCCTTAACTCCACAATTTCACTTTTTTCTTTTCACAATGTTTTATTAATTGGTTCGTTTTTTCATACTGCAATGGGTAAATTTGAAAGACAACATTAAATTAATAAAAACATGACAGTACAAATCAACACAGACAACAATGTAGAAGGACACGCACGTTTGAAAGCGTATATTACCGAGGAATTGGGAACGGCTTTGGTGCGTTTTGAAGATAAAATAACCCGTTTAGAAGTACACCTTGGTGACGAAAACAGCGATAAAGGTGGCGTGAACGACAAACGATGCTTGATTGAAGCCCGACCTATAAATATGCAACCTGTAGCGGTTACCAATCATGCCGATACTACCGAAAAAGCATTTCATGGTGCCTTAGACAAAATTAAAAAAGTGTTGGAAACAACTTTCGAAAAAAAGAAAACTCATTAAATAGTTGCCATTTGGCAAACAAAAAAAGGACACTGTCTCTATAGGATAGTGTCCTTTTTTTTGGTTGAGATTCTTTAGAATTTGGATAGTGGTTTTAATAATTTTAGCAGTAAATTAGTACTTTCAATATAATTCCGAAAAGCGTTGAAAAGTTGCAATTTGAGAAAATGAAATTTATAGAATAAAATAATGGAAAACATAAAATTATTTGAAAGCCAAAAAATCCGTTCATCTTGGGATAACGAACAAGAGAAGTGGTTTTTTTCGATTGTAGATATTATTGCCGCTTTAACAGATAGTAATAATCCACAAGTGTATTGGCGAGTTTTAAAAAAACGACTTTTGGCTGAAGGAAATGAAACCGTTACAAATTGTAACGGTTTGAAAATGGTAGCTCCTGATGGTAAGATGCGTTTAACAGATGTTGCGGATACGGAGCAATTATTCCGTTTGATCCAATCCATTCCTTCGCCTAAAGCTGAGCCTTTTAAACAATGGCTAGCTAAAATAGGCTACGAACGGATAGAAGAAAGTCAAGATCCTGAAAAGGCTATTGATCGTGCTATGGAAAATTATTTGAAATTAGGATACTCCACAGCCTGGATTAATCAGCGGTTGAAAAGCATCGAAGTTAGAAAAGAACTCACCGATGAATGGGAAAATAGAGGTGTTAAGAAAGGACAGCAATTTGCTTCACTTACCGATATAATTACCCAAGCTTGGAGCGGAAACACAGTAAAGCAGTACAAGAATTTAAAAGGCTTAAAAAAAGAAAATCTAAGAGATAATATGACCAATTTAGAATTGGTATTAAATATGTTAGCAGAAGCAACCACAACAGAAATTAGCAAAGAAAACAATCCTAAAACCTTTGCAGATAATAAAAAAATTGCCCGAAAAGGTGGTGAAATTGCCGGCGATACCAGAAAGCAAATAGAAGCACAAACGGGTAAAAAAATTGTTAGCTCACAAAATGCTAAAGTTTTAAAAGAGGAAATGAATAAATTAAAATAATAGTATAAACAATAAACAGGATAAAATACTAGTTCTAAGTTAGTCTCAAATTTAATTTTAAACGATTTTTTTAGTGTATTTCACTTTCGGTTTTTAAAAACATTTACCACAACTTCGCAAATTATTGATACAGATTCGACATGTTTAATTTGCGCATTTGCGGTTTTAATGATTATTTAAACAAAATAAATTTTACTTATCAAACAGTAAGTTTGCTAAAGCTTCGTCTCTTTTGTACACATCCTCATAGAAATGAACCACGCCGTCCGCATCTACCCAAGCGGTAAAATAACCGATGTATACCGGAATTTTATTTTTTAACGTGTACCAATATTCTTCTCCGCCGTTCATCGCAGTTTCTATTTTAGCAGGATTCCATTTTTTATCGTTCTTCATAATCATCGCAGCAAGTTCTTTTGGCTTGGCCACACGTATGCATCCGTGGCTGAACGCGCGGTCTTCTTTACCAAATAAACTTTTTGCCGGCGTATCGTGCAAATATATCGCATTCGAATTGGGAAATAAAAACTTGACTAATCCCAAGGAGTTCTCCGGTCCGGGTCTTTGTCTCACGTAATTGTCTTTCCATTCCATGTCGTGCTCGGCCAAGTAATTGGGATTGTTTTCAATGGCAGGAAGAATCTCTTTTTTGAGAATACTTGCCGGCACGTTCCAATACGGTCTGAATACAATGTATTGCATTGGCGCACTAAAAATTACGGTTTTATGCATGGCTTTTCCTACGACAACCTTGGAGCGTAATTCTGGTTTCCCATCTCTTAAAAAAGTCAGTTCATAGGCCGGAATATTCACCACGATTAATTCCTTGGATTTGGTAATATCATTCGAAATCCATCGGCAGCGTTCCATATTGACCATCACAGTTTTGATGCGGTCTGCAACAGATACATTCATGTAGTGGATGTGTTCCGGAAGTATCGTTTTGTTCAGGAGATTACCACTTCTCTTTTTGAATTTTAAAATTCCGGTGGCTAATTCGGCATCATACACGGCACTTTTTGAATCTCTGGAAAGATCATCCGTGACAAACAAACGTGTTCTGATTTGTGCAATGGCAGTGGCACTGTCTCCGGGTTTATAGGATTTTACACTTGGGTCTAATTCAGTGGTTTTCCATCCACCTTTAGTTTCTGTTTTGCGGTATTCCTGCAGTACAGCTTTAAGGAGGTAATACTGTTTCAATACGCCTTTTTCGTCTTTGTGAATTAACGATGGATTGATCAATAGTGAATCCAGATAATCGCCATACGATTGTTTTTTTCGAGGCAAAAACCACTCTAAATCCTTCGATTTTTGAGTATCGATCCCATCATATACTTTATCCGCATAAAAGAAGTATAACGCAGAACTCAACAACTCAGTATTGATACTTGCTTTTTGATTGTCTTCCGGATTGTCATAAATGTCATCTAGTTTTTCCTTGTACGGAATCGCAGTTTCAATTCCTTCCTGCGTCAGATTATTCACTTTGTTGTATAATAAACCTGCAAATTCATTGAGGCCATCCTTGTCAAACCAGATGTAATGAAACTGATGCTTGCGGTATAACTTTTCTACGTCTGTTTGGTAAGGCTGCAGTTTAGGATATTTTTCAAAAAACGTTTTGATTTGTGTACTGTCAAAAGCAACTGCAACGGTATTTAAACTCGTTTCCTTTTTAGTGTCATTTACATCTTTCTTTTTACAGGAAACGAGGGTAAATAGTAGTGCAAAAATAATAAGTAGTATGGAGGTGCTTAACTTTCTCATAATCTTAACTTTAAATCTTACATTTTACTGTCTAAACAATACAAAAATACGTCAAAACTAGATGTGTAATACCGCCTTGGGTTGGGCGGTTCTTTTTAGTTTGAAATCAGATTTGTAATTGAAGTGTCTAGATTAAAAATAAATTACATTCAATAATCTTTTAATCAATTGGTTACGGTATTTTGTTTCGTTTCTAAAACTAAATTTGAAATCAAATAGGATTATCAAAATCCAAAAATTATGAAAGGAATTAAGGAAATATTCTAAGTTTTTATTTCAAAAGGGTAAAGGTGCATTTTTGTGATATTTAGTCTAAATTATTTTTTAAAATTATTCCTTTGGGCTGTCCTTATTGAATCAACACAACCACTTTACAAAAAATAGAGCTATTGCTTTACGTATTTTGGACTTTGTGGTTTGGATTTCAAATGATTTTCAGTTGTTTGAATAATTAGTTTCGAGCGATTCATTGCTATATCGGATGTTTTTATGCTACCTTGTAATTCAAACAGAAAAGGACTACGAGGAGACAAGTAGCTGTTGATCGAAAAATAAAAATAAGATGGAATAAAAAACCATAAATAAATACCGAATGAAATGAAAAAACTACTAGCTTTTTTGATAGTAATAACCGTGTCTGGTTGTAAAAATGTGATGGTAAAACAAACCGATTCAAAAAATGAAATCAATGTTGTATTAAATACTTGGCATAAAGCTGCTGCAGATGCTAATTATAACGCATACTTCGGCTTGATGTCAGATGATGCAATTTTTATAGGTACTGATGCAACAGAGAATTGGAATAAAACAGCTTTTCAGGCCTATGCAAAACCACATTTCGATAAAGGAAAAGCATGGAGTTTTACAGCTTTAGAACGTCATATTCATTTTGACAAAACAGGTAAAATAGCTTGGTTTGATGAATTACTGAATACTCAAATGAAAATTTGTCGCGGCTCAGGCGTGTTAGTCAAAATAGGGCAAAAATGGAAAATAAAGCAATACGTTTTGTCTATGACAATCCCAAATGATAATTCAGGTGAAGTGATTAAAGTTAAAACTTTTATCGAAGATGCCATGATCAAAAAATTACAAGCAAAGCAATAAAATTTTTAGTTTTTGTTTTATTCTTAAGTAGCAAGAAAGATATATTGTCGCAATTATTAAAAAGAGTTTTTGCCACAGATTGTAAGGATTAAAAAGATTTTTAAAATTACATAACGAATTAATCTGTGCTAATCTGTGGCAAAGAAATTTAGTGCTTTATTAAAATATGACATTAAATTTGAGTCATTACTTAGTTTAAAATTTCTTCATAAAATGTACTGTTGTTTAAAAGCCATCTTTAATTAAATAATAGTTTAAAGGGTGCATTAAATGTTGTTTTTAAAACGTTTTTCATTTTTTGGTCCCTAGTTCGCTCCGTCTTATATATTTCCTTAATTTTGCCAAAATATACTAAAAAAGTGGGAAGCAAAAACAAATTAAAAAGATTCAAGGAAAACGAGACATTCAACAACGTTTTTCAACCAACGAGGGAAGAAGTAGTAGGTGATTTATTTCCGTTGAAAGGGAAATGGAATACAGAATTTTTCAAAAATGAAAATCCATTGGTGCTGGAACTAGGCTGTGGGAAAGGAGAATATTCAGTAGGTCTGGCAGAAAGGTATCCCAATAAAAACTTTATCGGAATTGATATCAAAGGCGCGCGTTTCTGGCGTGGTGCTAAAACTGCTGTGGATACCGGATTGCATAATGTGGCTTTCATTAGAACTCAGA
This sequence comes from Flavobacterium sp. LB2P53, assembly GCF_003970305.1. Classification (NCBI taxonomy): domain Bacteria; kingdom Pseudomonadati; phylum Bacteroidota; class Flavobacteriia; order Flavobacteriales; family Flavobacteriaceae; genus Flavobacterium; species Flavobacterium sp. LB2P53. Next base: position 474,151 of record NZ_RYDG01000002.1, read on the forward strand.
TCGAATTGATCAATCATATTTTTGATGAAAATGAAGTAGACGAAATCTGGATTACTTTCCCCGATCCCCAAATAAAATACAAACGGACCAAACACAGAATGACAAATTCCGAGTTTTTGCAATTGTATAAAAAAGTACTTAAAAAAGACGGTATTGTAAATCTTAAAACAGACAGTGAATTCATGCATGGATATACCTTAGGTTTGCTGCATGGCGAAGGGCACGAAGTTTTATATGCCAATCATAATGTGTATGTAAATGAAGGAAGTCCCGAGGAAGTAACTGCTTTTCAGACATTTTATGAAAAACAATATTTGGAAGTTAATAAAGCAATTACGTATATTCGATTTAAAATTAAAGAATAGTTTTATATTTGGGATTGTTTTTTTGAATACTGGTACCGTTTGCTTATGAATTTAATCACTTCCTTGTTTTTGGGTTTTGTTACTGCCTTTGTGGGGATTACTCCCCCGGGACTTCTAAATATGACAGCTGCTAAAGTAAATCTGAAAGAAGGGAAGAAAAGCGCTTTTTGGTTTGTTTTGGGAGCAGTAATCGTAATTTTTGTACAAGCCTATCTCGCTATTTTATTTGCACAATTTATCGAAGTGCGCCCGGATGTGATTGTTTTATTGCGAGAAGTAGGATTTGTCATCTTTACTGCGTTGACTATTTTTTTTTTGTTGGTTGCTAAAACCCCCAAAATTAAAAAAGGCAAAATAAAAAAGAAGAGTACTTCCACTCGTTTTTTCTTAGGAGTTTTGCTCTCCTCTCTTAACTTTTTCCCGATCCCTTATTATGTTTTTGCAAGCATTACTTTGGCTTCTTATAATTTGTTTCTGTTTGATTTTTCAAATGTTTTTGTTTTTGTGACAGGCGTAGTGTTGGGCTCTTTTTTGGGTTTTTATTTGTACATTACTTTTTTTCAAAAAATACAAGAGAAGTCGGATTATATTATGCGAAACATGAATACAATTATTGGTAGCATAACCGGGTTTATATCATTAGTTACTTTGATTAATATTGTCCGTTATTATATGGGGTAATTGGCTCACCGGGTCTCCCATAAAACCTTTTTTCACTAGATTTAAAATCATGTCAAACGATACTTTTTTTGAACGCGTGTATGACATCGTCAGGCAAATTCCATACGGTAAGGTTACTTCGTATGGCGCTATTGCAAAGGCCTTAGGAACGGCACGCTCTGCCAGAATGGTAGGCTGGGCAATGAATGCCTCCCATGGTCTGGAGGATGTTCCGGCACACCGTGTAGTCAACAGGAACGGTTTGCTTACGGGGAAATTACATTTTGACGGCACCAATCTGATGCAGCAATTATTGGAAAGCGAGGGAATAATCGTGACCAACAATCAAATTGTAGATTTAGAAAAATATTTTTGGCAACCGGAAGTCAGGACAGAATGATTTATAATAGTTCAGATTCCGGGGTTCTAATCTCAACAAATACTCAATAACGACCAGCAATCTGTGCATCAATAAATGCGATGCAAATCCTTTATAATAAGAACTTTTCATAGTATCTTTGTAATCTGAAATCAGTTTAAATAAAGATAATATTCTGGTGGTATAAGCCAATAGAAACAGTAAACTAAAAATGAAATTAGAAAGAAAAGAAATTCTTAAAGCCTTAGAAACAATTACTATAGCCGGAGAAGGGAAAAATATGGTTGAAAGCGGAGCAATTGCAAACGTAGTCACTTTTGGCGATGAAGTAGTGGTAGATCTAGTATTACATACCCCAGCAATGCACATCAAAAAACGTGCGGAAGACGACATCAGAAAAACAATTCTTGAATTAGTATCTCCGGAGGCTAAAATCAAAATTAATAGTAAAGTGGAAGTGCCGGACAAACCGGAAATCAAAGGGAAACAAATTCCAGGTATAAAAAATATTATCGGAGTAGCCTCTGGTAAAGGCGGTGTAGGTAAATCTACCGTTACTGCAAATCTTGCAGTATCATTAGCTAAAATGGGATTTTCAGTAGGGATTCTAGATGCGGATATTTATGGTCCGTCCATGCCTATTATGTTCGACGTAGAAAGTGAAAAGCCCATTTCTGTCATGGTAGACGGAAAATCAAAAATGAAGCCCGTAGAAAGTTATGAGGTAAAAATTCTTTCGATAGGATTTTTTACAGCACCAAGTCAAGCAGTAATATGGCGAGGACCCATGGCTTCTAAAGCCTTGAACCAAATGATATTTGATGCAGATTGGGGAGAATTAGATTTTATGTTAGTCGATTTGCCACCAGGAACAGGAGATATTCACCTTTCTATCGTGCAATCCTTGCCAATTACAGGAGTTGTCATCGTAAGTACTCCTCAGGCCGTAGCTTTGGCCGATGCCAAAAAAGGAGTTTCAATGTTCCTCTCAGAAGCTATAAATGTACCAGTTTTAGGAATTATAGAAAACATGGCGTATTTTACACCGGAAGACTCGAGCGAAAGCGAACAGGCGAAGCAATTGCCTGAAAACAAATACTATATCTTTGGAAAAGAAGGGGCCAGGAATCTTGCCGAAGACTTAGATGTTCCATTCCTTGGTGAAGTGCCCATCGTACAATCGATTCGGGAAGCAGGTGATTACGGTCGTCCTGCAGCCATGCAAACCGGTTCAGTTATCGAAACAGTTTTTGAGGAAATCACAAAAAATGTAGTGCAGGAAACCGTCAACAGAAATAAAAATTTACCTGCTACCGAAGCTGTGAAAATTACAACTATGGCAGGTTGTTCCGCAGTAAAAAAATAAAAAATTAGAACGCATGAAAATAATTTTCAATCGTTCAATTTTCTAATCTTTTGAATCTTTAAACAAAGACAATGACAACAGAACAATTAACCCTAGAAGTTCAAAAAGCGCTAGAAGAAATAAGACCTTTTTTGAATTCAGATGGTGGTGACATTACCCTTATTTCCATAGAGGACGGGAAACACGTAAAAGTGCGTCTCGAAGGAGCCTGTACCAGTTGCAGCGTAAATCAAATGACATTGCGTGCCGGAGTAGAAACAACCATCAAAAAGTTTGCACCACAAATAGAAACTGTTGTAAATATCCTATAAATTAACAGGGCGTGCCCCTTTTAAGAAAAAAAGCTACTTGTTTTAACGGGTATAGGCCTTTTTTCTTAAAACGGTCGGGCTATCCGCGCTACTTCGGTAGCTAGCTTCTATCCCTCACGCAGTCCGTATTTAATAACCAACACCGATTGCCTAAAAACAAACACCCACAATCATATGGATGTATTAATAAAAATAAAAGATCGAGAAGGAGTCGTGCATGAGTTACAGGCTCCCACGGATATGGCCATGAATATCATGGAATTATGCAAAGCCTATGAGCTTCCTGTAGAAGGAACCTGCGGCGGTATGGCCATGTGTGCTTCCTGTCAATGTTATGTTCTTAATGATGTTGCCTTGCCAGAAATGGGCGATGATGAAGAAGCAATGCTTTCAGAAGCCTTTTATGTAAAAGCAAACAGTCGTTTGGGCTGTCAGATCCCAATTACCGAAAGCCTCGAGGGATTAGAACTCGAATTGGCTCCTGAAAATTAATAAAAAAGCATCTTGTTACTAAAACAAGATGCTTTTTTTAAGGGTATTTTCTAAAGAAGTGTTGCGTTATTTGAAAGTATTAGTTTTATGCCAATTCAACATTCATTAAGATAGTTTCTTCGATGGCATCCCAAAGACCAATGCGTTTCTCTAAAGCTAATTTTGATACTTCCTCAACATCAGACCATTTTTGAGCATCTGTACCGCAAAGTTCTGTTATCATTTTCATCGCCATTGGCCCATGTTCATCCGCATCCAATTCGATGTGTCTTTCAAAATAATAAATCAGTTTGCTCAAATCCGTTTCAGGGAAATTCTCCTGAAAGTTTTTCAAAATAGCGGTAAACATACTCGGTATCAAATCTTCTCTTCCAAAAGTAAAAGCCGCTGCAATTTCATGGGATTTCCCTTCCTCAATAACCCTGAATGTGAAATCCAGGAATGCTTTAATATTGGGGTGTAAAGTGCTGGTTTTTATAGCGACAAATATGTTTTGAAGGGAATCTACTTCAGTTAAAAAATGTTCAATACCTTCAGTATTTGCTCCACAGGATTGCATGGCTTCAATATACATTTCATAATGACTCAAACGGCGTCCGTCTAATGTTAAGTCAGATTCTTCAGCAAGGACAATTTCGTTTATTAAATATCGGGTTTGTGGATTTTCCGTTGCAAACCAAGGCGTTGTTGTACAAGTTAATTTGGATTGTAGTGCTTTTAACAAAGACATGAAATCCCAAACAGCATAAATATGATTTTCTAGAAAACATTGTAAATCCTCAATAGTTTTTACTTTTTTATATAAAGGATGGTGTAACAACAGTTCTTTTTGAGGCTGAATACTATTGTTGATGGTTTGGATATTCATAAAGAGTATTTTTGTGTAAATATAAAAAAGCTTCTTGGTATCAAGAAGCTTTTATTATCAATTTTATTAATAGTTTAATAACTGTTTACCACTACTTGAAAGCAGGAATTCCAGTGATGTCCATACCGGTAATTAACAAGTGTATATCGTGCGTCCCTTCATAGGTGATTACAGATTCCAGGTTCATCATGTGACGCATGATCGAATATTCTCCAGTAATTCCCATTCCGCCTAGCATTTGTCTGGCTTCTCGGGCAATTTCCACAGCCATCATTACATTATTTCTTTTGGCCATTGAGATTTGGGCCGTTGTCGCTTTACCTTCATTTCTTAAAACACCTAATCTCCATGTTAATAATTGCGCTTTTGTGATTTCAGTAATCATTTCGGCTAATTTCTTTTGTTGTAATTGGGTTCCTGCAATTGGTTTGTCAAACTGAATTCGTTCTTTGGCGTAACGCAAAGCCGTATCGTAACAATCCATGGCTGCGCCAATAGCGCCCCAGGCAATTCCGTAACGTGCTGAATCCAGACAACCAAGCGGTGCTCCCAATCCAGATTTATTGGGCAATAAGTTTTCTTTTGGCACTTTGACATTGTCAAAAATCAGTTCTCCAGTTGATGAGGCACGAAGCGACCATTTGTTGTGCGTTTCCGGAGTGGTAAAACCTTCCATTCCGCGTTCTACAATTAAACCGTGAATTCTTCCTTCTTCATTTTTTGCCCAAACAATGGCAATATCAGCAAACGGAGCATTTGAAATCCACATTTTGGCACCATTCAATAAATAATGGTCGCCCATATCTTTGAAGTTGGTAATCATACTTCCTGGATCTGAACCATAGTTAGGTTCCGTTAAACCAAAACAGCCCATGTATTCTCCAGTGGCTAACTTAGGTAAATATTTTACGCGTTGTTCTTCATTTCCGTACTTCCAAATAGGATACATTACCAAAGAAGATTGTACAGATGAAGTGGAACGAACGCCAGAATCACCGCGTTCTATTTCTTGCATGATCAAACCATAAGATATTTGGTCTAGACCCGCACCGCCGTATTCTTCTGGGATGTAAGGACCAAAACCGCCTATTTCGCCCAAACCTTTAATGATTTGTTTTGGGAATTCGGCTTTTTGAGCATATTCTTCTATAATAGGTGATACTTCACGTTTTACCCAAGCACGAGCAGAGTCACGTACTAGTTTGTGTTCTTCTGTTAGTAAATCGTCAAGGTTGTAGTAATCTGGAGCTTGAAATAAGTCTGGTCTCATGGTTATTAATTTTTATGGAACAAATTTACAGAAAGAAATATAACAAAAGCATTAACAAATGTTATATTTTTTTATTTGAAATAGAAATAAGTAAGCCGAAAGTTTAAAAGTCGTAAAGTCAAAAGAATTAACTTTAAGTAAAACAGTTTTAAATCAGATTTTTACATGATTTTATCCTGATTTTAAAATACGACATTATACCATGGTTATTACTTAGCTTATTTTTTAACAAATAAGTCCTTTTATATACGAGATTTTATTAAAAAAGGTATTTTCCTCTAAATTACAATAAAAATTAACTTTAGCAGAGATCAAAGGTGTTTTAAATAAGATTACGGAATGGTTTAGGTGTTATTTAGAATCATTTTGGACTTACATCTTCATATAAAACTCTTTAGTCAATGCAATGTATTCGGGAGTATAAATGTGTCTTGCAGTTTCGATAATCAATTCGTCAACGGGATAGTTCGAGCTTTCTTCTCGGCTAAAGGCCAATAAACTGCGTTTAATTTCGGTAGTTGGAGTTCCTTTTACGTGTGTAATTTTAATTGGATACAATTCGTATTCTTTGGCAAGAGCCAAGAAATTTTCTTCTTCTTTGAAAGGAATTATAACTGTGAATATTCCGTTTTCTGAAAGCAATAAATCAGCAGCCTCGATTAAATCCTCAAAAGGCATCGCGTCAGCAAAACGGGCTAAATCACGTTGTTCGTTATCAGATTTGTAATCATCAGTATAAAATGGAGGATTGGAAACAATTAAATCATACTCGTCTTCCGGTTCTTCGACGAATTCATCTAAACCGGCATGAAAACAAAATAAGCGATCACTCCAAGGGGAGTTTTCAAAATTATCTACGGATTGTTCATACGCTTCTTCGTCTATTTCCAAAGCGTCAATTTGTTCCGCGTTACTTCTTTGTGCCAGCATTAGTGCGATTACTCCTGTTCCGGCTCCAATATCTAAAATACTAATAGGATTGTTTTCAATAGGAGTCCATGCACCAAGTAAAACGCCATCGGTTCCAATTTTCATGGCGCAACGATCTTGCTGGATTGAGAATTGTTTGAAACTAAACATAGGGAATTTTGATTTCAGATTGTAGATTAACGATTTTTGAGGAATTGAACACTAAAAACTGAATACTGAACACTAATTTAAAGGTACATTTCAATAAGTCCTTCTGGTAGATCCATGATAACTTTTTTGTTTTCACGGTCAATTTTAACCAAGAAAAGATCAATCATGGGGATAAGAATCTCAACATCACCGTTGAGGACTTCAAAAAGGGGTTGGGCAGTGGTATCATTAATGGATTCGATCTTTCCAACAACACCAAGACGTTTGTCTTCAACTTCAAAACCAATTACTTCGTGGAAATAGAATTTATTGCCGCTAAGTTTCGGCAACATCTTCAAAGGAAGGTAGATGGCATTGCCTATAATGGCGTCTGCCTCTTCTTCGGTAGTCATGTCTTCAAAACGAATTCTAAGTAAATCGTTTTTGTGCAGCGAACTACTTTCAATAAAAAAAGGAACCAAGTGTTTGTTACATTCAACAAACACTGATTCCAAGTTTTCATATAACTCAGGTTCGTCCGTGTCTAAATAGGCTAGAATTTCCCCTTTGAAACTAAATTTTTTAGCGATTTTACCTAAATAGAAACAATCTTCTTTACGCATAGTCGCCTTCTAAAATTATGCTTCAGTTGTTTCGTTATTTTCTTCTGCGGCAGGAGCTTCTTCAGCTTCAGCAACTTCTTCTTCAACAGCTGGAGTTGCAGCAGCGATAGCGTCAGCTTCTGCTTGAGCAGCTGCAGCTAAACGTTTTGCATTCACATCTTGTTCTGCTTTGAAAGCTTTAGCTTTAGCATCCGCTTGCACTTTTGTTAAGCCGTCTTTTTTAGCATCTACTTTTCCAGTTTTTGCCTCTAACCAAGCATTTAATTTAGCATCCGCTTGTTCTTGAGTTAAGGCTCCTTTACGGATACCACCGTCAAGGTGATGTTTCAATAAAGCTCCTTTGTAAGAAAGAATCGCTTTAGCAGTATCTGTTGGTTGAGCACCATTGTGCAACCATTTTACTGCACTATCAAGGTTTAAGTCGATAGTTGCTGGGTTTGTGTTTGGATTGTAAGTACCAATTTTTTCTAGGTATTTACCATCTCTTTTTGAGCGTGCATCTGCAGCTACAACCCAGTAAAAAGGTTTTCCTTTTTTACCGTGTCTTTGTAATCTAATTTTTACTGACATAATCTTGTGATTAAATTTTGAGGTACTCGACCTCTGTTAATTAAGGGTGCAAAGATACCTTTTTTATTGATAAATACTAATTGGATTGTGGTTTTAATCTGTGGCAGTGCGCTGTAGGTGGTTTTGATTCGTGTTTTTTTGTCCTGTTATGTTTTTTTTTTAGCATTAATGCCCTATTTTTGTTAGTAAAAGAAGGTTTTATGAAAAAATATTTGATATTTCTAGGGGTACTTTTTTTAATGATTTCATGTGCGGAAGAGGTGAGTTTTAATACTCCTTCTTTACAAGGAAGGAAAGACAATGTGTTTTGGAGAGCGACAGCTTCCAAAGCGACTTTAGCTTCTGATGGTTCACTAGTAATTGAAGGGTTTACTGGAAATGAGGTTTTGACTTTGAAGACAACCTCCATATCACCTCAAGTGTATCCATTGGGAACCAGTAATTCCAAGACAGCTGTTTACGTATTGACTGGAGGAAGCGATTTTTCATTTGCAACAGGTATTGACATGGGTAGCGGGCAAATAGTAATTACTGATTATGATGAGAAGGGTCTTACGGTTACAGGTACTTTTAAATTTAGTGCAGAAAATGCAAATGGCAACCCATCAGCAGGGACTGTTTTGAATTTTCAACAAGGCGTATTTTATAAGGTTCCGGTAAGTCTGCGGGTTCCCTAAATTCACACGGTTAAGATTCTTAAATTGCAGGAGTTGGGTATTTTAGTAGCTTCATTTTCTTTTTGAATTTAAAATAAAAACATAAATAAGCTAATCTATAGTAGATTGCAAAAAAAATAGCAGTACATTTGTTTTATTATTTAAATAAGAACATATGAATATTTTTGTTGGAAGTCTTCCATTCAGTATTGAGGAAGCAGATTTAAGAGAGTCTTTCGAGGCTTATGGAGCAGTTGATTCAGTTAAAATTATTACTGATAAATTCACTGGAAGAAGTAAAGGATTTGGTTTTGTTGAAATGCCAAATGATGAAGAAGCTCAAAAGGCTATTGATGAATTGAATGGTGCTACTGTTCAAGGACGTGCAATCGTTGTAAACAAATCGGAGCCTAAACCAGAAGGTGAAAGAAGAAGTTTTAACAATAACAGTCGTGGTGGAGAATCTCGCGGTGGTTATGGTGGTGGAAACAGCCGTGGTGGAGAAAACCGTGGTGGTGGAAACAGAGGTGGATATTAATATTTTTCTCTACAACTATAAAAAAAGGTGTCAATGTAAATTGACACCTTTTTTGTTTCCTCACCCCAGCCCTCTCCCAGAGGAAAGGGGGTTGGATTTTACAAATTAGCAACTAACCAGTCACCTACTTCGCTAGTTTTGTGTGCCTTAGTCCCTTTAGCAACTAAATCTTCAGTTACAATTCCTTGTTCGAGTGATTTGTTGACTACAGCTCTAATCGCAGCCGCTTCTTCTTTTAAGCCGAAGGCATCTTCAAACATCATTGCAGCAGATAATACGGTCGCTAATGGATTGGCAATATTTAGGCCTGTGGCCTGTGGATAGGATCCGTGAATGGGTTCGTACAATGAAGTATGTTCTCCAACGGATGCAGAAGGCATTAATCCCATTGATCCGGATATCACTGAAGCTTCATCAGTCAAAATATCTCCAAATAAATTTTCTGTAATCAAGACATCATATGAATTTGGCCATTGTACTAAACGCATCGCTACGGCATCCACAAATTCATAACTTACCGTAACTTCGGGATAGTCTTTTTCCATTGCTTGTACGGTTTCTCTCCACAAACGAGAAGTTTCCATTACGTTGGCTTTGTCTACACAACATAGTTTTTTAGTACGAGTCATTGCTAGTTCAAAACCTTTTTTAGCTAAACGTTTTACCTCTGATCTGGTATAGGTACAAGTGTCAAACGCTGTTTCACCACCGTCTTTTCTTCCCTTTTCTCCAAAATAAATTCCGCCGGTAAGTTCCCTTAAAAAGATTAAATCAGTTCCTTCAATACGCTCTCTTTTTAAAGGAGAATTGTCAATCAAAGAGGGGAATGTAAATGTTGGGCGAACATTAGCAAACAGCCCTAGTTTTTTACGCATTAATAACAAACCTTGTTCTGGACGAACCGGAGCGCTTGGATCATTATCGTATTTTGGATGTCCAATGGCTCCAAATAAAACAGCATCAGCAGCCATACAAATTTCGTGAGTCTCATCAGGATAAGGAACTCCTACGGCGTCAATGGCACAAGCTCCTGTAAGTGCAGGAGTCCAGATGATTTCATGGTTGAATTTTTTAGCGATCGCATCCGAAACTTTTACGGCTTCATGGATTACTTCTGGTCCAATTCCGTCTCCGGCTAAAAGGGCTATTTTTAATTTCATATTAATTGTGTTTTCCTCCTCCCAGCTCCCTCCAAAGGAAAGGGAGACTGGGTGTTGAAGGATTGGGTTTGTAGTTTGTGTTGTATTTCTTTAATTTTATTTCAAATTTTCAAGCTCCAATTTCGGCTTGGCTCCCTCGCCTTCGTGGAGGGCTGGGGCTGGGATTACGTTCAGCATTTTTTGGGTTGCTATAATTGCGGCAACTGTTTGGTCAGAGTCCAGCCCTCTGGTTTTGAATTCTTTTTCATTATTTGTCCAGGTGATTATGGTTTCGCATAAGGCGTCAGAACTGCTTCCTGGTGGAATTCGTACGGCATAATCAATCAGTTTTGGCAATTCTAAGTTTTTGCTTTTATATATTTTTGCCAATGCATTCATGAAAGCATCAAATTGTCCGTCTCCTTGTGCGTGCTCTTCAATGATTTCACCATCTATTTTTAAAGATAAAGTAGTCGATGGACGCATGCCTTTTGCATGAGATAATATATAGGACTCAACAACAATTTTTTCCTGATAGGTTTGGCTGTCCAAAACATCAGAGATAATATAGGGTAAGTCTTCTTTAGTAACGGTTTCTTTTTTATCTCCTAATTCAATGATTCTTTGGGTAACTAACTTTAAATCCTCAGGGTTTAATTGAAGGCCTAATTCTTGAAGATTTTTCTCGATATTGGCTTTTCCAGAGGTTTTACCAAGGGCATACTTTCTTTTTCTTCCAAAACGCTCCGGTAGTAAATCGTTAAAATACAGGTTGTTTTTATTGTCACCATCGGCATGAATACCAGCAGTTTGTGTAAATACATTGTCGCCCACAATAGGTTTGTTTGCAGGGATTCTGTATCCGGTAAACGTTTCTACTAATTTGCTAACAGAATATAACGAAGATTCTTTTACGCCAATTTCTATTTCGGGTAAGAAATCATTGATTACCGCAACAGTGCTTTCAAGGGGTGCATTTCCAGCCCGTTCTCCCATCCCATTAACAGTTACGTGAAGCCCTTGAATACCAGCTTTTACGGCTTCCATTACATTGGCGATACTTAAATCGTAGTCGTTGTGCGCATGAAAATCAAAATGAGTATCAGGGTATTTCGTTATAATTTTTGCAATAAATTCAAAAGTTTCAGAAGGGATTAAAACCCCTAAAGTGTCCGGTAATAAGATTCTTTTGACCGGTTGCTTAGTTAGAAAGTCTAAATATTGAAATACATATTCAGGGGAATTACGCATTCCGTTACTCCAATCTTCCAGATATACATTGGTTTCAATATTATTTTCCTGAGCTAAGGCTATGGCTTGCGCAATTTCAGAAAAATGTTGTTCGGGTGTTTTTTTTAACTGGTGGGTTAAGTGGTTGAGCGATCCTTTGGTTAGTAAATTCTGAACTTTAGCTCCGGTATTTTTCATCCATTCAATAGAAAGTCCCCCGTCTACAAAGGTTAAAACTTCAATTCGGCTGCTGTATCCTTTTGTTTCGGCCCAAGCCATAATTCCTTTTACTCCTTGAAATTCACCCTCGCTTACACGAGCCGAAGCAACTTCGATTCGGTCAATATGAAGCTCTTCCAGTAATAATTGTGCAATGGTTAATTTTTCTGCAGCAGAAAAGGAGACTCCGGAGGTTTGTTCACCATCACGGAGCGTCGTATCCATTATTTCAATTTTTCTTTTTTTCATTATAAATGGGATTCGATTTCGATTTCATGAATCAGAAATCGGGATATCTTGTTTTTATCAAAAACTAAAAACAGTTGCTTCGGGGAGAACCCAAAGAAAATCTTTAGCCAATACCTTTTCGGATTATGTTTAGTAAGGAAGTTGATTGGCAAATTCCACCACTTCTGATTTTATATTTTGCAAATAATCAATATCGTCAAAACCATTGATCATATTGTCTTTTTTATAACCCGAAATATCAAAAAATTCTTTTTCGCCAGTTGCTTTAATGGTAATGGTTTGTTCTGGAAGATTAATTTCTAGTTCCGTTTTTGGATCTTCTTCGATAGTTTTAAATATTTTTTCTGCAAATCCAGCACTAACCTGAACTGGTAAGACACCAACATTCAGGCAGTTATTTCTAAAAATATCAGCAAAAAAACTAGAAACCACACATCTAAAACCATAATCGTAAACCGCCCAAGCAGCGTGTTCTCTTGAGGAACCCGAACCAAAATTTCTGCCTCCAACAAGAATTTTTCCGCTGTAGATTGGATTATTCAGTACAAAATCAGCTTTTGGAGTTCCGTCATTATTGTATCTCCAGTCACGGAAAAGGTTGTCGCCAAAACCAACACGTTCGGTTGCTTTTAGAAATCGAGCGGGAATAATTTGATCCGTATCTACATTTTCGATAGAAAGCGGAACTGCGCTACTGGTAAGAATATTAAATTTATCGTAAGCCATTTGATTTTTGATTTTTGATTAACGATTTTAGATTTTTGATTTTTGATTTCCTGTTTTGAAAATAAATCTTTAATCGCTACTGTTTTTATTTTTTTACTATTTTAATCTTGATTTTAAAAATCCAAATTGGATTTTGACACTAACGAAATCTGCAATCAAAAATCGTTAATCTTCAATCTGAATTCTTTTAAAGAAGTTCTCTAGGATCTGTCAAAACTCCAGTTACAGCGGCAGCAGCAGCCATAAACGGACTTGCTAACAACGTTCTTGAGCCAGGTCCTTGACGTCCTTCAAAGTTTCTGTTGGAAGTACTTACCGCATATTTTCCGGCAGGAACTTTGTCGTCATTCATTGCTAAACAAGCGGAACATCCTGGCTGACGCAAAACAAAACCAGCTTGGGTTAATACCTCAAGAATTCCTTCTTCTTTAATTTGTGCTTCTACGACATGTGATCCTGGAACCAGCCAAGCGGTAACATTATCCGCTTTTTGGCGTCCTTTTACAATGGAGGCAAAAGCTCTGAAATCTTCAATTCGACCATTGGTACAACTTCCTAAGAAAACATAATCAATTTGTTTTCCAATCATGGCTTCTCCTTGATGAAATCCCATGTATCCTAAAGATTTTGCATATGTTTCTTCTCCTTCGGCAACGTCTTTTGAGTTTGGAATGCTTTTAGAAATTCCCAATCCCATTCCTGGGTTTGTTCCGTAGGTAATCATAGGTTCAATATCCGATGCTTCAAAGTTGATTTCTTCATCAAATTTGGCATCAGTATCTGTTTTCAATGTTTTCCAATAGGCTACTGCTTTATTCCAATCATCCCCTTTTGGAGTATACAAACGTCCTTCTAAATAATCAAAAGTAGTTTGGTCTGGAGCGATCATTCCGCCACGAGCACCCATTTCGATACTTAAATTACAAACGGTCATACGGCCTTCCATGGTCATGTGTTCAAAAACTTCACCTGCATATTCCACAAAATAGCCGGTAGCCCCTGAAGTCGATAATTTAGATATAATATAAAGTGCCACATCTTTGGGAGTAACCCCAAATTGAAGATTACCGGCAACATTAATGCGCATTTTTTTAGGTTTAGGTTGCATAATGCATTGGGTAGAAAGTACCATCTCAACCTCAGACGTCCCAATTCCGAAAGCGATGGCGCCAAAAGCTCCGTGAGTTGATGTATGTGAATCACCACAAACAATGGTTGCTCCGGGTAAGGTAATTCCGTTTTCAGGACCCACCACATGAACAATTCCATTTTTTTGATTTCCTAAACCCCAATGGCTAATGCCGTATTCAGCAGCGTTTTCTTCTAATGCTTTGAGTTGATTGGCAGACAATGCGTCTTCAACCGGTAAATGTTGATTTATAGTTGGTGTGTTGTGATCTGCAGTAGCAAAAGTGCGCTCTGGGTATAATACTGAAATGCCTCGTTCTTTTAAACCTAAAAAAGCTACAGGACTAGTAACTTCATGGATGAAATGACGGTCAATAAAAAATACGTCTGGTCCGTCTTTAATTTTGCGCACCACGTGCGAATCCCATACTTTGTCAAATAATGTAGTACTCATTTTAATATGTTTTAATGTGTTTTGTTTATAGCCCAAAAGGCTACGATGATAACAATAAAGACAAAGCTAAAAAAACAATCAAGGCTTTACGTATCAATATTCCATTATATACGATACCCAAAATCCCATTCGGATATTTCTTTGTTGATTTTTGTCTTTTTACTTTTTTTTTGTACGGTACTTTTTTATTTAGATCTAATAAAAAATCAATTTGTTGAGTTTTTTGATGTTTATTGAATCGTTAAATTAGGCTTCTTAAATGCAGTTATATTTACGAATATTTAATTAAATGGTATGAAAAGTAACTTTTTTTTAATTTTAAATTCACTAATTCACTTTTGTGACAGTTGTTTTTTAAAATGGTTTTCGTAGTAAACAACATTTTTTTTAGCGGTATTTCATTGTTTTTTTTTGATGAAATACTACGACATCCAAAAAAGCAATATGTCGTCTTTTTATCTTTTAATAAGATGCAATCAAACTGATTTGTTGAAAGTGATCGTAGTTTTAATAGGAGAATAGCCTTGGAAAATAATTTTGTTTTTTGTTGATAATTTACTTCTATTCTACTCTAAAAAAACTAAATTTGAAATTCATTTTTCGCGATTTTTTAAAATCACAAACTCTTCAAATCCAGCTATGTACTTAATATTCGATACCGAAACCACAGGATTACCAAAACGTTGGGGCGCACCCATTTCAGATACGGATAACTGGCCACGATGTATTCAAATCGCGTGGCAGTTGCACGACGATATGGGTAAACTGATTGAGCATCAGGATTATTTGATCAAGCCCGAAGGGTTTAATATTCCGTTTGATGCCGAACGAATTCACGGTATTTCTACAGAATTGGCGGAAGCCGATGGGATTTCGTTGGCAGAAGTGCTAGAAAAATTCAATGCTGTTTTAGGTAAAGCTAAATTTATAGTGGGTCAGAATTTAGGTTTTGATATCAATATTATGGGGTGCGAATTTTACAGAATGGGAGTGGAGAGCCAAATGAGCTCGATGCCAATTCTGGATACTTGTACAGAAGTTACGGCTTCGTTATTAAAATTACCAGGTGGCCGTGGCGGTAAATTTAAACTGCCTACGCTAACGGAATTGCATTCGTATCTTTTTAATAAACCTTTCGGTGAAGCGCACAACGCCACTGCCGATGTGGAGGCAACTACGCGTTGTTTCTTAGAGTTAATTCGTCGTGATGTTTTTACAAAAGAGGAACTAGACGTTCCGGGCAGTTATTTTCAAGATTTTCAAAGCAAGAATCCAAGTGAGATTAAACTCATAGGTTTAAAACATATTAATCTAAAGGAAGCGTCCGATAAAATTCGTCAGCAGTTTGGCGAAAAACAAGCGCCGACAGTTTCGAAAGCAGAACTTTCAGAGAATAAAAAAGTACTTATTGATGCGCCTTTCGTGCATTTGCATAATCATACGCAGTTTTCGGTATTGCAATCGACGATCAGTATTGCAGCATTGGTAAAAGCGGCGGCACAACAAAAAATGCCGGCAGTTGCCATGACCGATCATGCGAATTTGATGGGTGCTTTTCATTTTGTCCGCGATATTTTATACCATAATAAAGTGGCTGAAGCCAAGAATAAAGAGGCGATTGAAAATGGGGATGAACCTACTGAAGTTCCGATGAAACCTATTGTAGGTTGTGAATTTTTTGTATGTGAGGACCATAAAAACAAAAAAATTAAAGACAATGGTTACCAGATAGTACTTTTGGCGAAGACCAAAAAAGGGTACCATAATTTGGCTAAAATGTCTTCCATTGCGTATACCGAAGGTTTTTATTATGTGCCAAGAATCGATAGGAAAGTCATCCAGGAATTCAAAGAAGATATTATTGTTTTATCCGGAAATCTTTATGGTGAAATTCCAAATAAGATTTTAAATATTGGTGAAAACCAAGCTGAAGAAGCTTTGCTTTGGTGGAAAAACGAATTCAAGGAAGATTTTTACATTGAGGTGATGCGTCACAATCAGGAAGATGAAAATCGGGTGAATGCGTCTTTGATTTCATTGGCCAGAAAGCATGATGTCAAGATTATAGCGACAAACAATACCTTTTATATAGATAAGGAAAATTCGAATGCGCACGATATTTTGCTTTGTGTGCGTGATGGCGAAAAGCAAACCACGCCTATTGGTCGTGGTCGAGGGTATCGGTACGGATTGCCCAATCAGGAATATTATTTCAAGTCGGGAGACGAAATGAAACAACTTTTTGCAAATTTGCCCGAAGCAATTTCAAATATTTCGGAGATTGTGGATAAAATTGAAATTTTCGATTTGGCACGGGAAGTTTTATTGCCAAAATTTGAAATTCCGGTTGAATTTAATAATCCGGAAGATGCTGTTGATGGTGGGGTGCGAGGAGAAAATGCGTATTTGAGGCACCTTACTTTTGAAGGAGCAACAAGACGATATCCCGTAATGACCGAAGAAATTCAAGAACGACTTGATTTTGAATTGTTGACGATATCTAATTCAGGATATCCAGGATATTTCCTGATTGTGCAGGATTTAATTGCTGAGGCGAGAAGCATGGGCGTTTCTGTAGGGCCGGGAAGGGGTTCTGCGGCGGGATCGGTGGTGGCGTATTGTTTGAAGATTACCAATATTGACCCCTTGATGTACAACCTGCTTTTTGAGCGTTTCCTGAATCCGGATCGGGTGTCTTTGCCCGATATTGATATCGATTTTGATGATGAAGGACGCAGTAGCGTAATGGATTATGTGATCCGTAAATACGGTTCGAAACAGGTGGCGCAAATTATCACGTATGGTAAAATGGCTACCAAATCAGCGATTCGAGATACTGCTCGTGTATTGGATTTACCTTTGTTTGAAGCCGATAAAATAGCCAAATTGATTCCGGGAATGATGCCTTCTAAGTGGAATTTAGCTCGTTTTTTAAATGAAAAGGACGATGTAATTAAGAAGGCCGTTCGTCCCGAAGAGTATGATAAAATAAAGGAATTAATAGGACTTGCTAATGAAGATGATTTGGGCGGAGAAACCATTCAGCAAGCCAAAGTTTTAGAAGGGAATCTTAGAAATACAGGAATTCACGCCTGTGGTGTCATTATTACGCCAAGTGATATTACTGATTTTGTTCCTGTAGCAACCGCCAAAGATTCGGATTTGTATGTGACCCAGTTTGATAACTCGGTGGTGGAAAGTGCCGGTTTGTTAAAGATGGATTTTTTGGGTTTGAAAACCCTTACTCTGATAAAAGATACGGTTAAATTAGTAAAATACAGAACTGGAATTGACCTGAACCCGGATGAGTTTCCTATTGATGATTTGAAAACCTACGAGCTTTTCCAGCGTGGAGAAACTGTAGGAATTTTTCAATATGAGAGTCCGGGAATGCAAAAATACATGAAGGAATTAAAGCCTACAGTATTTCCCGATTTGATTGCCATGAATGCCTTGTATCGTCCGGGGCCAATTGCCTATATTCCAAGTTTCGTCAAGCGAAAAAACGGTGAAGAGGAAATTATTTATGACCTTGACGCCTGCGAAGAATTACTAAAAGACACCTACGGAATTACCGTTTACCAAGAACAAGTAATGCTTTTGTCCCAGAAACTAGCGGATTTCTCAAAGGGGGATGCGGATGTTTTGCGTAAAGCGATGGGAAAAAAACAAAAGGATGTTTTGGATAAAATGAAACCTAAATTTATCAGTCAGGCTGCGGCCAAAGGGCATCCTGAAGATAAACTGGAGAAAATCTGGAAAGACTGGGAAGCCTTTGCAGAATATGCGTTTAATAAATCACACTCGACTTGTTATGCCTGGATTGCCTACCAAACGGCATTTTTGAAGGCGAATTATCCGGCTGAATATATGGCTGCGGTTTTGTCCAATAACATGAGTGATATCAAGCAAGTTTCTTTCTTTATGGAAGAATGCAAACGCATGGGATTACAGGTTTTAGGACCGGATGTGAATGAATCGTTTTATAAATTTACGGTAAACGATGATTATGCGGTTCGGTTTGGGATGGGAGCTGTAAAAGGTGTAGGTTCTGGCGCTGTGGCTACGATTGTGGAAAATAGAAAAGACGGAAAATACAAATCTATTTTTGATTTGACCAAACGGATTGATTTGCGTGCGGCCAATAAAAAAGCATTGGAGAATCTGGTTTTGGCGGGTGGTTTCGATTCGTTTTTAGGAACTACTAGAGCACAATATTTTCATGATGATGGCGATGGAATTACCTTTTACGAAAAAGCAATTCGGTACGGAGCTAAATTTCAGGAAAATGAAAATTCAGCTCAAGTAAGTTTGTTTGGCGAAAGTAGTGATGTGCAAATTGAAGAACCTGTTGTTCCGCCTTGTGAGGATTGGAGCACAATGGAAAAATTAGCCAAAGAAAAGGAAGTGGTGGGGATTTATATTTCTGGGCATCCGCTGGACGATTACAAATTTGAAATGAAATATTTTTGCAATGCCAAGTTAGAAGCACTCAAGAACATGGAATTGCATGTCAGTAAAAATTTGACTTTTGGGGGGATTATCAATAATGTACAACATCGTGTTGCCAAAAACGGAAAAGGCTGGGGCATATTTACATTAGAAGGGTACGATGAAAGTTATGAGTTTCGGATTTTTGGGGAGGAGTATTTGAAGTTTCGCCATTTTCTGATTCAGAATAATTTTACGTTCATGAAAGTAATGGTCAAGGAAGGCTGGACGGATCGGGATACTGGAAAAAAAGGGGATCCAAGATTACAATTTGTGCTGGTGCAATACCTGCAGGATGTCCTGACTACATTTGCTAAAAAGCTAATTTTACTGTTGAATATTAATGATTTAGAGGCGGAATTTATCCATAAGTTAAATCATATTTTTCAAGAAAACAAAGGCGATAATACTGTAGCTTTTGAAATTATGGAGTTGGAAAAAATAAAGCGATTAGTAGAAAATGTGGTGGTACTTCCGGAAAATGAAGAAGCCGTTTTTGTAGACGAAAATGAGGAAACCGATTCTCTAGAATCAGGAAATCCCGAAATTAGTACGGCAACTGAAGTAGAAGAAATAAAAGTAGTGACTAAGCTGACCATGCCAAGCAGAAAATTGAAAGTGAAAATTTCAAATGAATTGTTGGTTGAACTGGAAAAAATGCAAATTAATTTTAAGTTAAACTGATTTTTTAACAGTTAAATTTAATTTTTTTTAGTGTTGTTTTTGTTAAAATTATGCGCGCACAGTAAAAATTTAGCTTGGCGTTTGACAGAACTGTTGTTTGCGCTTTTTACGGCCTAAAAAGCCCGGAATCGTTGGGTAAATTTACATTATGTTTGTGTGAATTAAACAACAATAATCATGAAAAAGAATTTATTTTTATTTGGATTTATGTTTTGTTCTATGATTGTGATAGGGCAAACGGAAAAAAAGGAAAGTTGGTATTTTAAATTAGGAGGATCCTATTTTCTTCAGACAGCCGCAACTGAATTCCCTACTGTTGGAGGCCAGTCTGCACTAAGTACAGTTTATGTAGGAGGCGATTTAGTTTCAGAGGAGAGTGTTACGGGGTCTTTTGGAGAAGGTTTTCGCACATCTGGCAGTGTTGGATACCGTTTTACGGATCGTTTGGGTCTGGAAATGGGAATCAATTATTATAATAGTACGGATAAAACAATGGTCAAAAGAGTCGATGATGGCGCTACAACACTGCGATCCGTTGGGCAAATTACAGCTTTTGATTTAGCTCCTGCAATTGTGTTTTTTCTGGGAGAAGTAAAAGGATTTGAAACCTACTCTAAAGTTGGGGTAATTGTGCCTGTTCACGGGGATTTGACGATTGAAACAAATGCCGTTGCTGGCGCTGGTGTAAATGTATTTAGCAAGGATGTCATCAAGCCAAATCCTACAGTAGGTTTTCAAGCGGCGTTAGGGACTTCGTATAAATTGGCCAAAAACCTTTCGGCTTTTGCAGAATTGGAATACCGTAACTTTACTGTTCATGGAAAAGATAAAGAAACAACGGAATTTACGGTTAATGGAGTAGATCGATTGAATACGCGTACAATATCTCAGATACATTCGAATTATTCAGACCGTTTAGACAGTAACTCTAATAACGCTCAGTTTAATACCGTGGATACTTCCAGACCTACGGATGAGCTGAGTTCTTATGTTGGAATCAGCGGATTGGGATTAACACTTGGAGTAAAATACAGTTTATAAACACAAAAAGTTAGATTTTTTAAAAAGACTATCTGAAATGACGGTCTTTTTTTAGGAATAAATATTTTGGTTTTCAGGAAACCCCTAGCCCTGATGGGAGCGGCATCTCCCGATTTAGAAAAACAAGGCTTTTTTAGCCGTAGTTTTTGTTAATTGGGAATACAGCGTACAGCAGGAAATAGCTCCAAATAAGTAATAAATGGAGGTGCACTGAATGTGTTGAATAAGAATTGGCAATGTATTAATAGGTAAAACTAATTCAGGAATAGTGTTTGATTAGTTTTTAATTTCTAAATTTGTATTCTAGTTTTGAATTTTAAAAATTCAAACGATAAACTTTAAATAAAATAGTATGGCATTAGCAATAACAGACGCGAATTTTGAAGAATTAGTTTTGAAATCTGACAAACCGGTAATGGTGGACTTTTGGGCTGCTTGGTGTGGACCGTGTAGAATGGTAGGACCAATCATTGATGAATTGAGTACGGAATACGAAGGAAAAGTAGTTATAGGAAAAGTAGATGTGGATGCAAATCAAGAATTTGCTGCCAAATACGGAGTAAGAAATATACCAACTGTTTTGGTTTTTCACAACGGAGAAGTAGTAGGAAAGCAAGTAGGAGTTGCTCCAAAGCAAACCTACGCGGATAGTTTAGACGCATTGTTGTAATCAGTAGATTATGATTTATATAGGATCTGTACTGGATTCAGAGAAAAGGTTTGGCGAGAGTCAAGCCTTTTTTTTGTTTAAGCTGAATTTATTTCAGTTCCTAAATTGAGTTTCTGTAATAGTTTAATTTTTAAATCGTTCAATCTTTTAATATATTTGGGATATGAAGATCGAATCGCAAATAGAGAAAATTTCTAGTTTCCAGCATCTGGAATTGCTGGCGCATCAAGTGGTGGAAGGATTTATTTCTGGAATGCATAAAAGTCCGTTTCATGGATTTTCGGCTGAATTTGCGGAGCATAAAGTGTATAACGCAGGCGAAAGTACCAAACATATTGATTGGAAGCTGTTTGCCAAAACGGAACGCTTGTACGTCAAGCGATTTGAAGAAGAGACAAATTTGCGGTGTCATATTATCATTGATAATTCCTCATCGATGCATTATCCGAAATTGAAAGAGAATCAGAATTTTTTTGAGAATAAGATTGGTTTTTCAGTTTTGGCTTCGGCAGTATTAATGAATCTCTTGAAGAAGCAACGTGATGCTGTGGGGCTAAGTGTGTTTTCGGACAGTTACGAGTACTACGCGCCTGAAAAAGGCAGTGATCGCCACCATCGAATGATTTTGAATGCGCTTGAAGGACTTTTAGAGAAATCTGCGACTACTAAAAGTACGGATGCAATTACTTTCTTGCATCAAATAGCCGAGAAAATCCACCGCCGTTCGATGATTATTGTATTTACCGATATGTTTCAATCCGGTAATGAAAAAGCGCTGTTTGATGCCTTACAACATTTGAAACACAACAAGCATAAAGTGGTTTTGTTTCATGTTGTTGACAATAAAACAGAGCTTAATTTTGACTATGATAACGCTCCACGAAAGTTTATTGATATAGAAACAGGAGAGGAAGTAGCAGTTTTTGCCGATAATGTGAAGGAGGAATATGAAAAACAAGTAGAAATGTACTTCAATAAGTTGGCTTTAACGTGCTCTCAAAACCGAATAAAGTATATTCCGGTGAGTGTGAATGAAAGTTTTGAAAAAATAGTACTGACGTACTTGGTTGAAAAACAAAACTTTGGGTGATAGTACGGTTTTTTATCAATTATTTTTTCAAAAAACACTTGCGTAAACGGAAATCTATTGTATCTTTGCCACCGCAATAACGCAGAGGTTTGGTAGTTCAGTTGGTTAGAATACATGCCTGTCACGCATGGGGTCGCGGGTTCGAGTCCCGTCCAGACCGCAATATTGGGGAAAGCCTTTCGTAACAGAAAGGCTTTTTTGCCCCTAAAAGGTTTTTAACGTTAGTTGTGTTGTTTGCTGCGAATTTGTAACTCGTAGCGGGTTTAGTAGTTAGACCAATGAAAAGCTTTCCACTTTGTGGATAGCTTTTTTGATTTAAATGTAGCAGGTTTGGGAGTTCAGTGGGTTAGCATACATGCCTTTCATTTCGTATTTCCCTTAAAATAACTCAGATTTATAATTCCAGACAATCCACACAAACAATCCTAAATACATCACGCAAACCACAAATTTCATAAAGCTGGATGCCAGAAACCCTATAAAGGAACCTGTAGCCGCTCTCAAAGCTCGATTATGGTCTTTAAAATCATAAATAAGTTCACCTATCAACGCACCAACAAAAGGGCCGATAATGAATCCAAAAGGGACAGGAGCAAGAATCCCCACGATCAATCCGATGTTAGTGCCCCAAATACCATAGGAGCTTCCGCCAAATCGCTTAGTTCCCTTTGCCGGAATCACGTAATCTAAAACCGATAGGATCACGGTGATCAATAAAGTAATTCCTAAAATCCAATAATTTACCGGAACAGCATTTGTGAAATACAGTAATGCCAATCCAACCCAACTGATGCCAGGTCCGGGCAGAACCGGTAAAAAACTACCCAAAACGCCTAAAATCATACACATAAAACCAAGAACCAAAAGCAGTACATCCATAAATTTATTTTTACTAATTTTGAACACTCAAAAGTATTGAATTTTTATTTGAAAGAGTTTGATGCGCTTTTTTTGATTTTTTCGATAAAAAATCAGACCCAAACTCGGTATTGAATTAGGAGGAATTTTATAAATATACAATCCAAACTGCTGTTCTTCCAGATCGATTGGTGGCTTCGTATTCCGATCAAAAAGAAATTGCCGCTGCGATCAAAAAGAAATGGTTTGCTGAAAACTACGAAGATTATTTGCTTTCGAAAGCATCTCAAAAAAAATAATTGTATTTTTATAGAATATTAGTCCAATTCAAACACAAAACCTTGAAGCAGAATTACCTTTTTTTAGTATTTATATTTTTTAATTCCTGTCAATACTTAGACAAGCAAATTCCCTCGGAAAAAGAATTGTTGCAAAAGGAACTGAAATCCATCAACTGGAAAGAAGTCGATGAATACCCATCAGTAGTAGATTGTGAAAAAATAGAAGATAAAAAGCAACGCCAACAGTGTTTTTTTGATGTTTTAACCCAGCTGATTCAGGAGAAATTGAGTGTGGATACCCTTGCAATTCTTTATCCGGAACTGGATACGATTGAAGTTAAGGTCACGGTTTTTCCAAATGCAACGATGCAATTTGAGCCGCAGTTTCCCAAAGATTCCGTGGCTTATGACAAAATCAAAATTGACAGTATTCTTAAAGTTCGTTTAGTTGATTTTCCAAAAATTAACCCAGCTATAAAGCGCGGTATTCCCGTAAAAATACAATTTATTCTTCCGGTGATTCTCAAAGTAGAGTAGTTCTTAAAAGGATTTTCGAATGAAGAGTAGCTATTTTTGATTTCAGATTACGTTAGTATTTACTTTTTGGCTCGGATCAGGATTCTAAAATCTTCTGCCTTTCCATTCGTATTTTCCAAACACAGAATACAAAGCCACGCTTGTACTAAAAAAAGGATAAAACAAACTGCTCAAAATCAAATAACGTATTTTGGTTTTGGTTAAAAAAGAGTTGGTTTCGTATATCAAAACAGCATCAACAAGAAATTTTAAAAGGAACAGTAAAACTATATTTAGAAACGGAATAACGCCCAACACCCAACACCCAGCGCCTATCACCAAACACAAATTCCCCGCAAATACTAACAGTCCCAATCCTTTCCCGAAAGTACTTTGATACGAACTTGTTTTAGAGGCCCAGCGAACGCGCTGATGGAATAATGATTTCCAATTGTTCAATGGCCTTGTGGTGACAATAGTATTTCGAGATTTTAGATAATGCACCTTTTCAGGGGATTTTGCAATCGCTTTTTGCAACAGGAACACATCGTCGCCACTGGCAATGCTGTCATTTCCTTCGAAGCCATTCAGTTTTTGGAAAAAGGATTTCGTGTACGCAAAGTTGGCGCCATTGCACATAAATCCTTTGTTAATACCAAAACTCCCAATGGTTGCGCCTTGTAAACTCGCCAAATCCAATTGCTGAAAATGATGCAAAAATGAATTGCCACAATCATACGTTACTGCCCCGGCAATCATCGCCACATCATGGAGCTGAATGTAATTGTCCAAGGTCAATAACCAGTTTTTATCAACTACACAATCGGCATCGGTGGTGATAATCCAGTCTGCATTTACAATTTGCATCGCATTTACAATTGCATCTTTCTTGGGTGAGTTTGAAATCCGAATGTTCTTTATTATCCGAACACGGAACAATGAGCACGGGACACTGAACACTTCTTCCGATTCATCATCGACCAAAATCACTTCGAACAATTCCATCGGATAATTCAGCTTCGACAAACTGTCTAATAGAATGGGTAAATTTTCAGCTTCATTCCGAAAAGGAACGATAATTGAGAATTTTGTTTTTGGCTGTAAGCCAATATAATCAATTGTATTCACTTTAATGAGACCATAAATCAAAAGTCCAATAAAAACGGCATAAATCAAAAGTACCAAAAATAAAATATTTGTAATCATAATTATTTTAATAAGTTTTATCTCTCTCACCTTTAGGGAGTCCCGAAGCTCCGGGAGGAGAGAGGATTTTAAAGTTCAACACATAATAAGTGCCAATTATTACGGGTAAAACCACATTCAAAAACCACATTAAAGTCGAAATGAAAATAACAATCCATTCATTTACACCTAAAATCCCAAAGAAATAAACCGCAACACTTCCTTTTACGGCAAAGTCTAAAAATTGAAAAGTAGGCAAGGAAGAAGCTAAGAAATAAACAGAGGAAATGGTGGCAATTAGGGTAAAATAAGGCAAATCAACATCAAAAGCCAGAAACAAAAAGTAGTATTGGTGCGAGAAAACAAGATAGCGACAAATACCCAAAAAGATATTTTTTTGATGAATGGGTTTTGGAATTTCATTAATCTTATGGATCAGTTTTTCGATCGAATACCCTTTGATAGTAATTTTTTTGGCCGAAAATAAAACAATGAAGAGAAGTATCAGAAATCCAAAAAGTAACGCTACTGTTTTTGTGGTAATCACATGGTACTGCGCATTAAAAAATAGCAATCCGAAAACCCCAAAAATAACGGTCAATATCATTTGGATTCCGTTGCAGATCAGATTTAAGAATATGACTTTTTTAGTGTTTAATTTATCAAAAAATAACGCTTTTCCGGCATATTCTCCAACTCCATTGGGTGTAAAAAGTCCCGCGGTTAATGCGCCAAGAACTTGTTTGGTTGCTGTTCCTACTGAGATTTCATGAATGAATTCAACTAAATTTTGCCATTTCAAAATTTCAAAAAACCGATTCAAAACACTCAGTAGTAAAATAAAGGCGATTCCGCCAATAGACTGATTTTTCTGGAATAAAACGATGAATTTCTGCCAATCCAGTTTGTCATTATTAGCCAATTGATTGTAAATAAAATAAAACGCACCGCACACAATCAAAACTTTGATTAGAAGTACGAGGAATTGCTTAGTTTTGTGTGGAATTGTAATCATACCGCAAAGAAAAGAAAAAGTATTTTGAAAAAGCTATTTCACAAAGATTCACAAAGAAATTACTAAGCAGTGCAAAGTTTTTTGTTTGGTCGATTGTAAAATTAATCTTTGTGTACCTCTGTGTTCCCTTTGAGTATCTTTGTGTAATAAAAAACTAAAACTTTTGGCAAACGAGCGCATCATATTAGGAATTGACCCCGGAACGACGATTATGGGTTTTGGATTGATAAAAATTGTCAATAAAAAAATGGAGTTTTTGCAACTGAACGAATTGCAATTGTCCAAATACGACAATCATTATCAAAAACTCAAAATCATTTTTGAACGCACCATTGAGTTAATCGATACCCACAATCCAGACGAAATTGCGATTGAAGCGCCTTTCTTTGGTAAAAACGTACAATCGATGCTGAAGTTAGGACGCGCGCAAGGCGTGGCTATGGCAGCGGGACTTTCGAGAGATATTCCCATTACGGAGTACGAACCTAAGAAAATAAAAATGGCGATTACCGGAAATGGAAACGCCAGCAAAGAACAAGTTGCCAAAATGCTACAGCAACTTTTAGGATTAAAAGAATTGCCTAAAAATCTTGACAGTACAGATGGATTAGCAGCTGCGGTTTGTCATTTTTTCAATTCTGGGAAAGTGGTGGGAGAGAAAAGTTATACCGGTTGGGATGCTTTTGTGAAACAAAACGAAGAACGAATAAAAAAGTGATCAGTGTTCAGTACTTTAGTGTTCAGTTGTGTTGGACTGGGATGAGTAGTCAGTTTTCAGCAGTTTTAATTAAGTAAGAGTATTCCGTTTTTTAAATTGTATCATATGAGATTCCAAGATTTATTAGCCTATAAAAAATCATTTGCATTAGCAATGAAGATTTTTGAAATAACAAAATCATTTCCAAAGGAAGAAACCTATTCATTAACGGATCAAATTCGGCGTTCTTCAAGGAGTGTTCCTGCAACTATTGCCGAAGCCTATAGAAAGAGGATTTACCCTAAACATTTTTATAGTAAGTTGACCGATTCTGATGGAGAAAATTCAGAAACACAAGTGTGGTTAGAGTTTTCTGTGTCTTGTAAATATATTTCTGAAGCTATTTATCAGGAATTTATCTCTGAAAGTTTAGAAATTGGAAAACTTGTTAATTATATGATATTGAACCCTGAAAAGTTTGGAGTTAAAAAGGAGTGATTAGTGTTCAGTTTTTTAGTATTCAGTACATATATGATTACTAAATAACTGCTCACTGAACACTTTCTTAAGGCTGAACACTAAAAATCTGACCACTGACCACTTTCTTAAAACTGACCACTACTAAATGAGCGGAATCTACATCCATATCCCTTTTTGCAAGCAGGCGTGTCATTACTGCGATTTTCATTTTTCAACATCGATGAAGAAGAAAGAAGAAATGGTTTTGGCTATTGCCAAAGAAATTCAAATGCGTAAAAGCGAATTTAAAAACGAAATTGTCGAAACCATTTATTTTGGCGGAGGAACGCCAAGTGTTTTAACTTCAGCAGAAATTAATTTCCTGATTGCGGAAGTGTACAAATACTATTCTGTTTCAGATAATCCTGAAATTACACTGGAAGCCAATCCAGATGATTTGTCAAGTGAACGAATAATCGAATTATCTAAAAGCAAAATTAATCGGCTAAGTATTGGGATTCAGTCGTTCTTTGAAGACGATTTACAATTGATGAACCGAGCTCATAATTCGGCGGAAGCCAGAAAATGTTTAGAAGTTGCTACTCAGTATTTTGACAACATTTCTCTCGATCTAATATACGGAATTCCGGACTCGAGCCAAAATGGCGAACAGGCGCAGCAAATGAGCAATGAGAAATGGAAACAAAATATTGAAACAGCATTGAGTTTTGGGATTCCGCATATTTCGAGTTATGCTTTGACGGTAGAGCCTAAAACAGCGTTGAATAAACTCATTCAAACAGGGAAAATTGCAGCGCCTAAAGATGATGTCGCGCAAGAGCACTTTGCTATTTTAATCGAAATGCTCGAAGCCAATGATTTTATTCACTACGAATTGTCAAATTTTGGGAAGGAAAACTATTTTTCGAAGAATAATTCAGCGTATTGGTTGGGAAAAAAATACATTGGAATTGGTCCTTCAGCACACAGTTATGATGGAGTTTCCAGAAGTTGGAATGTGTCGAATAATGCGCTGTATTTAAAATCCATTCAAGAGGGTAAAATACCCAATGAAATCGAAATTCTTTCTGTTATGGACCGGTATAATGAATATGTTATGACGGGTTTACGAACGATTTGGGGTGTTTCTTTGGATAAAATTGAAAGCGAATTCGGAAGTGGGTATTTGGAATATTTGAACAATCAATCTCGAAAATTTCTTGATGATGATTTGCTTTTTATTGAAAATGGGATTTTAAAGCCAACCAAAAAAGGAAAATTTTTGACAGATGGAATTGCTTCAGATTTATTTATCGTGAACTAGTTTCAGGATCTATTGAATTTTAATTGATTTTGTATGGAAAAAGGATTTACATATATTTTGACGAATAAAAACAGTACTGTTTTGTAGGTGGGTGCCACAAAAAATTTAAAAAACAGAATTGATTGTCATAGAAATGGTACCGGCGCAGTTTTTACAAAAAAATAGAATGCTACAATTTTAATCTATTTGGAAGATTTAAATGATGACTAAAATTTAATGTCGTATTTTAATAATTGCGACAATATATCTTTCTTGCTACTTAAGTGCTGTCTTTAAAAGAGAAAAACAACTTAAAAATTGGCATAAAGACTGGAAATGGAATGTTGCAAAACTTTTAAATCCTGAATTAAAAGATTTATATTTGAACTTATAAAGTATCTCCAGATGAGATGCTGAAATAAATTCAGCGTAAATGTTAGCAACAATCCAACATAACAACCAAGCCATTGAAGTCGATTTATCAAAACCCATTGATATTTCGATTCCATTAACAAATACAGACGAGAATCCAATTGCTTGGTATATCGAGAAACCAGTCATTGAACCCGTTATTTTTGGGGATTGGATAGGGAAAGTTTCGGAAGGAAAGTCGTCTACTAATTTCAATAATATTTTCTTCAATCCACACGGACACGGAACGCATACGGAATGTTTGGGACATATTACACGTGAATTTTACAGTGTTAATCAATCTTTGAAACAGTTTATTTTTTTAGCTGAGTTGATTTCGGTTGTCCCGGAAATGCAAGGAGGAGATTTAGTGATTACACTGGATAACATCTCGACTGCGCTCGATGTGATACTGAAATTAGGTGTTCCAAAAGAAGCCTTAATTATCAGAACACTTCCTAATTTTAAAATAAAAAAATCTTTAAAATATTCGAATACGAATCCGCCTTATCTAAATGAAGATGCTGCGCGTTTCATTCGCGAAAGCGGGATTCAGCACTTGCTAATTGATTTGCCCAGCGTGGATAAAGAGCATGATGAAGGGAAATTATTGGCACACAAAGCCTTTTGGAATGTGACCGATGTCAACAATCTGAATGCAGAAGCCAGATTGAATTGTACGATTACGGAGATGATTTTTGTGGCTGATGAAGTGAAAGATGGCGGTTATTTGTTGAATTTACAAATTGCCTCTTTTGAAAATGATGCGAGTCCGAGTAAGCCGGTTTTGTACGCTATTTTAAATGATTGAATGAAAAATAATTTCAAGAGATGAACCTGGAAACGTACTACGAATATTGCTTGTCTAAAAAAGGAGTAACGGAACACTTTCCTTTTGACGAAGATACATTGGTGTTTAAAGTGGGTGGAAAAATGTTTGCATTGTCTTCTTTAAGTCAGTGGGAGAAAGGACAGCCATCAGTTAATTTAAAATGTGATCCAGAGCGCGCTCAGGAATTGCGCGCTGAATATGAGGACATTCAACCGGGTTTTCACATGAGTAAAACCCATTGGAATACAATTGCTGTAAATGAATCAGTTGCGGATGCATTACTCAAAGAGTTGGTGGATCATTCCTATGATTTGGTTTTCAAAAGTTTAACAAAGAAATTGCAGAGTGAAATTCAAGAATTAGAAGATTAGGTGTTACTTTTGCCAAGAAAAGTCGAATAAAATTATAAATGCGTAAGGAATAAATTCAGCATATCACATGAAAGAACAATTTAAAAAGTTTTTAAACGAAGAACAAGACCCAAAAGCCATTGAAAAAATCGCTTCAAAACTGAGTGATTTATTGATGAAAAATGAAGAAATCGGATATATTGCTGTTCAAAAAAAACCAGCGATTACTGTTTTGCCGGATAGTATTGTGATGACGAATAAAAGAATTATCATTTGTCAGCCTAAAAATCTGGGACTTTCAATGAATTTTATTGATTACACTTGGGATGAAATAGAAGGCACATTTGTGAAAGAAAACATTCTGGGTTCTGAGTTTTCATTTACAACCAAAACAAATATGGAGGTTTCCATTGATTATATTCCTAAAATCCAAGCGCGTAAAATTTTTACGTATGCCAAAGAACAATTGGATATATTGAAAACAGGAGCAGTATTAAATGCAACACTTGTAGATGCAATTCCGTTTTCACCAATGGCAGAAGATGAAATTATTGAAGAAATGGAAACGGAAGAAGTGACTAATTTTGCTGAACTAATGCCTGTTCCACCAACTAATTTCACTGCTGAAAATCAAGATTTTGAAGAGTCTACAGTAATATCAAAAGACAAATCTTTAAGCGATTTATCGCAAGACGAACTTTTTGAAAAATTGCAGAATTATAAAAAATTACTAGATAACGGATTGATTTTGCAAGGCGAATACGATGCTTTCAAAAAAGAAATTTTAAGTTTTATGTAATTAGCCTTAATGCGGAAATTCATAAAGTCAAAAGATATTTACTTCCTTTTGACTTTAGGACTTTCGACTTTAGACTTAAAGTGTTCTTTTCTGCTTTTCTACAAAATTATTTGATTGTAATTCGAGCAAATCGGCAGCGTTTTTTCGTTGTAAATCATACAACTGTTTGTCTTGAGCAATGTCTCCGTACACTTTGTCGTGCATAGTGGCGCTAGTTTTTACCAATAAAGAACGTTGGTATTTGTCTTGCTCGATTGTTGCTTTCAACGCTGTTTCTAAATCTTCTAATTTATAGTCGTATTCCCCTTTTGGAGATAAAAGTTTAGCAATAATAGGAGAAGTTTCAATGGCTAAAAACAAGAGTGTGATAAAGAACGAAGGCAGCCACGGTAATTTATCCAAGGCATTGATTCGTGCCATTAGACCGTCAAATCCATCAATAATAGGTTGGGTTTCGGTAACTTTTTTGTCTAAATCGGTTTGCAGCGTTTTGGTATTTTTCTCCATTTCGGCAATTTTAGCCAAGTTGGTTTTTTGTAGGTTGTCCAGTTCTTGTTTTGCCATATCATGTTTGGCAATTTTTTCTTTAAAAACAGGGCCTTTGCCTAATTTTTTGGTTCCTGCGGTTCCTTCGGCTTCGGTGATGTACGTTTCATAAAGCGAGTTAACTTCTTTTTCTTTCTTTGTAATTTCCGATTTCAAACCTGCTATTTCGGTTTTGTTCTTGTCTAAATCCGATTTGAAATAATTGGCCACTTCCTTTTTGTTATTCAAAGCCATCGCATTTTTCTCTTTCAATAAAACGGTGTTGATTTCTTTCTCGAAGATTTTAATTTCTAATGGTTTCGAAATGACGATCGCAATGATTACCGCTAAAATAATTCGGGGAGTTGCCTGCAGAAATTCACTTCCAAATTTATCTCTTTTTCGAATAGTGGAAACAATAAAACGATCCAAATTAAATAGGAGTAAACTCCAAACGATACCAAATGCGATTGCGGGATACATACTGTCAAAGACGGTGAACAATGCATACGAACTGGCAAGAAAAGCCATGACCGCAGTAAAGAAAACAGTGGCGCCAATACCTACATATTTGGTTTGTTCGCCTTCGGAACAGCCTACGAGTAGGTCTTTGTCTGAGCCGGAACACAGAATGAAAAATTGTTTTAACATAATTGATTTTTGATTGCTTCACCAGATTGCTATTCCGGCTCGGATGATTGATGAATATAAATTTAACGACAAAAAACGGATTGTGGTATAAATACTTGATAGGTATTTATTTATGGCTTTTTGTTACGGTTTGTCCTAAATAAAATAGAGCCGCTCTTTACGAACGGCTCTATTGGTTTTTGAATTAATAGTACCTTATGTCAATGGTGCTCCTGCCATAATTTCGGCATTGGCAAATTCTTCAAATTTGGTGAAGTTGGCTTTAAATTTTTGAGCTAATTCTATTGCCTTTTTATCGTAAAGTTCTGGATCTTCCCATGTATTTCTGGGATTTAGAATTTCGCTGGGAACATTTGGACAGGTTTGCGGTTTTGCAATTCCAAAAACGTGGTGGTTCTCATACGGTACATCGTCCAATTCTCCGTTTAATGCAGCGGTAATCATGGCACGGGTGTATTTTAATTTCATTCTGGTTCCTATTCCGTAAGGGCCACCAGTCCATCCTGTATTGATAAGCCAGACTTTTACATTGGCATCTTTCATTTTTTTAGTTAACATTTCAGCATATCTTGTTGGGTGTAATGGCATAAATGGCGCTCCAAAACACGTAGAGAAATTGGGTTGAGGTTCTGTGATTCCTGCTTCAGTTCCGGCAACTTTTGCTGTGTATCCTGAGATGAAATAATACGCTGCTTGTCCCGGAGTTAGGAGTGCAATAGGAGGCAGGATACCATACGCATCCGCGGTCAAAAAGAATATATTTTTAGGATTTTGTCCAATGGAACCTTGCTGAATATTATCAATATGAAAAATAGGATAACTTACTCTCGTGTTTTGTGTAATGGAAATATCCTCAAAATCAACGTCATTCGTATCTTTATTGATAATTACATTTTCCAGAATTGCTCCTTTTTTTATAGCGCGAAAAATGTCTGGTTCATTTTCTTCAGAAAGGTTGATGACTTTTGCATAACACCCTCCTTCAAAATTGAAAACGGTATTTTCATTCGTCCATCCATGTTCATCGTCGCCAATTAATTTTCGGTTAGGATCAGCTGATAAAGTTGTTTTTCCAGTTCCTGATAATCCAAAGAAAATAGCAGTATCACCGTTTCTTCCAACATTGGCACTACAGTGCATTGGTAACGTATTTTTGAAAACTGGCAAAATGAGATTCAAGGCAGAGAAAATTCCCTTTTTTATTTCACCTGTATATCCAGTTCCGCCTATTAAAACTACTTTTCGTGTAAAGTCAAGAATCGCAAAATTGCTTTGGCGTGTTTCGTCAACTGCTGGATCAGCCATAAAACTAGGCACACAGAGTAACGTCCATTCTGGGGTGAAATTTGCTAATTCTTGAACATCGGGCCGCAGAAACATGTTGTAGCAAAATAAGTTGGCCCAAGCGGTTTCTGTCACTACTCTGACATTTAATCTGTAATTTTGGTCTGAACACACATAAGAATCTCTCACAAAAATTTCTTTGCCGGATAAATAAGCGGTAACCTTGTTGTATAATTTTTCAAAAGCTTCTGGCGAGAAAGGGATGTTTACTTTTCCCCACCACACTTCGTTTTCAGTGACGCTGTCTTTCACGATAAAACGATCCAGCGGAGATCTGCCTGTGTATTCTCCTGTGTTGACCGCTAATGATCCACTTGAAACTTCGATTCCTTGACCAGATTTGATGGTGATGTCGTGTAATTCATCAGGAGATAACTGGTAATGAATTTTTGCATTTTCAATTCCTAATTCTTTTAACGAAATCGATTGCGTGAAAAGTGTGTTATTGTCC
Organism: Flavobacterium sp. LB2P53; assembly: GCF_003970305.1. Taxonomy (NCBI): domain Bacteria; kingdom Pseudomonadati; phylum Bacteroidota; class Flavobacteriia; order Flavobacteriales; family Flavobacteriaceae; genus Flavobacterium; species Flavobacterium sp. LB2P53. The sequence continues at coordinate 508,106 of NZ_RYDG01000002.1, forward strand.
ATAAATATTTTGTTGTGTAGTTTGTTTTTATAGACTGCAAAAGTAGATATTAAATTTCAGATAGAATTTGTTTCGTCTAAATTTGTGACTTTTTATTTAAAATATTTATCAATAAAACGCCCCAGGCCAGTATTAATAGGAGTCCGCCAATAGGAGTTATAAATCCAATGATGCTAAAATCAAACGAAGTAAGGGTGTTTGTTGCCAATAGATAAATGGAGCCAGAAAATAGAATTACACCGAAAAGCACTAAATTATAGAGCGTTTTTTTTGTTTTTTGAGAGAGGTCTTTCAGGAGTCCAAGAAACAATAAAAACAGTGCATGGTACATTTGGTAGCGTACGCCTGTTTCAAAAGTATTTAATTGCTCAATAGACAGTACTTTTTTTAGGGCATGTGCGCCAAAAGCACCAAAAATTATTGCAATCATTCCCAGAATAGTTCCCGTTGTAAGTATCTTTTTGTCCATGATAATGATGTTTGATGCAAAAGTATTTCATATCTCCTAACTTTAAAAGTATTTGGCACGATACTTTCAAATGAACTTAATTTAACGGTACACTAAGCAGACTAATTTTTTTATTTTTAAAACGTAAAAGAAAGAACGAAAAGAATAAAAGCTTTCTCAGTAAATTATTTTGAGTTATTTGTTATAAATACAACATTTTTGTATGTTTGTGTTGTAAATAAATAAAAATGAGAACAATTTTAATCATCGGGGCGGGAAGATCAGCTTCCTCTTTGATACATTATCTTTTAAGTAAATCAGAAAAAGAAAACTTGCATCTAATTATTGGTGATTTGTCTTTGGCTTTAGCTCAGCGTAAAACCAATGATCATAAAAACGCAACTGCAATTGCTTTAGATATTTACGATAATGAGCAACGAAAAAAAGCAATTGAAAATGCTGACATTGTCATCTCGATGTTGCCGGCTCATTTGCATATCGAAGTGGCTAAAGATTGTATAATATATAAAAAGCATCTGGTTACCGCCTCTTATGTGAGCGATGCCATGCAGGAATTAGATGCTGCCGCCAAAGAAAACAATCTCATTTTCATGAATGAAATTGGACTTGATCCAGGTATTGACCACATGAGTGCGATGAAAGTGATTGATGAAATTAAAGAAAAAGGCGGAGAAATGCTTCTTTTTGAATCTTTTTGTGGTGGACTCGTAGCGCCGGAATCCGACACGAATCTTTGGAATTATAAATTTACCTGGGCGCCACGCAATGTGGTTTTGGCAGGACAAGGAGGCGCTGCCAAATTTATTCAGGAAGGAACGTATAAATACATTCCGTATTGTAATTTGTTTCGCAGAACGGAATTTCTAGAAGTGGAAGAGTTTGGCCGATTTGAAGCCTATTCTAATCGGGATTCCTTGAAATACCGCAGTGTGTATGGCTTGGATAATGTACTGACTTTATACCGAGGAACAATCCGTAGAGTTGGTTTTTCTAAAGCTTGGAATATGTTTGTGCAATTAGGAATGACGGATGACAGTTACGTCATGGAGGATTCGGAGAACATGAGTTACAGAGAATACGTGAATTCTTTCTTGCCGTATCATCCCACGGATTCAGTGGAAATTAAGACTCGTTTGATTCTTAAGATTGATCAGGATGATATCATGTGGGACAAATTGTTGGAATTGGACTTGTTCAATCGCAATAAAATTGTAGGCTTGAAGAATGCCACGCCGGCACAAATTCTGGAAAAGATCTTGACTGATAGTTGGACGCTTCAGCAAGATGATAAAGATATGATTGTCATGTATCACAAATTTGGATACGAATTAAATGGCAAAAAAGAACAAATAGATTCCAAAATGGTTTGTATTGGGGATGATCAAACCTACACTGCGATGGCAAAAACTGTAGGCTTGCCTGTTGCAATGGCAACCTTATTAATACTGAATGGTAAAATTACGACTCCCGGAGTTCAATTACCGATTCGTAAGGAAGTGTATGTGCCTATTTTGAAAGAATTAGAGGAATACGGTGTTGTTTTCAAAGAACAATCCATGCCATATTTAGGATACAATCCTGATAAAGAGTTTAGTTAGTAGTTTGTTTTTAGATTTTTAGTTTGATAAATCCGCTCCTTTTGAAGCGGATTTGTTTTTTTATACTATTATGATTTTGAGTGTAAAGTTATTGGGAGGCTATACATTACTCTCACAGGGACGCCGTTCATTTTCCCGGGAATCCATTTCGGGCATATTTTCAAAACACGTATGGCTTCTTCACCGGTTCCAAAACCAATATCTCGTATGTTTTTTATGTCGCTTAAACTGCCGTCTTTTTCTACTATAAAGGTGATGTATATTTTTCCTTTTAAGTTAGGTTGTGTTGGAGTTTTAAAATTATTGCCGACAAATTTGTAAAATTCTGATATTCCTCCGGGAAAATCTGGTTTTTCGGTTATTCCAGCAGTATTGTAGACTTCATTTTCCCCTTTTTGGACAAACTGATTTTCAGAATTGAATGTGTCTATTTCAATTACTTCAGGCGCTCCTTTGCTTAAAGTCGCCAGAAGTTCCTCGTTTGTAGGTAATTTTTTTTGTTTTGATAGGATAGAAGGTATAGCTCTCTTTTCGATAGGAGTTAGTTCATTGTATTTTTTTTCGCTGGTAATCTTCCCTTTTTCATCTTTAATTTTAAAGGTGGTTTTGTCGTAATACGTTTTAAATAAATTTCCAGGTTTTACAGGAGTAGTTTCTTTTTTCACATTGGTTTCTTGCGCAACGACTTTCGTACACAATAAAAATAATAAGGCAGTTACTACCGGAATTAACGTTGCTTTTTTTAATAAAGCTTTCGTTTTTGATGTGGTTTTTGTCATCATAAGTAATCGTTTTTTAGTTATTAAATAATTCAAATTACTGGCCAAGTAAAAAGTTTGGTTCTCGTTTGCTTTCGATAGTAATAAAGATTGGTAAAACGGAACATTGTTGTAGGATGTCACTACCTTCTCGTCAGCAAGAAATTCGTGATTGAGTTGTATTGCTTTTTTGTAAAAAATAAAAATTGGGTTGAACCAAAAAACGATTTTCAATAGTTCGATGAATAAAATATCCAAAGTGTGTTTTTGGGTTACATGTGTGAGTTCATGCGTGTACAATTCAGCTTCAATTTGACGGTTGTTGTACTCCGTTTCGTTGATGAAAATCCTATTCAGAAAAGTATACGGCAGCGTTTTTTCGGGTAGCAAAATCAATTTGGCATTCTTATAATCAATTGGCGAATTCGACTTCATTTTAGATGAAATCTTGATGATATTACTGATAAAACGTATCGCCAAAACGAGTGTTACTACAGCATATAAACTCCATAATCCTATTGCTAGATAGTTTGTTTCTTTAAGTACTACAGCGTTTCCTTGCAGTATTTGGATATTTCCTGGATTGACTGCAGGTTGTGCTATTTCCTGAATAACTTCAATAGTAATAAAGGGAATCACCATTGAGAAAACAAGGCTGAACAACAGATAAAACCGATTGAAAATGTGTATTTTTTCTTTTTCCAAAAACAAATAATACACTGCCAATAATATGAATAAAGTGATAGTTGATTTGATTAGAAAGTCGCTCATTTTTTCTTTTTTTGAATTTCACTGTCGATTATTTTCTTGAGTTCTTCCAGTTCCGTTTGAGACAAATTCGTTTCGGTGGTAAAGAAAGAAGCAAATTGCGATGCCGAATTATTGAAAAAACTACTTATCAATCCGTTGACGTGTTTGGAGAAATAATCCGTTTTTTTGACCAATGGATAATATTCCCGGGAGTTCCCAAATTCAGTATACGCTACAAATTGCTTGTCAATCATTCTTTTCAATAAAGTAGCCACGGTTGTGGTTGCCGGTTTTGGTTTTGGATAGGCTTCCAGCAAGTCTTTCATGAAGGCTTTCTCGAGTTTCCAAAGGTGTTCCATGAGTTGTTCTTCTGAGTTTGTTAATTGTTGCATGTTATTTAATTTCTATTTCGGAAACTGATTCTCCGTTTTTGTATTTCTTTATCGTTATTAGTCTTCCATTTTCATTAAAGAACTTCCAGTCACCAAAATAAAACCAATGCGCGTACTTATCACTCGTTTCCATTTTTGTTTTTCCTTTGGACTGTATTTTTCCATTTTCATGATAAAAAGTAGTGTTGCAGATGTTGTCTTTGTATTTTTCTCTTTTAATAATTTTGCCATTTAAGTAATAACTCCATTTTTTTACGGGATCACCTTTTCTGTATTTTCCAATTGATTTATAATGGGAACTATCCTGTGAGTATTGTTCAATCCAAAGTCCTTCTCTAAGTTTATTTTTCATCTGATTGGTTTTGCAACTAAAGAGGAAAAATAATAAGCCGATTACAATAACAGTTTGTCGCATAAAATAATTTTTTTCTACGAAAATAGAGTTAGCTCTACAAATGTAGAATATAAATTGAAATAAACAAATTTTTATGAAAAATATTTTGGTAGTCAGCGGTTTGCGTTAAGGATGGGAGTGGAAATCCTTTTTATTTTTTTGTTTCAAAAAATAAAAAGATTGAGAACGGACAGCCTGACCACGCTGGAACGATAGTGGAAGCGTGGGAACGCCCAAAAAAAATCCGCCCTGTTTAGAGCGGATGTAGGTTCTCGATACTTTTTTGTTCCGTTTCTTTTTACAAAAAAACTCGAACGGACGGTATCGCCAACTATTATTTAGAAAGTTCTACAAAATATTTGTAAAACAACGGAATGGTTTCAATCCCTTTCAGGTAATTGAAGATTCCGAAATGTTCGTTTGGCGAGTGAATGGCATCACTGTCCAGACCAAATCCCATCAAAATAGTTTTGCTTTTCAGCTCTTTTTCGAATAACGCCACGATAGGAATACTTCCTCCGGAGCGCACGGGAATTGCGGGAACGCCAAAGGTTTCTGTATACGCCATATTCGCGGCTTTGTAGCCAATACTGTCTGTTGGCGTTACATAACATTGTCCGCCATGATGTGGTTTTACTTTTACGGTAACGCCGGCAGGAGCAATGCTTATGAAATGTTTTGTGAATAATTCCGTGATTTGTTCCCAATCCTGATTAGGAACCAAACGCATCGAGATTTTAGCGAAAGCTTTGCTTGCAATAACGGTTTTGGCACCTTCTCCGGTGTAACCACCCCAGATTCCGTTGACGTCCAGTGTAGGGCGAATGGAGTTTCTTTCGTTTGTGTTATAGCCTTTTTCGCCGTAAATGTCATTTAAGTCTAATGCTTTTTTGTAATTGTCTAAGTTGAAAGGCGCTTTGGCCATTTCGGCTCTTTCTTCCAAGGATAATTCTGCTACATTATCATAAAAACCAGGAATGGTAATGTGGTTGTCTTCATCATGAAGCGAAGCAATCATTTTGGCTAAAATATTGATTGGGTTGGCAACCGCTCCTCCATATAATCCGGAATGTAAATCACGGTTTGGTCCCGTAACTTCGACTTCTACGTAACTCAATCCACGTAATCCTGTTGTAATTGACGGTTGTTGATTAGAAATCATTCCGGTGTCCGAAATTAAAATCACGTCATTTTTTAGTTTTTCCTGATTGCGTTCTACGAACCAACTCAAGCTTTTGGAGCCAATTTCCTCTTCGCCTTCAATCATAAACTTCACATTACACGGCAAAGTATTCGATTGAACCATATATTCCAATGCTTTTACGTGCATGTACATTTGGCCTTTGTCATCGCAAGCGCCACGGGCAAAAATAGCGCCGTCGGGATGAGTTTCGGTTTTCTTAATTACGGGTTCAAATGGCGGCGAAGTCCATAATTCAATAGGATCTGCGGGTTGTACGTCATAATGGCCATACACTAAAATGGTTGGTAAATTTGGGTCGATTATTTTTTCGCCATACACGATTGGGTTGCCTGGGGTATCACAGATTTCAACGAAATCGCAGCCTGCTTTTTCCAAACTTGCTTTTACGGCAGCAGCAGTATTGATGATATCTAGTGAGAAAGCAGGATTTGCGCTCACGGAGGGCATTTTTAATAATTCGATTAACTCGTTGATAAAGCGGTCTTTGTGTTCTTGAATGTATGCTTTAATATTTTCCATTATTTAATTATTTTATAATCTCAAAAGTACAAAAAACTGAGTAAATAATTTTTTAAGAAATTCCTTTGAACTTAAGAAGTAATGCTTATATTTGCACTCAGAATTTCGCGGATATGGTGAAATTGGTAGACATGCCAGACTTAGGATCTGGTGCCGCAAGGCGTGTAGGTTCGAGTCCTATTATCCGCACTTTTAAAACCCAAAGTACTAATTATTAGTGTTTTGGGTTTTTTGTTTTTTAAACTTGACCTAATAACAACTCCGTTTCGTGTTGTGAAACTAAAATGAACCTATTTTAATGTAATATAATTAGATTGATACAATAAGTTAAAAACTGTTAAACAGTATCTTTATAACATCGTTTATCTGTTTCTATAGTCTTAACTTGGAATAATAAAAGTTTAGCTGTTTGGTTTTTTGTCCTTAAATAAATGTCTTAGTTTCGTTTTCTGTGTAAATCACTTTATTATGGTGGTTTCCGTTCTTAAATAAAAGATGGGGAGTACCTCAAAAAAAATATTTTACCTCCGTAACTTTTCTTTTTGGTGGTTCTTGTGGGGGGTATGAATTTAATTTTTTTCAAGAAATTGTATTTTTTGAAATCACTACAATATCAAAATAAGTTTTCTAACTTTGTGAATCAATCACATACAATGACAGAAAATTTTACTTTGCAATCCTTACCGCCTAAAGACTTTACAGAATCGATTGCTATATTGAAGCAATTGGCAAAATCACATCGGTATTTAGCTGAACTCAAAGGCACGGCAAAGACTATTCCAAACGAAAGTATTTTGATTAATACGCTTACACTCCAGGAAGCAAAAGACAGTAGTGAGATTGAAAACATCATCACTACTCACGACGATTTATACAAAGAAAATGTATTGATTGACACCAAGAAACACGCCAGTAAAGAAGTTTTTAATTACGCACAAGGTTTGAAACTTGGTTTTGAAATTGTGCGAAAAGAGAAATTACTTTTAAACAAACATATCTTAACCATTCAAAAGGAGCTGTTACAAAACAATGCTGGATTTAGAACGCAAGCGGGAACAAAATTAGTAAACTCGCTAGGGCAAACGGTCTATACTCCACCACAAAGGGCCAATGAAGTTTTGGACTTAATGGGCAACCTAGAAAAGTTTATAAACGACAATGATTTTTCGGATATTGACCCACTTATAAAAATGGCAATTATACATTATCAGTTTGAAAGTATCCACCCATTTTATGATGGTAACGGACGGACGGGGCGTATTATCAACATTCTCTATTTGGTTTTATCGGGATTGTTAGATATTCCTATTTTGTATTTAAGCCGTTACATTACCCAAAACAAAGCCAATTACTACAAAGTTTTGCAGGGCGTTAGAGAAACTAACGACTGGGAAGCGATGGTGTTGTATATGTTAAAAGGCGTTGAGGTAACTGCAGAGCAAACTATTGTTCTGATTACTAAAATTCGGGATTTAATGGCAGATTATAAAGGTAAAATGCGAACTGAATTACCTAAAATATACAGTCAAGATTTGATAAATATTTTGTTTAGAAATCCTTACACTAAAATTGAGTTTTTGGAAAAAGAATTGAATATTACGCGCCAAACGGCTTCAATTTATTTAGATAAAATTTCAGAAATAGGATTTTTAGAAAAAACCAAAGTCGGAAAATCTAACTATTATATGAATACCGAATTGATAAACGTTTTAATGAATAGTTAAATATGGTAAAAAACCATTGAAAATTTACCGCATAAAAACAACGTGTTAGAAAAATGCTAAAAACTTACCACGTTATGTAAACGTGTTAGAAAAATTGAAAAAATTTAACACGTTAGAAAGTCGTGTTAGGAAAACGACTAAAATGTAACATTACTTTTGAATTTAACTACTGATCAAATTATTAATTACGACGGCAAAATTCCAACCGAAGTTGTAATGGAAGATAAAACAGCCGTTGAGCAAATGAGACTCATACAACAGCTAGAAGATGATGACAAACAAACCATCTTTAAACTTATTGATAAAATGCTTACCAATAAAAAATTTAAAGATTTCTTCGCTAAAAATGTAGCGACTTTATAAAGGGAAGAAAGCCGAGCATTTGCTCGGCTTTTTTTTAAATATTATGATAATGGATCAAACCACTCTTTTCTTTTAGCTACCATTACCATATGAGCAATGGTGATAGATGGTTTTTTGACATATTTTTTTTCAATTTTTTTTCTAAAAATATTAATTAATAAAGCATCTAAAAAATTTAGTTTGTAAAAATATTTATTTGTATCAAAATTAGAATACCCTGATTCTATCTCAAACTTATTTAAAAACTCTTCAAAAATCATTATTGCATCTTCTTTGTCTAAATCTATCGTATTTATAATTGTATTTAGATTATACTCTTTTTTACTAAATAACCATTCATTAAAAAAATCACAAACTTTAGTCTCCAAAAATTCCATATCTAATTATTTGTTAATCCTGCTGCACCTGCTGTTGCTCTTGTTCCTCCAAAAAGCGCTGCGTTTCTACCATAAAACGAAGACCAATTTCTTACCATACCAACTCCGAAAGGAGAAACATAAGGAAGTCTTGTAACAGCTCCTCCAAATAAGCTGATTTTAGCATTACCATAAACTGATTTATAAAAAACTGACGATTTTAAAGTTCCTTTTGAAGCTCCTCCTAAAACCTTTAAACCTAACGAAGATTTCGACAGCATCGTAACACCCATTTTTAATTCACCTGCTCCAGTTATTAAATTGAATGCGTCTAGTACTAAATCAGTTAATCCCATTCCAACTCCTTGCGGACCTTTCATTGATATTGAATATCCATTATCTCTTAACTCTGGACCTAATGCGCCTCTAGGAGTAGCCATAACTTCAACACCATCAACAAAAATTCTGTCGTGACCATCGCCTGTTCTTGTAACTTCTGCCGTTTTATTTTTAGTGTTAATTCGCACATCGTCATCTGGACTATCCATCTGATGCATTGCATGATTGAGTCCACTAACCACTAAACCCGTAACTGCGCCTTGCCAAAAGTTTCCTCCAGTTAATGCTGCACCAGC